>CAZEWA010000302.1:0-6503 GCA_964515685.1 uncultured Polyangiales bacterium | reverse complement strand
AAAGGCTTCTTCTCCAGCCGGCGGCTGCTTGATCAGCTCGACCAGAGCCGCGACCTGCGGCGCATCGAGGGGGAGGGGAGGAATACCGAGCGCAGCGCGTTCGGCGACGTGTTGACGATAGGCTTCAAGCATTCAGCTCTCCGGCGATGACGGGTCTGAGGACCGGCTCAGAACGTGAGTGATGGGGGCGATGTTCACAGGGGATAACCGGACGTGCAGGCGCCCACCGCAGCGGCAGATGTCCCAACACGTGGCTCGGTATTATATCGCCGACTCGCGCGTACGGCTCTGAACAAGCTGGTCGGCGGGTCGACTGCAATCTCAACGCGCTGCGCTTTCGCGGGGGCGAAGGGCGAATCGGAGCGACAGGTACGACGACCTCTACGCAAGCGACTCACCGGTCGTCATCGCAAGAGCGAAGCTTCAACAGCATCTGTGAGTTCCATAACAGGGAGACCTGGGCTGCGCAACAAGGCCGGGACGCGCGCGGTTCGGCTGCGATCGCTTGGGGGGCTTGCCCCATTGCCGGCGCGCACGGCCCCAATGTTTTGTCAGCGGCCGCCCGTGGCCGTGCGCGGCGCCGGGGTGGGCTAGGGTGCGCTGGGTTAAGGCGGTGTCCGTGTGGGGCAGCGTGAGACGTGGGCCCGGAGGCAGCCCCTCGCGCAGGTTCGTCGGGGCGCGGGCTGGTGAGAGGGGCGGAGCGGTTGGCGGGGCCAAGGCAGGTTGGTGTGGCGCTGGACGGCGTCGGCGCCTCGCAGGGCTTTCAGCGAAAAGAGTAAGGTCTAGAGTGGATTGCGTGGTTGGTAGTCCGACAAGGCTTTTCGTGCAGACGCATCGGTTCTTTGCGGTGCATTTGAAGCGCAGGAGCTGCGAACCATCGTGGCTGATGTTGGGGTGATTCCGCGACAAAATGCGCGCGACCCCTGGAACCCCGCGAGCTTACGCGTCAGGGTGAGGTCTCCTTTCTCTCCCTCTGCGTGGGCTCCACGCAGCGCAAAGGTGTTATGGCGAGTCTCAGTGCATCCGTAGGGCGTGGCGCGCGCAATGTGCCATCGGACGTGAAGCTTGTTCAGGAACTCTTGAACGGACACATGCACAAACTCGCTCCGCTCGGTCCGCTGGTTGCTGACAGCAAAGCAGGCAACGCGACGTTCCGCGCGATTGAAGCCTTTCAGAGCAAAATGCTCGGCATGCAGCGGCCCGACGGGCGCATCGACCCAGGGGGGCGGACGTTCACCGCGTTGTTAGACAAGAGCAAGTCGGTGCAGGGCTTGCCGAACCAAGGCCGTGTCAGCGATAGGCCGCCCCTCAACATCCACCTGCAGGCGTTCTATGCGGCGCTCGACAAGCAGCCCGACCTCAAGGGCGTGCGCGTGGTCTACTTTGACGGGGCACGCATGCACATGCTGCGCGAAGGCCCGCCCTACTGTGGCATGGGGCAGCAGGCCGTGGTGATTCGCGAAGGCATCGAAGAGCCGGCGCTCGTCGACCCCAAGGTGGCGCAGTCGCGCGATGGGAAGCTGCTCTCCGAGCTGCTGAACGTGGGGCTGAGCTGCGGCTCGGCTGCGTTGGCGTGGATCGTTATCGGAGGCGCGAAGGGTGCCGCCCCCATCACGGGCGGTGCCTCATTGTTCTTGGTGTACTTGGGCTGGGGAGCTGCGACCACCGCGGGCCTTCAGTGCGCCATCGCAGTGCCGCGTGTCGCCGGGGAGATCTTTAGGCCTGACCAACTCGATGTTTTCGATAGCAACGAGTGGTATCAGCGGGCAGCGCTGGTCCTTGACGTTATTTCTCTCACCGGCGCGGTAACGGCGACGGCGGTTACCGTAAAGATGGCCCTCGCTCTGCGCGCAACGACGCGAAAGTCGATGGTCCAAGTTCTCCAAGGCCTCTCGCGACAAGAGCGAAAGCGTCTAGCGGAGGAGGCGGTCCGCATTCAGCATCCTGGAATCAACAACGGTCAGCTCAAAGATTTCGTCAATGCCGGATTGTTTCCCAAGCGCTTTACCCCAGTCGGGGTGTCCACGGCGGTCCGCAACCAGTTGAAAGATGCGGCGAGCGCGGTATTGACCTACTCTGGTAGCGCACTTTCGGGGACGTTGAGGCAAGGTGGCGAACTGGTGTTCGGTGTCGCCAGCGCGGTGGAGACGTACTGAGTGTCAGAGCCTAAAGACAGTAGCGTGGAAACGCAGGCTTCTGAGTTGCTCAAGGCGGTCACGCAGGGCGAACGCTTTATTTGGCTGCCTCCCGGAGGCGTCGTTGCCGCCGCCGTCATACCGAGCCTTTGCCCCGTTTCTTACGGTGTGGGATGGCTGCTCATCGCTAGCGTGTCGCGTCTGGGGACCGAAGGCGCGCCGCTGTCGCTGGAGCTCTGGGCAATGGGGGTGAACATCGCACTGTTGGCTGCATTCATGGTCCCTCAGGTCATGGTTTACAACGGCCGGGCGGCCGGGCGCGTGCTGCTACTGCAACTTGTTCGTTGGGTATCCTTGCTGGGCGTTGGTCTCTCGATGTGGGCCCTGACGAGCCCGATGGAGCACCGCCGCTTCGTCGCTATCGTATGCCTCACCTCGCTCGTGGTGCCGAACCTACTGGTGCAGTCTAAGGCGTACCTCACGCTGACTTGCTACATGTCGCTGAAGCGCAAGTGGGAGCTCGAGCACAAGGCGCGCGTCGATGGGATTCTCGCGCAGGGGCGCAAGCGGCGTGGGAAGCGTCGGTGAAGCCACCTGCGCCTTTCGGAGTGGTATTCGGCGTGGCCAGCGCGGTAGAGACGTACTGAGTGTCAGAGCTTAAAGAGAGTGGCGTAGAAATGCAGGCTTCTGAGTTGCTCAAGGCGGTCATGCGTCGTGAGCGGTTTATCTGGATTCCGCCGGGAGGACTTGCGTGGGGCGCTCTCATACCGAGTCTTTGTCTTGCGTATTCCATGGTTGCGGGGATGCTTGTGGCGAGCGTCTGGGGCTTGGAGGGTCGGGGGGATCCGCTGCTGCGCTATGTTTGGACCATGGGGATTACGATGGGGATGCTGCTCGCAGCGACGGTTCCTCACGTGATGGTGATCCAAGGGCATGCGATTGGCCGGACCTGGGTGATTCGCGTCGTCGGCGCCCTATCGTTGCTCGGGGGCGCGCTTTCTGCGTGGTCGCTGTTTGGGACAGCGGAGAGCAACTGGGGTTTCGCCGCCATCTGCCTCACCTCGCTCGTGGTGCCGAACCTACTGGTGCAGTCTAAGGCGTACCTCACGCTGACTTGCTACATGTCGCTGAAGCGCAAGTGGGAGCTCGAGCACAAGGCGCGCGTCGATGGGATTCTCGCGCAGGGGCGCAAGCGGCGTGGGAAGCGTCGGTGAAGCCACCTGCGCGTAGTCCGACTGCAGATGGCTCAGCGAACCGTGTCACGCACGGAGAAGCGGCCCGTGAGGCAGCCTCCGGGTAGGTTCTGCGCTTCGACTGGCGGCACAAGGGCCCAGAACGTTCCCTCGACAGTTCCGCCTTGTTCGACGGCCTTTGTGAAGGTCACTTCGCATGCGGATCCGGCGACGTTGGGCTGGACAAAGCCGTGGCCTGATGCGTTGATGCCCGCTTGGTTCTTCGCGCACGTGTAGGTGCCAACTGGAATGCTGCTGCCGATGGCTTCGTACACGTTGCCGCCGACCGTCACGGTCACCACCTCGCTCGACGCCAGGCTCAAGCCTCCGAGCAGGAAACTATCGCTCGTCAAGTAGTCGCCGTTCTTCGGGAACACGACCTCGCGCACGGCTTCTGCGCCTCCCCACCACCACTGCATCGATTCGTCGCCGCCTCGGCTTGGGAAGTCTGTGCTGCGTGAGGCGCAGGCCCCTCTACGGCACGGATGGCGTCCACCAAATCGCCGCGCATGAGTGGCGCGGCCGACGCGTAGTAGGGCAAGACTTCACCCGGGTAGTCGGCGTCGAGTTCGAACGACAGCGGCTCGTCGATGGGATACTCGATCCTTGTGCCGCTGAGCCAAGGCCCGCGCGGCAGCCGTGGACGCACGCCGAGTGTGGAAGCTGGGAACGCGTACGCTTCGAAGGTGAAGTACGAGCCGTGCGTCATGGGAGTGTGCGTAGCGTGCTCTCGAGCTTTTCCATCGTGTCTGTGTGCTTCTCGAATAGCACGGCGATGCTGCTCGGATCGGACAGCGAGGCGCCGCTGATGAGCTCGTTCCACTGAGCGACCACGCGCTCGAGTGCCTGCTTCGTTTCGACCTGCTCGTGCTTGTCTGTCTGAATCGGCTGCAGCCGCTCCAAGGCTTGCGCGAGTTCTAGCTCGAATTCTTGAATGACGTTGCTATCGGTCACGGTGCCCTCCTGGTGCGGCTTGAGCATACTAAGGCCGCAGCGCGCGTACTAGCTGCATGTCGTGGGGCAAAGGAATGTCTCGAGGATTAGTGGGCAACCGCAGCATCAGCGAGGCGCACAGGCCTCCCAGGACTTAGCACCGGCATCATGGTCCTCGGCCCAGCCATCGGGGATGCAGCCGTTCGAGAACCACCAAAGGTCTCCCGCTGGATCGCGGGCCAACGTTATTGAGGTATCGCATATCTCGACGCGCTCGGAGCAAGCGGCAGGCTGCGTTTCGTCCAAGCACATGCTGCGCGCGTTGACGGGTTTGCCGCGGATTGCCGAGCATTCGTCGTCCTGCGAACACTCAGAGATGGAGCGTTCTGCGCAAGGCGTGGCGCATGCGTATGTGAGCAGACTGAGTAAAGTAAGGGTCCAGCGCATGCTTAGACTCTAGTCGAGATGTTGTAGTGGCGATAGATTTCATCTGCGATGCGCCGCAACGCTGGCCCGCCATCGGAATGTACCATCAGCGCCATGCCCGGCATGAGCTGCACCATCTGCCACTGCGCGAACGGATACGTGGGGGCGGGCGGCGGCTGTTGGGCGCTGTCGACTTCGCGCGGCGCCGTGAGCAGCACGTTGAGCTGCGCCGGGCTGAGTGAAGCGATGCGGCCGCGAATGGCTTGCAATGATTCGCCACGCTGGCGGAGCTGCGCGATGACGCGTGCACGTAGCAGGTGGCCTGCGCTGTAGCGAGCAGCGCGACCTTGCCCGACGGGCTTCGGTAAGGCCTTGCTCGTGACCCAACTGCGTAAGGTGCGCGCATTGATGCCGCATTCCGCGGCGAGCTCATCGATGGAGTAGGTGCGTTCCGCCATGCCGACCTCCGTGGGGAGGAGGAGAGATTGACGCAGCTTGGATGCAACGCAAGGGTGATGCATGTCGCGAATGTCGCGAAGCTGCTTCCCGGGAAGGAAATGCGTGTCGTGAATGTCGTGATATTTCTTCGCGGGAAGGAGCGGCATGTCGTGATAGGTTCGGAGCCGGTTGTTGGGCAGGCGGGTCGGCGGGTTGGCCGACATGCTTGCGTTTCGCCGCGTGGCGTGGGCACAACGCTTTGGTGCGCAGACGCAATGCAAATCGGCTTATAGGAGCCCTGTCTCATGTCGCTCTGAAGCGGGAGTTCGGAGCGCTCGTGCGCGTGAGCTTGGGACGTCCTGCGCGTCACGTGGGGGCGAACATGCGCAGTAGGTGGCACCGAGTCTTCGGGCTTTCGTTGCTACTGCTTAGCGCAGTGCTGCTTCCCGCGTGCTCTACCGCGAAGAGCCTAAGGCGCGTTCGCGCGCTGTCTGCGGACGTGGGCACGCGCGTGGAGATTGTCGGCTCGCTGCCGGAGTTGTCGCAGGTGTTGCCTATGCTCTTGAAGGATCTCGGTTACCAAGACATCACGCTCGAGCCGGGGGCTCACGGCAGCGGCAGCATTGTCATGTACGGAGCCACTGCATTCACGGGGGCGAGCTTCGGTCACGGTATTCGCATCATTGTGGCTCCCGTGAGCGACGTGCAGGACGTCAGCAGCCTCGCTCTAGCATTCGTGCGTCGGGTTCGGCTCAACGAATCTGAAGGCCTGCATGCGGCACGCGCCCGCATCTTGGCCGCACTGGTGGAGCGCTCTCCATGAAGAGGTTTGCGGCAAAGACGTTGGCGCTCTGCTTCCTCGCGCTCTCCGCGTGCGTAGCCCAGTCACCCCTTCCAGCGCAGACGCTGCCACGGCCATTACCGAACTTGCCGGCACCGGAAGCAGGGCAGGGCGTCTTGCTGCTGGACGTGACCGACGGCCCCACAGAGGTGAGCGCGGCGTCTGGCGAGACGTCCACCACGCCGTGCGCGCTGGCTCTGCCGCTAGGCACGCACCCCCTGACGCTCAAGTATCGTGACGTGTACGGCCTTGCGGCCGACAACACCACCACCGCGTTGGTCTCACGCGAGCCGCGCATGTTGCGACGCACGCTCGAACGCATCCATATTCTCAAACCCGTGCGCAGAAAGCTCGGGATAAGCTTGCTGTACGCGAGCACTCTTGCGGGATGGCAGCGCTAGCGACCTTGCCGTTTCGAGGGGAGCGGGCGGACGCTGTCGGCAAACCAGGATCTCTGGGTAATCCGCTCGAGTGAGGATGGCGCGCCGGCAAAGGCTG
>CAZEWA010000301.1:0-6516 GCA_964515685.1 uncultured Polyangiales bacterium | reverse complement strand
GCGTCATCGGTACCCGCGTCATCGGTACCCGCGTCATCGGTGTCCTTCAGAGCGGTGCAGCTGGCTGCGGCTCGAGTCGAGCATGTGCCACTCGGTTCTGCCTCAGCGCATGTCGTAAAGCGCTCGAGCTGCGTGTCGCAGGATGTTGTGAGGCACAGGCTAAACGTCGAGCCAGCAAGACCCGCGCATTGCGCGCGAGCACAGCAGTACACGTTTTCCCAGGCTTCGCGGCAGCTGCCCTCCGGCTCAGTGGAGCAAGAAGCAAGCTCTTCCTGCACGCACACGCGGTACTGCGAAGCACCTGGGCAGGTATCTTCCATGCACGTTGGAAGTGAGGTTGCCTCAGCGCACGACGTTGCACAGGCCTCGAGTTCTTCGTGCGACCAAGCGCGCGTCCACGTCGAGGTGCCGACATAGCCGGCCAATGGGTCTGCGTTTTCGCGCACGCAGGCGGGCTCATCGCCCAAGCACTTCGAATAAGCGGTGTCGACGCAGGCCTCGAACCCTTGGGTTGGAGTGGCTGGGTAGTAGCAGTCCTCGACCGCGTTGTTTTCCGCAGTGCACGAGTCCGCGAGACAAACGTGCGCAGTCGTGGAGTCGGCCGCGCTGCAATGGGATTCCGCGCAGCAAGCGTACGCCTCGTACTTCGGCCGACAATCGCCGCCTCTTGCGGTTTGGCAGGCGTAAATTTCTTCGTCGATGCAGCCGAAGAACGCGTTGGCACCGGGGCATTTCTCGCGCACACAGGCCTCGGATTCAAGTTCCGGGCACAGCGCATCGCAGCTCTCGAAATCGGCGATATTCCAGGTTCGTGAGCCGGTGTAGCCAGGATAGTTGCCTGCCTTGCCACAGCTCGCTGGCGTGTTTTCTTGTTCGCGTTTTTCGCCGGACTTGCACGCACCGAGCAGCAAGAAAACCGCCATCCATCTGAGCTTGCCCATACGTTCTCCCCATCGGGCCCCGTGGACCGCCCCCGCTGCGTAACAAGGGAGGCTCGGGCGCGTCAACACGGGAAACCGCATAGACCAAGATTAGGTCAGGGGAGAACGACCGTAAGCGTCCGATCTTGCGGCGCAACCATGAACGCGGCCTCAGCCAAGGTTTTCGCGGGTACGTCGGACATAAACGTCAACTTCGCGCTCTTTGCCTTGCGTGGTTGAGCACTCGTGCGCAGCGATTCGAAGTCGAACTCGAAGCCGGATTCGTTCTTCACGCGCGGGATGGTCACGCTTGGGCCTGCGCGCTTTACCGTGAAGCCACCCAAACGCACCACCACGCTCAGATCGCGTGGCCCGACTTCGGCGGCACGCAAGGCTCCGACGACTTCCACTTCGACGTTGCGCATCTCGCCCTCGGGAGTCGCGGCGAGCAAGGAGAGCTTTTCAAAGCCGGCGCTTTGCGCAGACAAGAACGTGCGAGCAATCACGTGGGCTTTGATGTCCGGCGCAGCGCCTACGGCCACGCGGGCTGAGGGGAAGCGCGCGCGAAGAGCACTCATGGCCTTTACTACCGCATCGATGGGACGCACGAAGGGTGCGAAGCTATCTTCGATTTTGACGGATGCCATGGTCGGGAACGAAGGCTCATCGCCTTTTTCGAGCACCACTGCGAAGGTGTCGTCGATGCGCACGCGCGGCATGAACGCATACTCCACGCGATCGTGCGCAATCATGACGATCAGGTCGGGAGCTTCTGCGCTGCCACTTTCCACGGCTTGCAGGCGCGTCATGGCCTGTGGCAGCCGCGCGTTGGGTTGCAGCGTAATGGAGCTCAGCGCCCGAGTTTGCGAGCTCAGGGTAGGGCTCATGGCCATGACGAACGGATCTTCGGATTCGCGTTCGAATACGGAGACCGCTTTGCTTGCTCGCACCAGGGCGTTGATGGCTTTGCGGCCTGCCTGGTCGAAGTCGCGGTAGAGCGGTGTGCAGCTAGGGGCGTTGGCTTGCTCGCACGGGTCTTTCGCCAGTGCTTGAAGGCGTGGAATGTTGGTGCGCGGGTCTGCACTGTTGCCCACCGCGTCGAGCACACGGCTGAGGTACAGGGATTCGCTGCGCGGACCTCGCGCGTTCACGTCGAGCGGCTCCGCGCCTTGCGTCATGCGAACAGCTTCCCGTGCATCGCTGACGATGTCGTGCACTACGGCATGGTCGACCGCGACCAGCGCTGCGTCGAGCTCGCGTGGGGCTACGGCGGGTTCCACGCCGAGGCTGTCAGCTATCTGCTTCTCCAGGGCCTCTCGATGCGTGGCGCGTGCGATGACCCAAAGGTCCGAGAGCGCCATGGCGCGCATGAAGGCGAGCTCTTGCTTGCGTTGCCCATTCGCGAGCAGCTTTGCTTCGCTGTTCATCACTTGGAGGGCCTTGATCGTGCGGGATCCGTCGAGGTCGTACGGAACGAGCGCACCGAGGTCGTGGGCTTCCCCAGGAGCCTCCGCGAGTACCGGTGAGGAGAGAGTAAAACCCGCTACAGCAGCCAACGAGATAGCCCATTTCATGCAATCGATCCTAACTTGATGTTCGTACAGATCGACGCATGTTCAGCATCTGATTCCGAAGTTTTGGAAGAGCACGTGAGTGGGTTCGTAGGCAGGGCCACCTCGACGTATAATCGGTTCCGAGGTGAGCATGCTCGAAGTAGGTAAGAAAGCGCCCGCGTTCTCTCTGCCGGCCAAAAGTGGCAAGAAGGTCACGCTGAAGGACTACGCGGGACAGCGGGTGGTTCTCTATTTCTACCCGAAGGACAACACCCCCGGCTGTACGACAGAGGCCACGGACTTCCGCGACGCAGCACCGCGCTTTAAAGAGGCCAATGCAGTTGTGCTTGGCGTCAGCCGCGATTCGCTCGAGTCACACTGCAAGTTCGCCGATAAATACGCGCTCAACTTTGATCTGCTCTCCGACACGGAAGGCGCAGTCATCGAGAAGTACGGCGCCTGGGGAGAGAAGAACCTCTACGGCAAAAAGAGCATGGGAATCTTGCGCACCACGGTCGTCATCGACGAGCAGGGTGTGGTGCGGAAGATCTTTCCCAAGGTGCGCGTCGCCGGACACGTGGATAAGGTGCTGGAGGTGCTCGCTGAGCTCGAGGGGTAACGCCCCGAGCGCAGATCAGGTGGGAGTCACGCGGGCGTGCAGGGTCAGGGCAAACACGCCGAGCACAATCAATACGCCCCAGAGAACGGCTCCCTTGATCACCGACTTTCGGTGATAGAGCTTTCGAGCGCGCTCGTAGCGATCGAGCGAAAGCTTGGCTTCTTCGCAGAGGATTCGCGCTTCGGCCACGCTCTTGGTTTGCGGCAGATGCTGCTCGACCAAGTCCGCCCCCAACGCTGCCTCCGCGAGCGCTCGGAGCGCGTCCTGATGGGCCTGGGTCGTTGCACTGGCTTCTTTGCCTATTGCGGAGGCCTGGGCACGGGCCGCCCCCTCGAGTTTACGTTTTTCGTCGTCGGTGCCTTGGATCTCGCGCCGTTTTTGCGCGCAATCGCGCTGCATGCGTCCCAGGTGTGCCTGGGCGTTCTCCGTGTCGACGAGTACCGCCGCCACGGCCTGCCTGCGCTCGGCGAGCTTTTCTTGCAGCGCCTTGAGTTTGTTTGCGTCCACCTCGACCGTGGCTTCCGACAGGGCGCGCAGCTCAATCTCCACGCGTTTTTCCAGACCCTGTGCACGGCGCAGCTGTTCCGAGGTTTCCTTGTGGGCGCGCTCTGCTTCGCGTTCTTTTTCTAGAAGCGGCGCCATATCAGCTTCGAATAGCGCGCGCTTTTGCTCCAGTGCGCTCACACGTACGGCGGTTTCGGCTTGGGCTTGCGCCAAGCTTTGGTCGACCCGATGCACTTGGGATTCGGCTGTGTATATCGCGGAAAAAAGGCCCGCGAATTTTTGATACGGAGGCGTTTTTTCGTGCGCTACCAGCGCCTGACCGAGGCTTGCGAGTGCTGCGTGATACTGGGCCGTGGCGTTCTGAGCGTGTTGCTGCACGCGTTTAACTTCCTTGCGCAGCACGAAGAGGCGCACGGCTACGTGGAGGGCGTAGCGAGCGCAAGAGACATAGCCTCCAGGCGTGTCGCCGAAACCGGCCAGGTCCCTGAGTTCTTGTGCTTCGCGCGTGAACGCTTCGGCGGCCTGCTGCGTGGACAGGACAGGCTTCTTGCGTGTGCTGGCGGGGGCGTTGGGAGGAGCTACTTGTTGGGGTTGAGTTGGGCTAGGCCGCGCATCGGTAGCGAGCTCGAGGTCAGCGTCCAGGTTTGGGAGATCCTCGAAGCTCTCGCCCAAGTCTCGCGCCCCGAAATCGTCGAAGAATGCTTTGTCGGTTCTGGTTTGGGGCGTGTCGAGTTCGAGCGCTAGGCTCGCTTGGTCGGCCACGTCACCAAAATCTATCGCCTCACCGCGCAGGGCGCCGGGGCCTTGCGGAGACCTGTGTGGGGGGGCCGGGCGCCCGGGTGCTCCCCCGGCGTTCTGCCCGACCTGAGCATCAAGCGGGGGCGAAGGGACCCTCGGCTTGCCCATGGGGCTCCCGCGTCCCGGTATGTCGAGGTCGCCAATTTGATAGCCGGACCCCTGTGTTCCGTCGTCCGCCCCCCGTTTCCCCTGCACTGCATTGCCCTATCTGAGGGCGCGCATGGGCCCTCCTGCGCCGGTTCTGTCGGGCGCGTCCTGGTCATTTAAGCGTACCGCGTATCGCCCTGGGACGTCATCTGTGACAGTGGCCTACATGTGCGGAGATCGTAGGTAATTGCACGTGTTTGACACGAGGCCGTGGGAACCCTAAACGAGTGCGTCAGGGTGCCCTCGGGGAGCGGTTTCTCGTGGGCGTGAGTCGTTCGGGTGGGGAGCTTGAGAGTATGGAAGATACCGAACAGCCCCCGGATCCCAACGCCTTTCGCCTATCGGTTTCGGGATTCGAAGGCCCGCTCGACCTGCTTTTGCACCTGATCCAGGACCACGAACTCGACATCCTGGACTTGCCCATCGCCTTTATCACCGAGAAGTACCTCGAGTACCTCAACTTGATGGGGACCTTGGCGCTCGACGTGGTGAGTGAGTACTTGGTGATGGCCGCGACGCTAGCGCACATCAAGTCGAAGATGTTGCTGCCTGCGCCGCCGTCCGATCAAGACGACGACGCCAATGAGGAAATGGGCGACCCGCGCGAGGAGTTGGTGCGGCGCCTGCTCGAATACCAGAAGTACAAGGCGGCGGCCGAGAGCCTTGCCGAGCGCGGCCTTGCGGGACGCGATGTGTTCTTGCGTGGTGCGCCGGCGGAAGAGGCCAAGGGCGAAGCTCCCCTGGGAGGGATGACGCTGTTCAATCTCCTCGATGCGTTCAACCGCGTGCTCAAGCGCGCCAATGCCGATTTTTCGCGTGAAATTACGGCGGAACGCGTCACGATTCAGGATCGCATCCACGAGATTTTGGACTTCTTGCGCGAGCAAAAGCGCGTCACGTTCGAATCGCTGTTCGAGGGGTACATCACCACGTACGACCTGGTCGTGACCTTCTTGGCGATGTTAGAGATGGGGAAACAAAGGTTTTTGCGGATTTACCAGGCTGACTCCTACGCGCCCATCTACATCGAGAGCGCCGTTTCCGACGCCAATGTCGTCGTGCAAAATAGCTTCGAGAGCGAGCCTGAGCAGGCTGCTCAACCGAATTCGGGTACAGAGGAAGAACAGCAGGCATGAGCGAGTTCGAACAGGAGCCCGAAGACGAAGACGCGCCCGATACGGTCGACGCGGAGGAGGAGCCACAGAAGGAGGCGCCCAGTGCCGACGGGAACGCCGATTTCGGCCCCGGAGAGGCGGATTTTTCCGCGCTTGAAGAAGAAACTGAAGAAGACACCGAGGGAGAGGAGCGGGTAGGGCCCGGCCTCGCGGGCACCATTACCCTGGCGGACCACGACCTGCGTGGAGCCCTCGAAGCGCTGATCCTGGTGTCGGACAAGCCGGTGGCTGCGATGCGACTTGCGCGTATGACGCGACAAGACCTAGGCGTTGTGAAGCGTGCGTTGGCGGAGCTCTGCGAGGCCTACAAGGGGCGCGGCATCGTGCTCGATGAAATTGCAGGCGGCTTCCAGTTCCGCACGTCGCCGCGATATGCGCCCTTTGTGCGCAATTTGGTGGATCAAAAGCCCACGAAGCTGTCGCGGTCGCAGCTTGAGGTCTTGGCCATCATCGCTTACCGCCAGCCCGTGACGCGCCCAGAGATCGAAGACGTGCGCGGCGTGGATTCGGGGCATTCGCTGAAAGTGCTGCTCGAGCGCAGTGTGATACGGATTCTTGGCAAAAAGGATGAAGCTGGGCGCCCGCTTTTGTACGGCACCACGACGGAGTTCTTGGAGCTTTTTGGGCTGAAGAGCCTGCGCGACATGCCGACGCTCAAGGAGTTCGCAGAGCTTACGCCTGAGAGTCGCGACATCTTCGAGCGCCGCATCGGCGAGCCGCTGCCGGGTCACGGTCAGGGCATGGACCTCGAGACCCATTACAGCGCGCCACCGGAGGAAGACGCAGCTGAGGAGGGCGAA
>CAZEWA010000300.1:0-6553 GCA_964515685.1 uncultured Polyangiales bacterium | reverse complement strand
GGATGGCATCAACCACATCGTCTGGCGTCGCAGAAGGGCTCGACAGAGGTGTCCTTGCCCGATCGAGCAGGCTCGGCATACCTCCGGTCATGAATCTGCCTACCCACTTGTAGCCGGTTTTTCGGGCTACCCCGAAGGCTCGGCACAGCTCTGCAAAGGACTGCTCTCCACGAAGATGAGCCCGCACAAACGCTTCTCGTCGTTCCACTGTGTTCAGTTCTTTCCACGGCACGCGCTTAGCCTGCCGCTAGGAGCCCTGCCCACTCCGCGTGTTTCTGTGACTGGTGTTACTCATGCGGCGACACGCAGGAGACCTACTCTGGCCGCGTGTTACCCCTGTGCCGACGCAGCGACGCCCTTGTCCTGAACGCTGGTACCCAGCTCATGAAAAGTGGCGCCGATGTCATGCTCAACGGGCACGGTCTCCCGCGACTGTCACCCATGTCCTGATAGGCAAGTGTCACCTATGTACTGCTATTGAACCAAGCCGTTCACCCCAAGACCGGTCGCGGCCGCATGTCGTAGGCGTCTGGTTGGCCCGGAGGCCGGTCTGGACCGGGCCGCGGGTGGTTCGAGTAGGCCCCAAGGCCGGTCTCGACCGGGTCCCAGTGGTTTGAGTAGGCCCGGAGGCCGGTCTCGACCGGGTTCCTGGTGGTTGAGTAGGGCCGGAGGCCGGTGCGGGTTCCTGGGGCGAGCGTCGGCTGCGCCGGGTGTAGGCGCGGCCTGACTCAGCCGTCAGCGTCTGCTGGATTCCGGCCGCAGATGGCGTCCCACTTCTCGACGCGCGTGTCGCTCTCGCCGAGCATGTCGGTCAGTGACTTGCGAACGAAGCTCCGATCGAAGGCTGAGCCTTGGATCTGGAGCATGCGCTCGATGAGCCGCGCCACCACGTGCGACACGCTGTCATCGATCACGCGTGCCTGCTTGCATCAGCTTGGCCCACAGGGCGAGGAACTCTTTGCTGCGTGGTTGCGGAGCGCGCAGCGCCGCACGATTGGGGCGTCCCGCCTACAGCGCATCGGTGAGGTCGCAAAGCTGGAAAAACAACTTGAGGCGCGCCGCGGGGGTCATGCGCGCAAGGCGCGCGGTCTCCTCGTCCGGATTCTGCACTTCGCCGAGACGCTGCTGGTCCACGTTCGCAGGGTAGCACGCCAGGTACGGTATAGATACCGAGCATCCGAGCATAGGTACCGCGCATAGGTACCGAGCGAGCCCTCGGCTCGCCGTGAGTCCTAGCTGGGGCTCTTGCTCGCGAGTTGGGGATGCGAGTGTGGTCGGAGAGCGCCACGAAACTGTTAGTCTGCACAGCTATTTGGGCACAGTCGATGCCAAACCGGAGCCTCGTAGCGCCGGTGCTGTCTCCATCGGGCGTGGTACTTCGGCTCGCTTCGCCGTCGCAAGAAACCGTGCGCCTTCCTCGCTTTTTAGCCAGGCATCCGCAGCTTCTCTGCCGATCGATACGACGCGCTGAGCCGGAACAATCGGATGAGTCACAGAGTATGTGTGCAACGCAGCATACTTGGGAGAAATAGAAAGGATGCCGCGGCATCTGAGTGCTCAGGTGTCCTCTCTGGAAGGTGGGTGTGCGTTTGGTGGTCTTGGTGCAATCGGGGCAAGCTCGCCTGGAGATAAGTCAGGTGCGAGCGGTGGCTCTAACGAGGAAGGGCTTTTTGAAGCGCGCAGTTCGCGGTGTAGAAGATAAGAACAGCAGACGTTCACCCCGTCGTCACCCGAGGCTGCCAGTGCAGACCGCCGTACGCTTCCGTGGTGTTGACAACGTGGCACCGATGTCGCGAACAACGGCACGGTCTCACGCGACTTTCAGCCATGTCCGATAGGCAGTATCACCTTTGTATTGCTATTGAACCTGCCGAGAGGCCCTGAGGCAGGTCTGGACCGGGTTTCAGGTGGTTTGAGTAGCCCCTGAGGCCGGTGCGGGCGCCTGAGGGGCTTGCTGGTCTCGACGCGCGTGTCGCTCTCGCCGAGCATGTCGGTCAGAGGCTTGCGCACGAAGCTCCGATCGAAGCTTGAGCCTTGGATCTGGAGCAGGCGCTTGATGAGCCGCAGCGCACCACTTGCGAGACGGTGTCGTCGAGCACGTGCGCCGCCTGCGTTAGCTTCGCCCATAGGGCCAGCGCTTCTTTGCTGCGTGGTTGCGGGGCGCGCAGTGCGGCGCGATTGCATGGCCTCGACCCCGAAGAGTACCTGCGCTGCCTCAGCCGTCTGGTTCCACTGTGGCCTGAGGACCGCAGGCTCGAGCTCAGCCCGCTCTTCTGGAAGCGCACGCAAGCTCGGCTCGATCCGCAGCAGGTCGACGCCGAGTTTGGCCGGATCGACGTGCCCAGCGACCCGCTCGACACAAGCGCGACGGCCAAACAAGGAGCTGCGGACTGAACTCCTCTCGGTCACGCTCGGAGGATGCTCCGCGCCCCGTCATGACGCTCCACGGATTCGTATCACGGCGTGAGCGTCGGTCCGGAGACTGAGCTGCATGGGCCGCGTCCGTGCCTGATGCGTCTGTGCCTGATGCCGATATGCCGGACGCCGAAGCAGCTGGCGACGCCGACGCCGGGGATGCCGAGGTGCCGCCTCCCGAAACGCCTGAGCCGCCCTTTGCCAGCACCTGCGTTGTCGAAGAAGCGGGAGGATTCTCGTGCAGCGGCTTTGATGACTTCGACATTTCCAAGGCAGGGAAGCTCGCCCTCTTGCGCCTTAGGAACGATTCAGCCGGACAGAGACTTGAGCTCGAGTGCTTCGACGCGCGAGCTCGGGAGCGCGCTGGCCTCGCGGTCGTGGTCGACAACGTCCCGAACGATTCCATCAACAACAACGGTGCAGCGGCGACGTACCAAGTTCGTGTCGCGCCCGACAGTGGCGCTGCGCTCGTGACCTACACCAGGCAAAACGCGGGGGTTCAGGGGGAGCAACTCTATTCGCGTCTCTTCGATGCGTCGTGCAAGCCGCTGACGGATGTCTTTGCGTGGCCGGCGGACCAGTCGTAAACACTGCCGATTTGATCGCGCCATTCACGGTAGATCGAACAACTACGCTGTCGCGTAAACTCGATTGTTTGCGCGGTGTGTGCCGATAGGGGGTAGAGCCTCAGAGGGCACACATGCTTACAGAATGGCCGCAACGAGGCCGCCATGGCTGGCCGCTGGCTGCCGGCGGTCCACGAGGCTCAGAAGATGACGGCCGTCTGGCAGCCGAACTCGACGTCGAGCGAAGCATCCTGGCCCGTCCGAACGAGCTCACAAGCCTTCGGGCAGAGCAGGATCTTGGTGGGCGCGTCGTCCTTGTCGTAGGTCCAGGCCACAGTGTCGCCGCAGGCCGATTCCGTGCGCGGAATGAGCTTCTTTTCGGCGCCGGACTCGGAGCCGTACAGCACATTGACCCGCTCGCGGTCGAAGGACTCGCCAGCCGGCGTCGCTGGGATGTCGTACTCGCAGCTGAGCTCTGCACCGACGATGACCCTGGCAGCGAGCTCGGTCAGCAGACTCGCGAAGGGGTCTGCGCCTTGTTGACCGGCCAGGGACAAGTCAGCCGAAACGCCGTCGCTCATGCTGATGAGCGAGAGGGTGGTCTCAGGTTTCAGAAACGCGAAGGTGCACGCGCCGTCGCCGAGTCCGTTCGCACAGACGACGCCGCTAAATACCCACGAGCCGGGCTTCAGTGCGGGGCTCCAGGCGGGGGAGGAGCTGGCGCTGACGCGGCCTTCGATGTGATCCACCACGGCCTTGGCTGACATCGGCGGCACACCATCTTCGGTGAGCACGAGGTGCGTGCGCGCGTCGGGCCGCAGCATCTGCTTGTAGTGGGCGTAGTTGTCGAGGATAACTCCCATGCCCTGGTTAGCCCCGAACGACACGTCGAGGTGCAAGAATGCGGGGGCTTTGCTGTCGGGTGCACTGGCGGGCGGCAGAAAACCACCGCCCAATCCGCCTCCCAAGCCCGAGCCGCAGCTTCCCGAGCCTAGCGGAGCGGGAACGCACAGGCCTTGGCTTGTGAGCAACACGATGTGAGCGTCGAGGCCAGCAGCTTTTACGTCTTGGGAGAACTTGGAGAGCGCCTGTTGAATGGCAGGGAAGGCGGAGATCATGCTGCCTGATCCGTCGATGGCCCAGACGATGTCGATCGGAAGCAGTCGCGCGTCGGCGCTGGCCTCGATACCTGCGCAAGAGCCGAGCCCCGGGCCGATGCCTTGATTGCCGCCTTGGTTGTCGCCATCGCCGCCGACAAGGTCGCCGTCTCCCCCGTTCGACGGGAACTCGCCGGAGTCGTCTACGCCGATGGGTCGGGTACCATCCGTCCCAGGCACGGCGGCCTCTCCACAAGCCAATACACTTAGGGCCAGCAAGCTCTGAAGACCCAAAAGCTTTTTCATTTAAGCCTCCGCAAAGTACAGTTGAATGTCGTTCTACTATGGAGCGCCGGCGAGGTGAGCTGAAAAATGTTCGTCGGCCGGAAACCTTCAATTCGAAAGCGCGGGATGGCTCGCTTGGCCCTCGTCCGCGCGAGCGACCGGCACCACGCGCGCCAGGAACGCGAGCTGGTCTTTGATCACGATTTCGAACGGTTCGCCCCGGTAGATGTCGAAGTGCCCGTAGGGGTAGACCTTGAGTTCGCACGCAGGGGCCGCCTTGGCGTAGGCGATGGTCAGCTTGGCAGGTGCGACCGAGTCGGCCTCGCAGGCGCATACGAGTGTAGGGGCGCGTACCTTCTGCAGGCGCGGACCCGGACGCCAGCTGAGAATATCGACGGCAAAGTTGGCCGTCACGCCGTTGATTAACACGGTGCCCGAGGGGAAAACCAGCGAACCCATGAAGCCGGCCTCGCGCGAAGTCTCGGGCAAGTTCGAAGTGGAGACGTGCTCCGGAAGCGTCACGCTGCGCTGTGCAAAGGTCTTGAAGAGTGAGGAGAGCCGACCCGACAGCTGCGTGCCTGGCGGTACGAGATCGAGCACGCCTCGGATGACGTCGGGCTTCGTCATCAGGCCAGGCAGCATGGGAGGGGTGGCGAGCGGCACGAGCACACGGCCGAGGCCCGTCAGGCGCATGAACCAATCGGCGACCACGAAGAACGAGATCCCGAGCAGGCTGGGAAGCGACGTGGCGCGCGCGGAGGCCAGGCCATCGGTGAAGGGACACTGCACGACCACGGCAGCGAGGTCGTCGCGGCGACTTGCGACGTCGATGACATGGCCGCCTGCGAGAGATGTGCCCCAGAGAATAACGCGCGCGGCGTCCACGCCATCTAGGCTCCTGCCGAATGCGATCGCGGCCTCGATGTCGCGCTGTTGCTCGTCGCGCTCGAGCAGCTGGCGCGGACTGCCATCGCTGCGTCCGAAGTAGCGGTAGTCGAAGGTCAAGGCTGCGTACCCTGCGCTCGCGAAGCTGCGCGCGTAGGCCTCGAAACGCATCTCGTACAGGCCGCCTAAGCCGTGGGTGAGCACGATAAGCGGGGCCGGGCCGCCGCCGCTTGGCTTCACGAACAAGCCGCGGCAGGTGAGGCCTTGCGACTCGAATTCAACCTCTCGTTCGACGATGGACATGCCCTGCTCCTGCTCGGCTGGTGCGCTCTTGAATGACAATCAACACGAGCACGCGTACCCTAGTGCTCTGTTGAGGAGCGTTCAAGGGGCAAGCGATGGCAAAAACGAAGAGCGATCTCGACCGGAGGGAAAAAGAACAAGAAATCCTTTTGGTTGCGCGCCGCATGCTCGTTGAGACCGGCTACGACGGGACCTCGATGGCGCGGCTCGCCGAGGAGGCAGGGGTCGCGCCGAACACCATTTACTGGTACTTCGCCGACAAGGACGCCTTGCTTGTCGCGGTGCTCAATCGGCTGCTCTTCGAAGCGTTGGGCGACTACGAGAAGCGGAAGCACGGCCCGCTCGAAGCCCAAGTGTTGTGGTTGCTCAGCGAGCTCCAGGCTGTACAAAATCTGATCGCGACGGTTCATGCGCGAGTGCCGATTGCAGAGGCGGTGCGCACGTGGCACGCGAGCTTTCATCAGGTTCTGGAGACCATCCTGCGCATGCAGCTGCAAGCACACGGCGTGGCACAGGCCGAGCTCGAGTACGCATCCAAGACGGCGATGTTCGTGTTCGAGGGACTGCTCGCTCATCCGAGTCCGACCAAACAGCGTCGCGCACTTATGCGCTGGCTTATCTCCAAGGTCGTTCCCGGCGTGCCCTGCGAGTGAGCGTCTGGACCACGCACGCTTCATCGTGCAGCGAGCCGCTAGATTCGCGCCTGTCGCCGACTCGCGCGCTTGCAGTTTGGTGAGCGTCACACTCCGGATCAACGGAGGTTTCGAGGGCTCGGCCGGAGTTAGGCTGCAGCGCACGTTTCGGTCTTCTCCGACCTGAACGAGCAGCGATGCCTGTCCGTTGCAATGCACGTCGAGGGCGCCAGCGCTGACTTGCGCGACCTGTAGGCGATAGGACCCAGGGAAACTCCCAGCGCTCGGTTTCCGCTCGCCTACGCCTCACTCGAGGACGATGGGCTCGTCTGGACAACCCTCGTCGACGTTGCCGTCGCAGTCGTTGTCC
>CAZEWA010000299.1:0-6559 GCA_964515685.1 uncultured Polyangiales bacterium | reverse complement strand
TTGTCAGGCTCTCCGTGGCAGTTTCCGCAGTGCATCGCGTACAAATGCTTGCCTTTACCCAGCGGCACATCTCCCGCGAGCAAGGGGTTTTCTGGCGGCTTTACTTGTTGCAGCCACTTTGCGATGCGCTCTATGCGATACAGGTCGACACTTTCGGGCGTCACACCCGCGCCAATCGCCGCACTGATATTGCGTTCGAACAGTGAATCGTTGTTTCCGTCCCAGTGAAGATGCATTTCCCGGCGGATGCCCTGATTCCAAATCGACGGCAGATCAGATGCCCCGGGCGCTGCGCGCTCTACTTCGGGGAAGTTGAGGACCATGGCTTTGTAGGGATTAAAGGTGTCAATTCTACCTTTGCCAGAACGAAAGCGGTCTGATCGCAGCGGCGCGACACGGCCAGCCCGCGCAAGCAAGGTCTCTCTTACGATGGGCACAGCCGCTCGGTAGATGAAGCGATCCGCCATGCTCAGCTTCGTGACGGTGTCCACGTGGGCCATCACGTTATCCACCGTAAACTTCGAATCCTGGGCGCAATCGAATAAAAATTCAAAGTAGGACAGAAGGTCCATTTGATGTGCGGGCATGGTGAGAATGAGCTGCGCGGGTTCCGCCGCTTCCTTGCGGATCGTCCCTGCGTGACAACCTGCGCAATTGAGGCCGACCATCTCAATGCCGTTCACGCGGCGCTTCGAGAATCCGACGGGTCTATCGTGCTCCGGCTCCTGGATGAAGCCAAATGCCTCATAGCTCGCATGCGAGCCATCGCCTCGAACCTCGAGATGATCCGGACACATGGTGGGCATGACCTTCCAAATCCAATAGGGAAGGCCGTTGTCCACGTCTGCGCCGATGGAGCCGTATTTGAAGTGTTCCTCGAGCGAGGTGTAGTCCTCCGGTATCCCCAAGACAAAGCGCGTCCAGAGCATCACACCTGCGACGAGTCCCATCGCGGTGAGGAGGATGTAACGATTGCGCCGTAGCCGACCCTCCTCGATCTCCAGAGGGGTGCGCGGAGTCGATATCACAGCGTAGCCTCCTCAGCTGCGACCTCTTGCCTCACGGGCGTGCCTTCCGGCGAGGGGGTAAACACGCTCATGACCTGCTCCATCATGCGCTCGTACTTTTCATCGAATGTCTTGCCCTCAAAGCGGGAGACCTCGTAGCAACCCAAGGGGTTCTCGAGATCGTTCAACAGACATTTATTGCAATAGGTGCACGGTTTCTCGGCCTCATTCTGCTTCTGCAACAGCTGCGGAAGGTCACGATTGGCGATCAGCGGCCTTGCGATCGTGACGCCGTCACATGCGCCCGCTCGGATTGCCCCTGCAATGGCATTGGCTCGCTGAAACCCACCCGTGACGAGGACCGGAACGGCTGCGTGCTCTCGCACGAAGCGAGCGTAGTCGACGTTGATGCCTTCGATGACCTTACCTCTTCGCAACTGCCAAAACTTGCGAAAGACAGGACCCAGCACTGGATTGGTAAAGATTGCGTAGTTGAAGCGGGTGCGTACTCCACTCGACAGCATCACGTCGTACCAACGCGCCGCATCTTTCAGCGGAAAATCACCAGGCGGGTTGCGCGGATGGGGGAACGTGCTGCCGCTCGAAACGTGGAACGCATCCACTCCGCGCCCGCCATCTTCGAGAATCTTACAAATCTTTGCGGTGTCTTCGAGCGTGTTGCCTCGTCCCTCAAACGGGTAGAGCCAATCGTTGTGGTCGACACCATTAATCTTCATTTGTAAGTGAAAGTCACGTCCTACGCGTGAACGAATAGCTCGCACCACCTCGAGCACGAACCGGGCGCGGCCTTCCACGCTGCCTCCGTACCGGTCGTTTCGATCGTTGATGCCTGAGCTCAAGAACTGGGTCAGCAGATAGCCGTTGGCGCCGTGCAGCTCGACGCCATCTAGGCCCGCCTCCCGTGCGCGCCATGCTCCGTCCGCAAACTCCTGGATGGTCCGGTCGATGTCCTCCTGCGTCATGGGCTCGCACAGGATGCCGTGAAAGAAATCCTTCTTGCCTGTAGAGCTCTGCGCACGCCGATACAGATTCTCTACGCCGCCGATGTCTTGCTGACGGCCTGAGTGGCTGAGCTGAAGAATGAACTTGCAGTCATGGCGATGGACACGCTCCCCAACCTTTTGCCAGAAGGGAATCTTGTTGTCGTGGTCGATCATCGCGTAGCGCGTGAGGATACGACCTCGCACGGCTACCGGGACGAATGAGGAGATGATCGCGCCCACGCCGCCCGCGGCAAAGCTCTCTTCCCAGGTGATCCGCGCATCCGAACCATGACCATCGTAGTGGTCGAATGTGCCGGAGATGCTAGAGCGAAACAGGCGGTTTTTAACCCGCAGGTTTCGGAACTGAAGCGGACGGAAGATGACTTCTCGATCGCTCGGCAGGATCTTTACATTTTGCGCAGAGTCCGTGATCGCTGGAGCTTGCATAGGTCCATCCTGATGGGGTGAATTGCATAAAGACTGAGCACGTTGCGAACGCCCGAATGAACGGCAGCGGCAGCTTGACAGCCGCGGCGCGTGGCACAGCATCTAAGTCAGTGCCGAGCGCTCGCACTCAGAGTGCAGACCGCTACGGCTCAATGTTCGCGAGTGTGTGTGCTAGCGCGATGGATCGCAAGAACTCGCTTACAGACGCAAGCGCAAATGAGGTTCTCGCAGACCGACAGCTTGCTCACGATGCCTTTGCAACAGCAGGCTGCGCAGGCTCGCTTGGCGGCATCACAACACTCACACGACCATTCTAGATTTGGGATGCGTGGACTGAGAAATACCACAGATACGCAGATACTCAGGCAGTGGGGTGCGACACCAGAATCGCGACAAGTCATCGTTCCCATTTTTGCGGTTACACAGCACCACGCACGTCGGAATTCTGCCCAGCAGGGCCACGTCTAACTGCGATGTCGGCATTCTGGCGTGCAACGTGTGCACAATTCACACGCGCCTTTCCACCCTCCCTAATCTGGAAGGTCATACGCCGCGTCCCACGTAAGCAAAGCGCCCACTGACATCGGTGAACCCGAACCAGCGGCATTGCGGACTTCTGACCGGAAACGGTATCAAGGTTTTGGGGGTATCCATGGATCGAGGCCGTTGTCTGTTCCGTGTTGGCAGCAAGTTCGCTTTGTTCGCGCTATGGGGCCTCTTGGCCTGCGTCTGCTCACCTAGCGCGTTGCCTTGCCGGAAGACAACTTAGGTGCTCCGTTAGGCACTTGTGCCAGAGGCAGAGCGGAGCAAGCGATGGATTTAGAACTTCGAGGAAGGCTCGCACTTGTCACGGGTTCCACGGGCGGCATCGGACTCGCTATCGCGAGCGCGCTTGCGCGCGAAGGGGCGCGCGTGATTGTGAATGGTCGAACCCAGGACAGCGTGGAGCGGGCCGTCTCACAGCTTCTCGCGCTTGAGCCCCGTGCCGAACTTGTACCGCTGGTTGCAGACAACGGGACCAAGGAAGGTTGTGAAGCCACGCTTCGTGCACACCCGGAGCTCGACATTCTAGTGAACAACCTCGGCATCTACGAAGCCGTGGGCTTTTTCGACGAGACAGATGAAGACTGGCAACGCTTGTTCGAAGTGAACATCATGAGTGGAGTGCGCCTGAGCCGGCACTATTTGCGGAGCATGCTCGCGCGGGGCACGGGGCGCGTGGTGTTCATCTCGAGCGAATCGGGGGTCAGCCCCGCACCTGAGATGGCGCACTACAGCGCAACGAAAACCATGCAACTCTCTATTTCGCGCAGTCTCGCGGAGCTTACGAAGGGCAGCGCCGTCACCGTCAACACGGTAATGCCCGGCTCGACCATGACAGAGAGCGTTCAGCGCTTTGTGGGGGAGGTTTTTCCCAACGTTCCCAGTGAGGAGGCCGAGCGTAGGTTCATCCGAGAAAACCGCGCGACCTCCCTCATCGAGCGCTTCATCCAGCCCGAAGAAATCGGAGACGCCGTGGCTTTTGTGGCAAGCCCACGTGCCTCTGCGATCAACGGAGCCGCTCTGCGTGTCGATGGCGGCATCGTTCGCAGCATCATCTGACGAGCGAGCGAGGCTCAAACTCCTCTCTTTGGCGGGCTTCAAGGGATGCCCCGGCGGCGGCCTACCCTATGAATCTGGGGCCACTCCGCACGTCGGAGCCACTATGCCAAAGCTTGTCGGCGCGCCCCAAGACAAAGACCCCCGTGTACGGCGCACGCTGTACGCGGCCCTAAGTCTTGAACTGGCACTCACGGCGCTGACCCTTCCCATCATCCTGTTTTGGGTCGATATCCCGAACCGGGACGCCTGGCTCACCCCATGGGGTTCTGCCTTCCCGTTAGCTTTCGCCTTGGGTTTTAGCTGCGGAACACTGGCATCGCTCGCGGGCGTGATTTTTCTGCCATCGGGAAAGCTACGTGCGTTCGCCGGTCTGTGGCTCGTCACGCATCTCTTCATTGGGAACGTTCTCGTTCAAGGCATCCTTCTAAGATAGCCCCTGCATCGGAAGCGTTTGTTCAGGTGCGACGTTGTGCTCTATCGCGACGCGCATCCGCTAGCCCAGGCTAAAACGCATCGAGCCACTTGGTTGCGCTCTCGACTGTCAGCTTGAATCCTGGCTCAACCCGTGTGCGCTGCGGACCCGCTTCGTGATGCACAGTAAGAATGGCGTGGGGATCGTCTTCGTCGGGCACCACGTCGAGATCGACTTTTGTGCGTGTCCCGTCTGACGCAACAACCGTCACGTTGCGATGCAACTTCGCGCGCAGCTGCTGCAAGTGCCGCATGCGCACCTCATTGGCCGCCTTCACCAGCACCGCATAGGCATTCACATCGATAGGTTTCGGGTTCTTCTTGTCGCGCCCCATGGTCCAGGGGCCGACCAAGGCGGGCTCATCCTCACCATCGCGCGTCATCTCGACGGCCCAACCATCATCCTCCTCGCTCTTGATGATGCGCGCCGTCCAGCCGTCCCCCTTCCACAAGGCCGGGTCTTGCTCCTCCGGGCGCAGGGGCCGCGTTTCATCCTGCTGGGCATCGGGCGATTCAGAAGTCGTGGGCATGGCGATGCAGACGATGCCTCAATACTGCTCGCACGTCCAGTGCGCATCGGCACTTCGTCGAGCCTGGCCTCGTCAGCGGATCTCCAGAAGCTGCGGCACCCCTTGCTCTGAGCTGCGCTGGGAAGCCGGCAGCGGGACGCTGAAGCGTTGCGCGATCTGAGCGCGGCCTCTCCGCACAGCCCAGGCTCGCAACTCGGGATGGAGCAATTGCAGCAGCTCAAAGGGTAACGCCAGCACCGCCAGCCCGGGTGGAACGTACTTCCAAGGTGTGTCCGGGATCCCTAACGACGATGCGGCTTCCGAGCCCATGAAATAGCGACAATGGCCCACCAGCAATTTCTCCACC
The DNA here is from genome assembly GCA_964515685.1 of uncultured Polyangiales bacterium. GTDB lineage: Bacteria > Myxococcota_A > Polyangia > Polyangiales > DASUME01 > DASUME01. Next base: position 1,152 of record CAZEWA010000299.1, on the reverse strand, counting down.
CATCGGCCAAGCCAGGGCGCAGTGGGAGGCCCCTGCCGCCACGCGGCCATCAAAGCCTTTGCCAAGGCCACGCCATCCTCGTCGGGCCCTTCCTCCGTGCAGTTGAAGTACGCGAGCAGCTGTAGCCCGTCGGCAAAACTCGTCGGCAAAAGTTCGTCGCGTAGCCCGAGCAGATGACTCACGTAGCGCCAGAGATGCATGACATCGTCGCGTTCTTTGCGCGTATCGATGCGCCCGACCGCCAACGCGGCACCGAGATAGGCCACTGTGAACAGTAAGTGCGTCGCCACCATGTCGCGCTGATGCAGGGGCGTACCCCAGGCTGATTTATCCCACTCGGGTGAACCGCGCAGGCTACTCCGCACCTGCGCGTGCATGATGCGCACGCGGACGGTGGTCCGAAAGCCCGCAGAATAGCGGCTCATGTCGTCAGACATCATCACGTCGCGCACGAAACGCGCAGTGGATTCCAAGCGGCGCGGTGCATCCTTGGTCAGCGCGCCTGTGAGCACGAGCGGCTTGGTTGCACTGCACGTGAGATAACCGGACATCAAGACCACGCTCAGGGCGGACATGGAGTCGAGCCCGTGGCGCTGCATCACGCGCGTGCCACGCGCAATCTGGGCCCTATCGAGCCAGGCAGGAACGCGCTCGAGCTGTGCAAAGAACTTGAGCAAGGGCTCGGGCGCCTCTGTGAGCGAAGCAATGCCACGCTCCAACGCCTGTGAGAAGATTCCATAGCCAACACCCTTCGGCAGCCCTTCCATCCAAGCGACGAGCGCATCCGCCAGCGGGTCGGCCTCCTGCTTCGCCCGTTCTAGTTCGGCCACGCGTGGGTCTGTGAAATCCACTCGAACGTTGGCCCAACGCAGCCACGCGGCCACGCGCGGCGAGAGATGGGGGCTTTCAGGCGCGCGCATACGCACAAATGGATTTCGGAGATCGCCGTTTGCAGACATAAGACCGCTTCTCCGTATGGGGCCACCGCGACGTAACGCCGCCTTCCATGGTTTTACCTAGATTTGGGCGCCTGCACAGTCGTAAACGTGCTTAGAAGGTGTTCCACAGGAAGTGGCCCGCCGCATCGGACTGAGTGCGAATCATGCGCAAGCGGCCAGCGTCACGGAAGCACAGCCTCGGGCGTGCGTCGCA
>CAZEWA010000298.1:0-6580 GCA_964515685.1 uncultured Polyangiales bacterium | reverse complement strand
GGACAAAGCTCATTCCTTCGATCCCCACACTGAGCAGGCTTGCGCCGCCGAAGCTGACCGCAAATCGCAAGGTACCCTTGCCTACGCTGTCCCAGGCCACTCGAGCACGCGCTCGGGCAGCGATGCTCGCGCGGACGACAGCCAGCTCCAAGTGTCCTGTCCCTAGCTTCTCTTCGAGAACGCCCGCCAGAAACACCACCCGCGATCGATTTCCCTGCCAGAGCTCTCGGCCGTCGAGGCTAAGGACGGCTTGATACGAGCCTGGCCAGTCCGACACGGTCACTCTCGGCCTCGCAGAGAGCTCTGGATTGATGCAGCGTTCAGCTCGGGCATGCATGGCTCGATGTTCCAGTCCGTGGGGCTCCCCACGCCAAGACATTCCTATTGCGCTATTTCTGTTACGCCATTCACTGTCGAGCAAGTCAGAAGTACCACCCAGGCATGGCGGAGTCGGATGACCACGGCGAAATCGAGCCTATTTACGAGCAGATAGGCCGTAGGCTTGCCGCCCTACGAAAAGAGCGTGGACTCACGCAGGAGATGTTGAGCGATCGTTCGGGCGTTTCCGCCAACTATTTGGCGCGGACCGAAGGCGGCTACCTTCGTCCGAATTTGGCCAGGATCGAAGGCATTGCCGAGGCCTTGGAAGTCACAGTGGCGAGCTTGTTTTCGAGCCGCACCGAGCCCTTGCAGAGTCCTGTCTTGCCCGCCTTGCTGGAGGAGCTGGCGCTGCTCTCACGTGATGACCAACGCCTCGTGTTGCAGCTCGTGCGACGCCTCAGGGCCCAATCAGACAAGAAACCTGCGGTGAAGCGTAAGCGGGCGAGTCGCGGCTAGCTTTCGGAAGCAGCAGTAACGACGGAAAGGGCACGGGACGCCGGCCGAGCGAGAATACGAAGACACCGCTTACGGCGTCCAATCGCGACCCGTCTCGGCATCGACATGGCGCAGCGAGAGCTTGCCGTTTGCGATTTGCATTACGCCGAACAGGATGGGCAGGTGCATGCGACGCGGGCCAATGGAGCCGGGGTTGAACAGCGTGATGCCTCGATCCCGGCCGATGAAGGGCACATGGGAATGGCCGCACACCAAGAGCTTGGTCTCGTTGGCCACCGCTAAGCGCGCGGCATCGGCACGCAGTTTCGGGCCGTACACGGCGATGTGCATCAACAACAACTTGAGCGCGCTCGCGCCGCCGGCACGCAGATCGAGCGTTATCACGTCGGGCAAGTCCGGCGCGCGTTCATCGATGTTGCCGCGCACCGCAATCACCGGGGCAACGCTTGCAAACGTGTCGAGCACGGAGAGGTCGCCGATGTCACCCGCGTGCAAGATGGCATCGGGCGTGAGCGCGCGGATCCACGCGAGGGCCTTGGGGTGCGGTTCGCTGTGCGTATCGGCGACGATGGCGAGGAGCAGGCTGCCGTCGTCGTGCAAGGAGAGCGCGGTCTCGCTGCACACGAGCGCAGGCCCTTTTCTTCCGGTCTTCACGCCTAGACCTTGGGAGTGAGGACTCCTCGGCGCAAGCCTTCCAGCTGCACAAAGCGCGAGTATACAGAAGCCTTGGCCAGTCCAAATAGGTTGTGTCGTAGCCGTCGCGCTAAACCGCCTAAAATTCAGCCCAGCGCAGTAGGCCTTGCCAGGCCGGTATCCCGTCGTGCAGGGCATCGAGCGCGGGTCTCTGCATCGCGCCTACTTCGCACACCCGAGGCGCCACGCGCGCAGGCAGCTGGGCGAGGAGCTTTTCAAGCGAGGCTACCCCCGCTATGCCGAGCGTCTTGAGGTGCACACCGAGCGGCTGCAACTTGGAGGTAAGCTCGTCGAGCCCCGATACGCCGACAATCTGCAGATTCCGGAAGCCTGGACTCAAGCGTAAGTTGCCGCTGTTTTCGATGCAGACAGCGTAGCCGTCGCCTTCGAGTAAGGTGCCGCGCATGGCACCCACGCCGCGAAAGCTGATCTGGGAGCTCGCTACATCCATGCTGAGTGGACCGCGCGGCAAGCGCTTTTCAAGCTCCCCGAGTGCCTCGAACACCAACTTGCCAAAGGTCAGATGCGACACGTTGGCGTCGCGCGTGACCCAGGCCACGAGCGGGGACATGCATCCACGTTGGTCGTAGGCGGCCACATCGAGCGCGAGGCCCGTTGCGACCTTACGCGCAGATTCGAGATCCGTAAGGGCTTCTGCATCGACAAAGGCAGCGCCGAGTCCGTGCCCATGGGCGATGAACTGCGTCGAGGTAGAGAGTGCTGCGCGCATGCTCTGCAGACTGCGGTCACTGCCGTAGGCACTTACCACGTCGGCCTGCTCAAACAGACTCTCGAGGCGCGGCGTGTCGTCTCCAGAAAACGTGATCACCCGGAAAGCTTCGCCCAGCTCGAAGTCGCTCTCCGAGAGCGCCTGCGAAAGCAGGTGGGCAAACACGTCATCGTGAGACGAGGCCTTGGCGACCACAGGCCAGCCTAAAAGGAGTGGAAAAGCAGCCCCGCGTGCCGGGGCCGTAAACACGTTGCCCGAGAGTACGAGTGCACATAGCCGGCCCGGCCGCACGCGACGCGCACGGGGATGGGGCTCGGGAATGTTGCGCGCAAAGGCCGAGAAACCTGCGGCGCTCAGCGGACGCAGGGCGGCATCGAGCGCCCACTCCACCATTTGCGGACTCAGACCTGAGCTTTCTGGGATCTGCGCTCGCGCGCGCTGACCGAGGATGGAGTTCGGGTCACGCAGCAAAAAGAACGCACCCTCGAGCCACTCTGCCCGGCGCTCGAGGCTCGTGCGCAGCAGCGCTTCGCCAGCAGCCACTGCCTGGGATGTCAGGATGCGGACGTTGTGTTCGGGCGGACGCAGGCTCATGTTTTTTTGCCCTGCAGCAGCTCATCGGCCGTGATCGAGCAACCGCGTGCCACAGCGTTCGTGGCGCGCCCGCGCAACGAGAAACCATGTGCATCGCGAATCCCCACGTCGGCCGTTTGGATGGCCGCCACGCTGTCGAGATTGGCGAGGTCATCGATGCGCACCAAACCCTCGCCCTCGTCCTGTACAAAGCGCAACGACTCAGATTGCACCAAGTTGACGCGCACGAAGCTCGGCGCCCACAGCCTGCGTGGCCTTACGCTCTCGCCGAGTGCGGCATCGCGCAAGGTGGTCTCGTAGAGCTGCGACGAGAGCTCCGTCATGCCGTATTCCGCCACGATATATGGGTCGGGAATGCCAAGGCGGTCACTCAAGAGCGCGCGCATGGCCTCGGGCGCGATTTCCCGCGAGCGCCCCTTGAAGCCGCCTGTCTGCATGATGCGGCTCTTGGGCGGCAGGGCGTATCGCGTGTGTGCAAGACGGTCGAGCATGTGCACAAAGGCAAACGACGTTCCCAGTAAGGCCACAGAGGTGCCATGCTCCTCTGCTTCGCGCAGGGTACGATCGAGGTTTGCGAGACTCTCCGCATCGACAGGCCAGATGTAGTGCGTGTGCGCGCCGCCAAACCACTCCACAAAGCGCGCGAGCATGTACGAGAGGGAAGACTCAGGCAGCTCGTTTTCGCGCGGCGCCAGGATCAACAGCTCCATGCGGTCTACATCGGGAAACAGCGCATGTCGCGCCGCAATCTTTGCGCCAAGGTCGTACAGACTCAGGTCCGATAGCGCGTGCAAACTGCGCGTGTCCTGCGTGGTGCCTGAGCTCTGAAAGCGCCGCAAATCCTCGTGCTCGCCGCGGCTCGAGATGCGCGCAAACCGAAAGCCATCGGTGGGTAGCGCGGGAACTTCATCTGCGTGTGAGAGTGCGCGCCCAGCCAAGCGCTGGCCGGCAAAGTGCCCGTACGGTGCCACATGGCGCATCTGATACTGGGCAAGGTCTAGTAAGAGTGCGTCGCGTTCTTCGGGATGCTCACTGCCGGCTTCGCACTTGTGCATCAAGGCTTGGATGCGCCCGTGGAGCCGCGCGCGCTCTGTCTGTTGCTCGGGCGTCATGGCGCCTCTTTCAGCGCCTTACGCAGCGCATCGGCGAAGTCTTCGATGATGGCGTCGGTGATGCAGACCGGAGGCGTCAGACACAGCACGCTCGGTGGAGAGCCGCCGGGCGACGTGATGTAGCCGCGCTCGAGCAGCGCCCGCGTCAGCCACAGCACGCGATTGGGCGGCCCCACTTCGACGCCTACCAATAAGCCCTGACCGCGCACTTGTACGCCGTCGATGGCGCGCAGGGCTTGGGTGAGCTTTTCACCGCGCTCCACGGCGCGTGCCCCCACATCGCTTTTTTTGAGTTCTTGCAGCATCGCGAGCGCCGCCGCGCAGGCAGGCGGATTGCCCAAAAAGGTCGAGGTGTGGATGGCTTCGCCGCCCGGGTCGCCCCATGCCGCCATCACTTCTTCACGCCCCAGGCACACGCTGATAGGCACGCCGCCACCCAAGGCCTTGCCGAGGCAAATCAGGTCCGCCTCAGCGCCTTCGGCCTGATGATACAGCGTACTGCCCGCGCGTCCGAGGCCCGTGTAAATCTCATCCACAATCACCAGCAAGCCGAGCGCACGCGCGCGCTCGCACAGCACTTTCAGAAAACCCGGAGGCGGCACATGCACACCCCCGCGGCCTTGAATCGGCTCGAGCAACAGCGCGCCCGCACGTCCCTCGAGCGAACGCACCGCGGCTTCAAGGCTCGCGAGCGCCGCATCGACCTCACTCGGCTGCGTTGGGAAGCGCGCGAACGCCACGTGTGCATTCAGCTGCTCGCGAAACGGCGCGCGAAAGCCTTCCGAGTAACCGCACGCCGCCAGCGGTCCGTGCGACAGCCCGTGGTAGCCGCCCTCAAAAGCCACCACGCCCGGGCGCTTGGTGTAAAGCACCGCACTTTTGAGCGCCGCCTCCACCGCATCGGCTCCGCTCAAGCCCAAGATCGCGCGCGCCGGAAACGGAGCCAGCTCGGCCAGCGCCGAAAGCAGCTGCACCTTGGTGTCCGAGGGATGCACGTCGCCCAAGGCATGCAGCAAGCGCGCTTGCTGGTCGTGTAGGGCTGACACCACGGCCGGGTGGGAGTGGCCTAGCAGTGCGGCCCCAAAGCCTGCTGTGAGGTCCACAAACACGTTTCCGTCCACGTCGCGCACATTGGCCCCGAGCGCCGTGTGCCAGCTGATCGGGTCGTGCGAAGCGCCGCTCAGCTCTCGCCTGCGCGCGCGACGCGCGGTGAGGGCCGGGCACTCGACCTCCGAAAGGATTTCCACCAGCGCCGAGGACTTCGGGCCGGGGACCTCTGTGACGACCGAGGGAAGCTGTGCTCCAAACATCGCCCAAAGCTACCCCGTGAACGCGCAAAGGGCCGCTGCCCAATCCGAAAGCGGAGGGGAGGGCTAAGAAGGTGTTCCACAAGAAGTAGCCGGAATCGGTGTCGAGGCGGGCTACTTCTTGTGGAACACACTTCTACGTGTTTAGCGCTTTTTGGGGACGTCTTTGCGCCACGGATAGAAGGGCTGGCCCATGCCGCGCGCCTGCTTCATCTGCTCGGGCGTATCCAGCACCAAGACCTCCCAGGTCTCGCCGAACTCCGTGCCGAGCGCCGTGAGTTTTTCGCCTATCTCGCGCAGGTGCCGACGAAACGCAGGCTCCACCCGCAACGCCACGCTGGGACCCGGCAGGCCGTGGCCCCGATCGGCCTGCACCACGCACGCCCATTCCACCTCGGGATACTCCCGCAGCACGTTCGTAAAGCCATCAAACAGCTCGTCCGAAGGCAGCTCCGGCAACGCCGACATGGTGGCCGTGGGGCTCGCCCCAAACGTGGCCGACACCATGCCGAGGTCCGGCGTGGGCGTTTCCGATGACGGCTTCAGCGCACTTCGCGCAGGTTCAGACGACAGCTCGAAGATGGGTTCGCCCAAGCCAGGCGCCGAAGCCCGCAGGCTCATCCGTTTCACGGACAAGCCCTGCTCAGGCGGGCGCGAGCGCGACACCACGGAAAGCCCTTCAAACGAGGGACTACGCTGTCCCGGCACCGCCGACAGCAGCTCGAGTTCGCCCCCATCCAGCTCCAGCACATGCTCCGCCGTGATATCCACCACCACCAGCTGCGCCAGCTGCACCTTGGCCGTGCGGATCGCATCCGGCATCGACACCCGCCGCCGCGCAATCAGGCCCGAAGGCCCCTGCCAGCCGTAGCGAGCCGCAGCCTCCTCGAGCAGCCGCTCCGAACTGAACACCGGCAGCGCCGTCACCCCTTCGGAGTTGGTCAGCGTACGGGAACTCTCCGGATCCTGCGGCCAAGTCGCAAGCCACACCTCGGACCCGCGCAACGCCGTCAAAGCCTTGAGGCGATGTACAGGATCCCGCGAGGCCGCTACCAACGCATCAACCAACGAAAACGCTGTCTCCTGCCCCACCGCACGATTGAATCACTGCTGGCCCATCCAAAGCAAATACCCGTTTACCCATCCACCAACCCCCGCCACATCGCCTTGACACCCGCCCCGAGCCCGCTATCTTGGCGCCCTCGAAACGACTGATGCCCAGATAGCTCAGTCGGTAGAGCAGAGGATTGAAAATCCTCGTGTCGGCGGTTCGATTCCGTCTCTGGGCACTGAGAAACCCGCCTTTT
>CAZEWA010000297.1:0-6619 GCA_964515685.1 uncultured Polyangiales bacterium | reverse complement strand
TGTCGTCGTGAAGGACGGCCGCGTCGGCTTGAAACCGAGAGTGCGCGCTCCCTAAAGGGAAAAGCTTCTCGCGCGGAGCATGCCCGAGGTGGCGAGGCTACTCACTGGCATGAGCTTCATCATAGTCGTGGTAGTCCGCATGCGGATGCGCGAGCTCGAGCAGCGCAGGACTTTCGCCGCGCGCCACAAACAAACGCAGCTCCATGCGCTCGAGCAAGGGCACCAAAGTGTTGCGGTCGAGTGCGCTGATGGCGATGCCGTCGTGTTCGCGCGCGCGCAGGCTCGCTTCGCCCTCCGGCAGGCAATCAGATTTGTTGTAAACCAAGAGTCGCGGCACCTGATCGAGCTCTAGCTCTTCGAGCAGCTTTTCTGTGGTCGTAATGTGCTCGGGCAGATTTGCGTCGGCCGCGTCTGCCACGTGCAACAAGAGGTCTGCGTCTTGAGCTTCTTCGAATGTGGCGCGAAAAGCCGAGAATAGCTCCTTCGGCAGGTCGCGGATGAATCCCACCGTGTCGGTGATGACGACCTCGTGTTCGCGCGGGAACTTGAGCCTGCGCGAGCGGGTATCTAGCGTGGCGAACAGCTTGTCTTCCGCCAGCACACTCGATTCGGTGAGCGTGTTGAGCAGCGTGCTCTTGCCCGCGTTGGTGTAACCGACGATGGCGACAATGGGTACGTCGTTGCGGGTGCGCTTGCGCCTGCGCTCCTTGCGCTGCCGCGCAAGCTGCTTGAGCTGCTGCTCGAGGTATGTGATGCGTTCGCGCGCTCGCCTGCGGCCGATTTCGAGTTTCGTTTCGCCGGGGCCGCGACCGCCGATGCCGCCCGTGAGGCGCGACAACGAGTCGTCTTTTTGCCCGAGACGCGGCAAGAGGTAGCGCATCTGCGCGAGCTCCACTTGCAGCTTTCCGTCGCGGCTCTCTGCACGCTGCGCGAAGATGTCGAGAATGAGCTGCGTGCGGTCGAGGACTTTGAGATCTGTGACCTGAGCAATCGCCGTGCCCTGTGCGGGCGTGAGATTGCGGTCGAAAATCAAGACTTCCACGTCGAGTTGCATGGCGCGCAGCACTACGTCTTCGAGCTTGCCGCGCCCGAGCACGAACTTGGGGTCGACCTGATCGCGGACCTGCAAAATCGTATCGGCGACCTCGACGCCGGCCGTGCGTGCGAGCTCCTTGAGCTCACGCAACGAGGCTTCGGCTTGATCGGCGTGCCGTTTGTCGCAGACGTGCACGAGGATGGCGCGACCATCTTTGGCGGTGATCTGCCGCGTGCGTGCGATGCGCGCGAACTCTTCTTCCAGCGCGGTTACAAGCTCGCGCGGATTGAGATCGAGCTTGAAGTAGGGGATGGGCCCCACTTGCCGAAACGGCTGCTCTTCTTTGCCCTGAGCTACGGCCACGGGCGAGATGGGTACGCAGTGCGCGTAGTGCACTTGCTGCGGCGTGCCGTCAGGCGCGAGTAGGATCGCCGCCACGAGATCGAGGCGCAGCCGCGTGAGATCGACGAGATCGTCCCGCGTCAGGAGCTCGCGGCGCAGGTGGGTGTGCACCAACCGCACGCCGCGAAAGCGCCCAGAAGTGCCGCGTAAGCGCCCCAGATCGGGCAACATCAGCTTGGTGGCGTCGCCCACAATGACGAATTCCACCGTGCCCGTCCGCTGGATGAGCACGCCGACCTGGCGGCCTGTGGCGTGTGACACCTCGCTGAGCGCACGTGTAAGCTCAGGCGTAGTCAACTGGTCTGCAGGGACGCGCCTACGGTAGAGCCGCTCAAGCGCCTTGAGCTCGGAGGGGGAGAGACCTTGGGTATTGCCGAATACCTGCAACTTACTTTTGAGCCTAGTTTCTAGCGGGCAAAGTTGCAATCGATAGCGCGGCAACGGTGCTTAGCGCCACATGCCGATGGCGGCTCCCCAATCGAAAAATCTCGGCGCCACATCGACGGTCGCCGTGGCACGGAAAGACCATTTCCACAGATCGAACAGACGTACATCGAAGCCTGCCGTGCCATGGGGCCGGTAGTAGCTGCGCTGGAAACGGCTGGGTTCCAAGTAACTTCCGCCGCGAATCTTCATGCGATTTTGCAGAATCTCGCTTTCGAATCCCACGCGTAGTCCGAAGGAATTGCGCGCGCCGGATGTCTCGGGGACCTGCGTCAGGAAAGATGTGAGCCCTTGTCCGTTCCGGGTTCTGCCGTACAAGATGAAATCCGCAGATACGAGCACGTAGCGTCTCGGCTGGTTGCGAATCAATCGGCGTTCCGCGTCACGGTCGTTGGCTATCGCTTGGCGCAGCGCGCCGCGCGGGTCTGAGGGGAGCGCCGGGTAGGCCGGCCCATCGTACAAAGGCGGCGGCAGATAGCTGCCGCTTTCAACCTGTTTGGAGAGGTTTTTGCGGATGCCGGTCGTCTCGCGCCACGGCACGTTGGCACGGCGCTCGCCGAATTGATAAGCGAAACCCACATCGACTTCCCAAGGCACTTGTACGCGCGATGGAAGGACCAGGCCCTGGGCTGTGCGCAGGCCGTCGACGACCTCTATCTGCGAGTCCGTCGTGGGACGCGACTGAAGCGGCGTGCGCAGGACGGCGCCCACGCGGTATCGCTTCATGGCGGGCCGAATCAGCGCCCCGACTTCAGCGCCGAGCCCTCCGAAGCTCACAAGATTTTCCCCCGAAATCGAGCGATCGACATCGAGGATGACGCCGCGCAGCGTGGCGCCCAAAACCAGCCCTCCGCCTAAAAACGAGTAGGCGGCGCCGTAGCGAAGGTTGGTGAGCACGACGTCGGCGTAGGCGCGCCCTTGCTCATCTTTGAGCGTAAACGTCTGTCCGAGCGCAGAAGCCCCCGTGCCAAAGTGGCCAAACTGCAGCCGGCCTCCGAAGCCGACCGAGATCACATCGGCGCTGCCGAGGTCATCGCGCCCATTGTTGTCGAAATCGTTGTTTCGAAAGATACCGCCGAGAGAGAGGCTGCCCGTGATCTCCCATTCCCACCAGTGAATCTCCGATTCGACGCGCTCCGCATAGCCGGCAGGATTGAAGAGCGATCCATCGATGCCCGAGCCGATCGCCGTGTACGCCCCGGCCATGCCGCGGATGCGTCCACCCGCGACCACAGGTCCCGTAAAAAGGTCGATGGCGTAGTCGTTGGTTTTAAAGCCTTGCGCAGCGACCTCGGAGCCGAGTCCGAAGCACAGGCAGAGCACGACAAGCGCGATGTAGAGCGAGCGCGACAACATCAGTCTCAGGGCAGGCGAGAGTCGATCTCTTGCGATAGCGCGAGTGCCTCAGCCTCGCTCAGTTTCGCGTCGAGAAGCGGTTTGGATACTTCGGGTGTTGGGGGGATTTTCCGGCGCGTCGCGAGCGAGCGTTCGGCGGCTTCTTCGAGGCGCCGACGGAATATGGGACTCGAGGCGGCTTTTTCCGCGAGGGCAGTGTGGGCGCGTGCAAGCCAGTCTAGGCGAGAACACACCAAGAGCGTGTCGCAACCGGCCTCGATGGCAAGACAAGCCGCCTGCTCGATACCGTAGTGCTCCGCCACGGCCTTCATCTCGAGGTCGTCGCTGATGATGAGACCGTCGTATCCGAGTTCCTCACGCAACAATCCGGTGACCACGGCGGGCGAGAGGGTTGCGGGAACCCCGGGCGCGAGCGCGTCGAATACGACATGGGCGGTCATTAGCGCGCTCACTTGTCCCCGGGCCGCGCGAAAGGGGACGAGCTCCACCCGATCGAGGCGCTCGCGATCGTGGGACAGGCGCGGCAGCGCAAAGTGAGAGTCGAGATCGGTATCTCCATGCCCCGGGAAGTGTTTGCCGCATGCCAGGACGCCGCCAGGGCTCTCGAGCCCTCGGGCGAATGCGAGCGCCTGCTCGACGACCCCTTCTGGGGTGATTCCGAAGGCCCGGTCGCCGATCACAGGGTTGTCCGGGTTGGTGTTCACATCCAGTACAGGTGCGAAATCCATATTGAATCCGAGGGCTGACAGCTGCGTCCCGAGCAGCCGGCCCGCGCGCTCGGTCAGCGCGAGGTCTCCGATGGCGGCGAGTTTTTCCATGGGCGGCAGCTTCAAAACCGGGCTCCCAAGCCTGGCTACGCGCCCCCCTTCCTGGTCCACGGCCACGAGCAGCGGGCAATCCCGGGGACTTTTATCGACGAAGCGCGCAATCAGGGCGGCCACTTCGTGCATTTGCCCAAGATTTCGCTTAAATAGGATGACGCCCCCAAGTTCGCCGCGTTCACAGGACCGCAGCAGCTCTTCGGGGGGTAGGGTGCTCGGAAAACCGGCCACCAGAACTTGTCCGGCCAGCCTTCGCATCAGCGCGTTCGTCATGGCGGCAAAGCTTACGGAAATCGGGGCGCACAGGCCCGTACTCGACAGGTTGATGGGTTGATTCGTCTGAGAAACGATTCTGCGAGTTCCGAATTCCGACCGGCAAGTCCGGGCGAGCGTTCTGGGCATGGTACGAAACGCAGCGTGCCGGAACCCGTACGCTATCGAGGCATCGTCCCCAAGGAACGCGTCGACGCAGACGCTGCCAAGGTGGTCAAGCGCCTGACGCGCAGCGGGCACGCCGCATACCTTGTCGGTGGAGGTGTGCGCGACCTCTTGCTGGGTCAGAAGCCGAAGGACTTCGATGTCGCGACCAGTGCCAGGCCCCACGAGGTGCGGGCGCTGTTCCGCAATTGCCGTGTCATCGGCCGGCGCTTCCGGCTGGCGCACGTGCTGTTCTCGGGCGGCAAGATCATCGAGGTGGCCACGTTCCGGCGCGATCCACGCGAGGACGAAGGCGGCATCGACGAGGTAGACGAGGGCGACGGCGTGCGTCTCGTGCCCGTGAAGCGTGCGGTCGACGAAGACACCGACCTGCTCATCCGCCACGACAACGCTTTCGGCGAGCCCCACGAAGACGCCATTCGGCGCGACTTCACCATCAACGGCCTCTTCTACGATATCGAAGCAGATGAGGTCATCGACTATGTGGGCGGCGTGCGCGATGTGCGCGCGCAGCTCGTGCGCACGATAGGCGATCCGGCGATCCGCTTTCGCGAAGACCCGATCCGCATTCTGCGTGCGATCAAGTTTTGCGCGCGTCTCGACCTAGGCATCGCACCCGATGTGTACGAGGCGATGAACGACCAGCGGCAGACCGTGAGCCGTGCATCGCCGCCGCGTACGTTCGAGGAGATTTTGCGCTTGTTGCGCGGAGGCGCATCGCATCGCTCGTTCTATCTGTTGTGGGACACGGGGCTGCTCGCGGTCATGCTGCCTGAGCTCTCGGCGTACCTCGATGACGTGGGCGAAGAGGGCGACGTGGTCTGGCACAGGCTGCGCGCCGTCGACCGCTTGGCCGCAAAAAGCCGCCTGCCCAACGACGCCATCTTGCTGTCCGCACTGCTGCAATCGCCGGCCGAAGAGTACATGGAAGGCGAGCGTGACCCTGCGCTCGCATTCGACTCGTTCGCGGAAGACATGGCCTCGCGCTTCACGATTCCGCGCCGCATCCGCGAGCGCATGCGGCTCTTGCTCGCTGTGCAAAAGCGCCTGCGCGACGGGAAAATCGGCAACATCGCGCGCCGCGAATTCTTCGGAGACGCTGCGTTGCTGCACGGACTCGATTGCGAAGCCCGCGGTAGGTCCGCTCCTGCCTGGGCCTACGATATCTCGCGCTACGACAGCGAGAGCAAGCCCCAAGGCAAGAAGAAGCGCTGAGCAAGCTCAGTCGGTGCCCGCGTCGGGTGCGACGCCTGCGTCTGGCTTTGCAGATGGGGTGGGTTTGGGAAACGGCGCGAATTGCAGCGTGGCTGTGGTGGGGTGGGAGCCGGACCCTTGGTACCAGATGACTCCCTGCGCACTTGCGGCGTGAACGAACTGGCTAACACGCTCTCCAAACTCAGCGAGCACCTCCTGTTCACCGGAGCCATCCAGTCTGGTGCGTGCGACGAAGTGGCGTCGGCTTTCTGTGGACTGACTACGGGTGTGGGCCCAATACAGGTATTTCTCATCGGCACTAAGCAGCGTTCCGGGCCCGGCCGCAGCCTTCCAATTCCACTTCGTGGCGCTTTCATCACGTGGAGCAGTTGCTAACCACCAGTCCGCAAGACTCGTAATGAAAAGCGTTTGGGTGGTGTATCGCGGAGGATTTTCAACCTGCTCGATACGATAGGGAGGCTCAGCCGAAAAGCGAATCCCCTTTTGGGTCGTCCAATCGGAGCCGTAGATGTAACTGCCGGTACTCCAATTGCAATGGTAGTTTGCTCCTGGCGTGTTGACGATAAGCTCAGCGTCCTTGAAAGCGGCTAGAGGCGAGCCATCGAGCGGATGTCTCCGAATAACGGTTTTCTCGCCTCTGTACGCGGCGTTCTCGGCGAATACCCATCCACCCGGTAGCCGCTGGTGGACACGCTCCGTTTCGAACCGATCCAAATAATGCGTGAAGGTTTGGTCGGCGGAGGGTGCTTGCAGCCATCCTAGCGTCCGGCCCTGGCGCGTAAGGGCGGAGAGGCGCCATCGGCGTTCAATTCCGTCGTAGAACTCAATCCCTTCGAGCACGACTTCTCGTGTCCATTCACCGAACTTGGTGCGCGCGATGGCGCCATCGTTGTTGGGATTGGAGCGG
>CAZEWA010000296.1:4980-6637 GCA_964515685.1 uncultured Polyangiales bacterium | reverse complement strand
GCGACCTCGACAAGTGTGCGCTCTCCTAGGCGGAAGCTTATCTGAACGGCATTGGAATTAGAGCCCGGCGATCAAGCGCACGGTTTTCACCTCTTCGCCGATGCCGAACGTCAACTTCCGCTCGTCGGGTTTTGCGTAGGTGCCGAACATGCGATCCCAGACCGCAAACAGTGGGGCCAGGTTCTTCGTGTAGTGCTCGGTGTCCGCGCTGTGATGGACGTGATGGTAGCGAGGCGTGACGATGAGCCACTCGAGCCAGCCCGTGCGGAGGCTCACGTTCAGGTGCATCCAGTCATTTTTGACGCTGGCAAACATGAGTAGAAAGGTTCCGGTCCACCACGGCGATACGTGCAGCAGCGGCCAAAAAAAGAAGTATGGCAGCGAAACGAGAAAGCGATCCAGGAACGATTCCCGGTTACCGGCGAGCCAACTCATGTGCGTGGGCACGTGATGCCACTTGTGCATGCGCCAGAACAACGGCGTGTGCATGAGGCGATGCAGCCAATAGTGGCCCAGATCTGCGAGCACCAGGTACAGAGCGACGCGCAGCGCCACTGGCCAGGTCATGATGCTAGCTGGAATTGGCAGGTTCGGAAGCACGCGGACGATGAGCCGGTCGCACAGTGGAATCGTGACGAAGAATAGAAAGAACGAGGTCAGCAAGTCCGACAACAGCACGGCCCGGAAGCTCACCTGGAAACGCGGGGCTCGGCGCTCCATGTACGTCCACAGCGCGAAGCGAAGCACGAAGAATATCCCGAGGAGCACGTAGGGAGAGGCGTGGACGAGAGCGGCGAGATCTGAGAGCATGCGGAGTTTGCCGATCATAGCGAATATGGGGCTACCATGTCGAGCGCGTCAAAGCGTCGTGAGCGGCCATTGTGAGGTTCGAGAGGAGCTGGTAGCGTGCGCACCATGAGTACGGAAGCGCTCCGGCGCATCGTGGCCCGCACCGTCACCAAAACCCACCACGTGCTTCAGGCGCAGATTGCGCGTACGGAGCATGGACAGCGGTCTTTTTTCGAAACCGATACGCTGCCGTGGGTTCAGCACGTGGAGACGCACTGGACGGACATCCGAGCGGAGCTCGATGCGCTGCTGGCCCGAATCGACAACTTGCCGAACTTCCAAGACATCCAGCAAGAGCAGCGGGATCTCACCACGGACGAGCGCTGGAAGGTCTTTCCTCTCTACGCGTACGGAGAGCGCATCGAGCGCAACTGCGCGCGCTGCCCGAAGACCGATGCATTGCTGCGTTCGATCCCCGGCATGACCACCGGGATGTTTTCGATCCTACTGCCGCACAAACACATTCCGCCGCATATCGGACCGTGGAAAGGCGTGCTGCGCTACCACCTGGCACTCCGTACACCGGCCGACGAGAAGCTCTGTCGCATTCGGGTGGGTGATCAGCAGCGCAATTGGCAACGCGGTAAGAGCCTGATCTTCGACGACACCTTCCAGCATGAAGTTTGGAACGACTCCGACGAGATCCGCGTGGTGCTCTTCGTGGATTTCATCCGTGATTTGCCGCTACATCTCGCGATCCCCAATCGGCTCTTCATGGGCATCATCCGCCGCTCCTCCTTCATTCAAGATACCTTGCGCCGTCTCGAAGCCTGGGAAGAGACCTTGCTCGCGCGCGAGACCCGTGGCG
>CAZEWA010000296.1:0-4880 GCA_964515685.1 uncultured Polyangiales bacterium | reverse complement strand
CGCGTGCGCTCACCACGCGCTTGAGCCGCTGACTGCGCGCGTCGGCGCCTACGAGCTTGATGTGCTGCCAGAGTGGGCCTGCTCGACCCGTGCGCCGCAGCATACGGAACAGTCCATCGTCGAAGTTCACGCCGAGCGGCGGGATGATCCAGCGCGGAAAGTCTTTCTCTTTTTCGCGCATCAGGTCTTTGATTTGCTCGCGGAAGTAGCGCCGCTCCGCCGCCAGCACAGGATCGAGGGCCTCGTAGTCGTCGGTCCAGATCATCATGATGGCAGCGAACGGATTTAGCTCGATGCAGAAGTCGAGGGTCGCGCGCACGGTCTCTAGGGTCTCGCCCGGAGTGCCCAAAATGAAAGTGTGGCAATCGGGAACGCCCGCCGTAGTCGCATACTCATGCAGGGCGCGGATGCGGTCAGTCTTGAAGCCCTTCTTGAGTCGCACGAGGATCTCATCGACGCCCGAGTCCGAACCGACTTCCATGCCAGCGCAGCCGGCTTCAGCCATCAGCTCCGCAAGTTCCTGGTCGTATCCGATGGGGTTCGCATAGCAGGTCCAGGGGACGTCGAAGTTACGGCGAATCATCTCCTGACACACGGCTTTGGCGTGCTTCGGAGGCAGATTGAAGACCGAGTCGACGATGAAGACGTGACGCAAATGATGCATGTCACGCGCCTCGATGAGTTCGTCCACCACTTGCCCTGGGTCGCGCTGGCGAATCGAGCGCCCTTCGATCACCGGGTAGGTGCAGTAGTCGCAGCGTAGCGGACAGCCGCGCTTGGTCTGGATGGAGTCGGTTCCGACCTGCTCGTAGTAGCGCGCGTCGACCGCTTCTCGCGCGGGCCGAGCCAGTGCATTGAGGTCCTGAAAGCCGTCTTCCTGAGGCACGGATACCAGCGTGGGCTCACCAGCGCGTGCGACGGGCAAGAGCGCGTTGGCTGCCCCGGAAGCCAGAAGACCCGCCTTACCTTTTTGCCAGTAGTGAAGGTTTCCGACTTCTTCGAGGGAGCCTCCCTCATTGGACAACACACTCACCAGTCGCGAGAACGCGCGTTCTCCCTCGCCCGAGATGCCGTAGTCAGGTTTCAGGTGCTGCATGAGCTCGCGTGGCATGACGCTGAAGCCCCCGCCTCCCAACACCACGGGCGCATGCGTGTTTTCGCGGAGGGTCTCGAACACGCTCTGATAGTAGTTCAGGTTCGTGGTGTAGCCGGTGTAGTCGTTGTTTTGGATGTTACGCATCCCGACTGCGATGAGGTCCGGCTGAAAGGCCTCTATGCGCGCGCGAACGTACGCAAGGGGATCCGCTTCGAAGCACAGATCCCACAGCTCACGCGTGTGCGATGCGGGCGTGTTGGCCATGATGTACAACAGTCCGATGGGCAGCACGGGGTCGGGTAGGTTCTCTCGATTCAGCGATAGGAATGCGATTTTCATGCTTCGGTATTTCTTGCGGGGTCTTGGCTTGGTTCATGGGCCAGGACGCGCTCTCGTGGCGCCGTGCGTGCTTGCGCATCCGAGAGCCAGTAATCGTAAAAGTTAAACCAGTTGTGCGGGGCGAGGCGGCAGTAGTGCTCGAGCCGGTCTGCATAGCGCTGGGCGTAGGCCGTGAGCTGCTCGCTTCGCTCTTTGCGCGGCAGAACGACCTTCTCCGCGAACAGCTCGCAGTAGAGATCGTAGCCGTTTGGAGGTTGATACAGACCAAACGTCAGGTAGATAGGACAGTCGAGCAACGCCGCGAGAACGTAGGGGCCCGTAGGCAGCTCGACATCTCCGCCCAAGAATTTGGCGCGCGTCTTGGCGCCGTACCCGACGCGATCGCCGAGGATCGCCACCAGCTCTCCCGCTTCGATACACTCCTTGATCTTGAGAATGAAGCTGGGAGAGCCCGGATCGACCTCGATGAAGCGCGCATTTAGGCCGGGATTGACCCTGGAGAGCACGCTGTTGAGACGCGCCGTGTTGCGGAAGTAGCCTACGATGTTCAGCGGAATGCCGTGCGCATCGCTGCGCATGCGCATCGCCTCGAAGCTGCCGAGGTGAGCACCCAGGAGGATGGCGCCGCGCTTTTGTTCCTTGAGCTGCACCAGGTGCTCGTGACCATTCTGCGTGATGCGATAGTGATGGAACTGGTTGCGCAGCAGGAACAGGCGGTCGACCGCGCCATCGGCAAAGCAGCGCACGTGTGCGTAGATCTCCCAGAAACCGTGAGCGAGTCCCATGCGCTGCAAATAGGCGCGCGAGGAGCTGCGTACGTCGCGACGCAACATCACGAAGTAGAGTACGAGTAGCGAAACGAAACCGCGTGCGGCTGTGCGTCCGAGCATGGTGCCGAGCACCACGACGAACCGGATACCTAGCAGCGTGCCCGCCTCGGCGACATCGAGCCAGCCCTGTTGCGGGCGGAGTGAGCTAGATTTTGCGGGTTCCGAAGCCGGATCCATTCGAGCCAGCATAGTACGTCACGCTCGCGGTTACCCCTTTTGCGGGCGCGGTGCTGAGATACGGAAGACCACAATTGGCCTGCTGTCGTCGTAGGTCAAAAGGCTGGGGTATTGTCGTCGCGATAATCGAAACGGGCCATCGCAGGGGTCAACGCATCTGGCAGCGAGGCCGGGTGAGTGGGTTGAAAATGGAGACACGAGCGGGCCAACCCGCGTCTCTTTCGTGCAACGTTTTCTATCGCCCGCTAATTCACCAGGCCGCGAACTCGCGCCGCACGCTCGACCGCTGAAGTGAGCTTGGCGCGCAGCTCTGCCTTGGCCACCACGGCATCTGCGCTCACTTCGATCGCGAGCTGATCTAGCTCTTCGAGAGGCCTACTCGAGATGAGCACGACGCCGAGATGTTTGAGCTTGGGATTCTGGCGCAACAACGAGGCGAGCTTATCGCCCGACAGCGACGGCATCATGATGTCGATGACCACCACGTCCACTTGATGCTGCATCACCGCGCGCGTTACGCCGATAGCACTCGGCAGCTCATGAACCGCATGCTGCGCTGCGCTCAGGAGGCTGACCATCTGGGTTCTCACCACGTCGTCATCGTCGACGACCAGTACGCGTAACTTAGCCACTAGATGCTCCCTTGGCGGCTCGGGTCCGTTGATATATCTCCTGCTTGATGCGCCTCTCGAAACTGTAGAAGCCTTCAAGTAGCTTGCCATATGCAGCGTCGGATTGGCTAAGGTCTCGCCTCTCACCGTCGAGCTGGAGTTTGTGTGCGAGCTTGGCGAGGTCGTGTGCCGTCACTGCTAGCAAGCTGCCTTTGAGCTTGTGGGCTTGCACGCGAACCTCCTCGGCGTCCTCGCCTGCCAGTGCACCGTCGAGCTGCTCGAGCTGCGTGGGCACTTTCTCCAGGAACATCTCGAGGAGCTGCGTGGCGCAGCCTGAGAGATCCTCGAGATCCTCGAGTCTATCTGTCCCTTCAGTCGCGGAGGATGACAGGGCTTGATGGGGAGCGCTGTCTTCAGCTTGCGCCTCATGCCCTTCGCCGAGCTTGATCCAGCGTGCGAGTGCGCGCTGCAAGGTCTGTGGGCGCACCGGTTTGGTCAGGTAGTCGTCCATTCCCACCGAGAGCACGCGGTCACGCTCTCCTTCGAGCGCATGGGCCGTGAGTGCGACGATGGCCGTGCGTCGCCCCGCGGGCTCCCGTGCGCGAATTTCCTGTGTGGCGGCGTAGCCATCCATCACCGGCATCTGACAATCCATCAGCACCAGTGCGTACGGATGGCTCAACACTGCTTCGACGGCTTCGCGACCATTGAAGGCTTGATCTACCTTGCAGCCGAGCCGCTCGAGCTGTTCAGTTGCGACGAATTGGTTCATCTCGTTGTCGTCGACCACGAGCACGCGCGCCCCCTGGAAGTTGCGGACTGCCGCGCGGGGGCTCTCCACCTGGGGGCGCACATCGGAAGCCAGCAGGATCCGCGTGAGGCACTCGTAAAGCTCGGACATGCGCACGGGTTGGGCCAGCTGAGCTGCGACTTCTTGATCGAGCTCGTTGCGCGTGCTGTCGGGCCGAAGTTGGGAGAGCACTACCACTGGCGGTAGATTGCCGCTGATCTGGGTGCGTAAACTCGTGAGCAACGGCGCGCCTTGGGTCCCGCTCTGGGTCTCCGAGATGAGCAGCAGATCGAAGCGCCTGCCCTCGACGCTCGCGTTTCGGAGCTGCGTGAGCGCGTCCTGTTCGCTCGATGCGACCGACACGGTCATGCCCCATGCGAGCACATGCTCAGACAAGCTTGTCGCCGCGTGCTCATTGTCGCAGACGATAAGCCCGTGTTTGCCGATACTGGGAGACAGGGCAGGTTCCGCTGTGCGGACCTCCACGACCTTGACCGGAAGCGTGAACCAGAATGAGCTGCCCTTACCGAGCTCACTCTCGACGCCGACTGCGCCACCCATCAGCGTAACGAGCTGCTTCGAGATGGAAAGCCCGAGCCCCGTCCCGCCGTATTTTCGCACGAGCGAGCCATCCGCCTGGGAGAAGGACTCGAAGATTCGCTCACGCATCTCCGCTGGGATGCCGATGCCCGAGTCACGAACTTCGAAGCGCAGAGTCGCTCCGTCATCCGTGCGCTCCGTGATTGAGAGCTGGACGAACACTTCGCCGCGCTCGGTGAATTTCACCGCGTTACCCACCAAGTTCGTGAGCACTTGCTTCAAGCGATCGGAATCGGCTTCGACTAGGCGCGGAACTTCCGGCGCGACGCGGTATACCAGATCCACCCCCTTGCCTTGGGCGCGCTCGGCGAGAATTTCAGCCACTTCCTGGACCACCAGGTTCGCCTCACAGGGTGCGACATGGATCTCGTACTTACCGGCTTCGAGCTTGGAGAAGTCGAGGATGTCGTTGATGATGTTGAGCAGGGAGCGACTCG
>CAZEWA010000295.1:0-6675 GCA_964515685.1 uncultured Polyangiales bacterium | reverse complement strand
AGTCGCTGCCCAAGACGGCAACCGGCAAGATCCTGAAGCGCGAGCTGCGCAGCTAGTCGAGAAAGAGAGTCCGAACGTGAGCTTCATGATCTACGGAGCCAATGGCTACACAGGAGAGCTGTTGGCGGAAGAGGCCGTGAAGCGCGGGCATCGGCCCGTACTCGCGGGGCGCTCTGCGCACAAGCTCGAGCCCTTGGCCAAGCGTCTGGGGCTTACGTTCCGCGCATTCGATCTTACGGACCCGCGTGTGGCGGCAAAGTCGCTCGAAGACGTAGACCTTGTGCTCCACGCGGCAGGGCCCTTCGTGGATACGAGTGCACCCATGATCGAGACCTGCCTCCTCAAGGGCGCACATTACCTCGACATTACCGGCGAAATCCCGGTCTTCGAGCACACGCTCGCGCAGCACGAGCGCGCCCATAAGCTGGGTGTTGTGCTGATGTCGGGCGTCGGCTTTGACGTCGTACCCACGGACTGTCTTGCGGCCTACGTAGTCAATAAGGTCTCTCAGGCGACCGAGCTCGAGATTGCCATCGCGGCCATCGGCCAGCCGAGTGCGGGCACCACGAAGTCGAGCTTCGATGGGATGCTGCGCGGAGGCCTGGTGCGGCGTGACGGGAAGCTCGTGGCCCAGCCACTCGGCAAGGGTGCGCGCAGCCTGCGCTTCTCCGATCGCGAACGGCAGGTGGTGCCCATTCCCTGGGGCGACCTCGCCACGGCGTACCGCACCACGGGCGTGCCCAACATCACGACCTACATGGCGTTTCCGAAGAACCTCGCCAAGCTCATGGCGAACACCTGGCGCATCCAAGAGCTGGCCCTGCCGCTCACGCGTGGCGTGCTGGGGGCCGGGCCTATCAAGTCGCGGGTCTCGCGTGCGATCGAGCAGCGCGTGCAGGGGCCCGATGCGGCGGCTCGAGCGCGCGGCCGCTCCTTCGTATGGGCACGGGCCCAAAATGCCCGCGGGGACACTCAGGAAGCCTGGCTTGAGACCACGGACGGGTACGCGTTCACGGCGGTGGCGGGGATTCGAATCGTGGAGCGAGTTCTGTCTGCTGGCTTGCGCGGAGCCCTCACGCCGGCCCTCGCATTCGGACCAGATTTCGTGCTCGAAGTACCCGACACCCGCCGTCTAGACAGCCTGCCGACGCGCGCCTAGCTAGCCGTTGAGCATTTCTGCTCCAACGTAAAAATACCGCCATGCTGTGTGGCTCAGCTCTGCTGAGCGAAGAGGATGGACTCCCGCGTCACTAGGAGACTCGGGGGTGTCATTTCCTTGTCTGGAGCGTTGAGCGACCCTGAAGGTCTAACGCCGACACGAGTTGGCTTAACTTGGAGGGAGTGCCGGATGGACCAAACAGGTCGCCGAGCTGTCGCGCTTAGGTTTCGCATCAGTGCCTTTGCAGGTTTAGCCGCCGTGCTTGGCTGTGGAGACGACACGATTCCGAAGACCGGGACGTGCACGACTGGAGCTTACGGCTGCGATATGAATCCCAGCACCGGGGACGGCGATGGCACGTCCTCAGGAGACGGTGATAGCTACTACCCCAGCGATAAGCGCCTGCCCTGCGATGTGCAGAAGATCCTCGCCGACAAGTGTGGTGACTGTCACGGGGACAACAACACCTATCCGGCGCCGATGAAGCTGTCGACCTGGGCGAATCTCCACGCCACGACGCCGACCAATCCGGGGGTCAGCGTGTACACAGAGGTCCTTGCGCGCGTCAACAGCGAGACCAGACCCATGCCGCCGAACTCGTACCCGGATCTCACGAGCGAGGAGCACGCAAAGCTTACTGCGTGGGTTCAGGCGGGTGCGCCCGAGCGCGTAGGTAGCGAGTTCTGTGCGGGCGACAATCCTCCAGCCGGCGACGCAGATGCAGGGAACGGTGACGGCGACGGTGATGTTGGCGAGGTCATCAATCCGGACGAAAATACGTACAAAGCGCTCGATCAGAGCGGCGGCCCCGAAGACTGCGAGACGTACTACGAGCTCCGCGCGCACGGTGTACAGAAAGAGTACGACAAGACGCCCTATAAGGTGGGAGCCCGCCTCGGCAACGACGGCAACCAGTACCATTGCTTCTACTTCAAGCCCCCGTACGAAGCGGGCGAGCAGGCGCTGTGGTTCAAGCCGCTGATCGACAAGAGCAAGATTCTCCACCACTGGCTGCTCTACGGCACCGATTCGCTACCGCACGCATCAGGTTCGTCGAGCCCATGCAGCGCCGCGGAGCCTGGAGCGTATCTGCTTGCGGGGTGGGCGCCTGGCGCAGGCGAGACCACGATGCCGGCCGACGTGGGCCTGCAGATGCCCACAGGCCCTGTGGGCGGGCTCATTCTCGAAGTGCACTACTTCAACCAGGGCGATGAGACCTTTGAAGACAATACCGGCGTGAAGTTCTGCACCGTGAAGAACAAGAAGCGCACGAACGAAGCAGCTGTGCACTTTACGGGCGGCGAGAACATCTGCCTGGCGCCGAATCAAAAGAGCACGGTCAACGGCAAGTGCTACCCGACCTACGGCGGCAAGAACATCCACATCACCAGCGTCTGGCCCCACATGCACAAGCTGGGTACCCGCATGGAGATCACAATCTTCCGCAAGAACGGTACCAGGGAAGTGCTGCACGACGAGCCCTTCGATTTCAACGATCAGGTGGTCTATCCGAAGAACGTCGTGCTGGAGCCCGGCGACCGCATGGAAACCAACTGCTACTTCGACAACACGACCAACGGCCGCGTGCCGTTCGGTGAAAAGACACAGACCGAGATGTGCTACGGCTTCGTCACGGCCTGGCCTGCGGGGGCGCTCTCGCAGGATCCAAGTTCGTTCGACGTAACCGACTGGTTTGGTCTGCCCATCTCGCCTGCGCGGCGTTGCTTGAAGCCTGCAGGGATTTTGAGCAGCTGCAACGGCCTCGCAGACTACCCGCTGCCGCGCTGAGGCTCGGCTAGCTGAGCCAGGCTGAGACTCGGACGGCCCGGGCAGCAGCCCAAGCCCACAACGCCCACCCATGCTACCGCTGAGCGTGAAGCCTTAGCGCAGCGTGCGGTGGGCGTTGTGCGTATCTCAGCGCGCGTGAGTTTTGCGATGCATTCAGACGACAAACCCGAGAAGCGTCAGATCAACAATCCTCTCCATGGACTGACGCTCGAGGTCATCGTGCGGCGCCTGGTTGCGCACTACGGCTTCCGAGAGCTCGGCGAGTTGATTCCCATCAACTGCTTCCGATACGACGCCAGCGTTCGCTCGAGCCTCAAATACCTACGCCTGACGCCGAGGATGCGAGCGCGGGTCGAGGAGCTATATTTGGCTACGTTTGACGGCCAGTAGATCCACACCCGCTCACAGCTGCGCAACGTACGCCGACTGGCCTCCCTCAGCGCTGAGAGCCGCAGATGTTCATCCACGTAAGTGGATGCAATGACGCCGTAATATTTTATGCCAGCTGAAAAACAGGTTGCCTAAGCGACCTAGGTCAGTGGCATCCTTAACCCCTGCGATTTGGTTGGGGGACCGCCGCAGCGTATCCGCGACGGGCGCGGCAAGCGCGGCGACTCCAAAGAGCTGGGAGATGTGTTTCATGCGGAGAACTTGGACGACGATGTCAGTCTTGCTGTGGGCTTGCGGGGGCGGTCAGACGCCACAGCCCGTGACCGCTGCGGAGGTGGTTGACGTCGAGAAGGCGCAAGCGGAGCCGATTGCGGAAGCGCCGCAAGGGGTGGAAGCACAGCCGAGTGAGCCGGCCAACGCGCCGAGTCCGAGCGTAGCTGCGGCCACGCCTGCCGCACAGGGCGCAAGCTGTGCGCCTGTCGCGAATGCGCAGCCCAAGTTGGTGGCGGGGGATAACTCGGTGAGCGATTCTGCGGATACGGGCCGCGCTTTGATCTTCGACGTCGCGGGCATCGCGCTCGAGCTGCCCGCGTGCACGCCGGACGCGGACGTGCGAGTGATCACGGTGTCATGGGAGACCAAGGACCGTCCGAGCGCGGCACGCATCGATCCGAACTTCACGCGGCACGCGGCAACGTTGCGCGTGGATCAGTCGATCACGGCTGCCGACGGCAATCCACTCGTGGTGCGTCTGCGCAGCAAGCGTGAGCTCGCCAAGCCGGGCGAGAAGCTCGTGCTCGCGGTCGAGAGCAGCGTCGAGTGCACCGACAAGAACAAGAAAGACAAGCTGGAAGACGGCGAGTGCTCGGGTTGGCAGCTCTACGATGTGGCGTTCGACGCGCAGCACAACGAGATGGTGGCGAAGATCCCGGCCACGGGTGGCTACCGCCTGCAGTTTGGCTGGGTGCCTGCGAAAAAGAGCTAAGCGCCGGTTTCTCGACCGGCCTAAGCGCCTTCGGGGCGGTCTTTCGGGATGCCGAGCTGAAGCGTGTAGAGCAGGCTCTTCAATAGAAACTTGGTCAGCTGCTCGCGCGTCATGGAGCGCCGCTTCACCCAGTCCAAGCTGGCCGCCTCCACCATGCCAACCCAGCCACGCAGCAGCGTCTGTTGAGCTGGGTTGAGCAAGGACTCGCCGCCGCGTTCGAGCATCACATGGACGAAGCGCACGCGTGTGCCGTCGATGATGGTCGACACCTCGTCGTCGCGACCGATGCCGCTCTGAATCAGCGACGTGTACGACTGGGCGTTCTGCTCTACGAAGCTCAGATAGCCGTCGAGGCCATGTGCGATTTGGTCGCGCACCGAGAGCGTGGGGTCGGGCAGGACGCGCTCGATCAGCCGGTCGGCCGCGGCCCGCACGGTGGCCACGTAGAGCTCTCTCTTGCTCGGAAAGTAGTGGTAGAGCAGTCCCTTCGAGACGCCGGCCCCCTGGGCAAGCTCGTCGATGGATACGTCGTCGTAGCTCTTGTGGGAGAACGCCTGGATCGCGAGCCTCAGCAGTTGCTCACGGCGCTCAGGTAGCTCTAATCGCTTTCGGCGGGGCACGACGTGGCGCATAGTAGCCCGAACTCGCGGCGCTGTGGGTCTTTACGCCACAGCGCCAAGGATCGCGACGGTGAAGCATGTTGTTTGGTTCCTACGACCCGGGATTTGAGCCCCTCGCCCGAGCGCTACAAGACATCCTGTCGCGCGCTCCGTTCGGTGGTGCTGGCTTGTGCGTGTATCACGACGGCCGGCCCGTCTTCGACATGTGGGGCGGCGTCAAAGATGGCGCGGGCTCCGCGTGGGAAGAGCGAACGCCATGCGTTTCGTTTTCGACCACCAAGGGGGTCGCTTCCACAGCGCTCCACATGCTCGTCGATCGCGGTAAGCTCGCTTACGATGATCCGGTGGCCAAGCACTGGCCCGAATTTGGTCAACGCGGCAAAGACAAGGTCCTCCTGCGCCATGTGCTCACGCATTCGGCCGGGCTCTACGATGCGCGCAGCATCATGGCCCATGCGGACGATCTGCTCGACTGGGATAGGGCATGCCGTGCACTGGCAGAGGCGCCCGCAGCTCATGCACCCGGTCGCTATCACGCCTATCACGCGCTGACCTACGGGCACTTGGTCGGGGAGCTTGTGCGCCGTGTCTCCGGGCGCTCGTTCTCGGAGTTCGTGCAGGCGGAGATAGCGGAGCCTCTGGGGCTCACAGACTTTTTCGTAGGCGCTCCCGAGGAAGCCATCGGGCGTTCCGCGCGGCTCATTTTCCCGAAGCGCGAGAAGCCTTTGGAAGGGCCCAAGCCCACGCGCATTCGCGACGCGTCTGGCAAGAGCGCGCGCCAAAAGCGGCTGGCGACGGTGGCCAAGGTATTGCGGCTCTTCGGCGTGCCGATGAACCTCGACCGTGTGCAGGGCGCGTTCTCGCCGCGCGGCATAGGTCGCTGGGACTTCTCCGGGCCGCGCTTGCTTGCCGCTAGCATTCCGGCCGTAAATGGCCTCTTCACCGCCCGCGACCTCGCGCGTTTTTATCAGGCGCTCGCACTTGGCGGCAGCCTCGACGGGACGCGTCTGCTGTCGGCGCATACCCTGGCAGAGGCCACGCGCGTCTATCGGCGTGGGCCCGACGGAGTGTTGGTGTTGCCCATGGGGTGGCGGTTCGGTTACCACGCTGTCGCGACGCGCAGCGGCCTGCTCAAGGGCGGTTTTGGGCACTTCGGCTACGGCGGCAGTGGGGCCTGGGCCAGTCCCGACGATCGCACATCGCTCGGGTTCACGGTCAACGCCGGGACGGGCACGCCGGTCGGAGATCTGCGTGTGGTCAAGCTAAGCTCGGTGGCGCTCGCCTGCGTGCGAGCGTCGAGCCAGCGCAGACGCGTCGCGGGGCTCTGAGGCCCCCGCAAGCCGCTAGTAGCGTTTGCTGACGGCATTCCGGTAGTCATCTCCAACGTCAACGGCGATTTCGGAGAGCCGCGCTCCAACCGACGCGCTGCCCCGCGCATCCGGCGGCCTTTCATCCCAAATGATGGCGTCGGCGCGTCGACACCCTGAAAATGACGCCAGCAAGGGGTGATTTGCTCCCATCCGACCTGTCTATGATTCGGATGCGGACTACGTTGGCGCTGCCATGTTTGCGACCCATACGATCTTCTTCGAAGGTAAGCGCTATGTGTTCGTAGGAAGCCTCTGGTCCAACGAACACAAGGGGCGCAAGCTGAGCGGCGTGCAGGCCCTGTGGCTGCTCGAGCGCATGCTCCTCGACATCAACGCACGCGTGGCGCTGCGGCGCATTTATGC
>CAZEWA010000294.1:0-6680 GCA_964515685.1 uncultured Polyangiales bacterium | reverse complement strand
AACAGACGCGTGTAATGACGACTCTTCAGTTCCGCCAGGCACAGCAAAATTCCGAACACAGCAAACAACAGTAAGTGCGGCAGGCTGCGAGCAAGTCGAGTGCTCTGTGTGTCCTCGGCATGAGTTTGTGTGTTCATAGGGGCTCAGGCTTGGGCAGGAAGAGTTCGCGAAAAGTCGCCTTTTTACTGCAATGGCCAAGGGCGTGTGCATCCGTGGGCGTGCTCTCGCAAAATCCTGAAAAGTGCGTGCCGAGAAGGTGCGTGCCCACGGATGCGCCCGAGTGCGGCCATGGGTGTGGGGAGGCCTTTGCGGCCTTTTCGTAGACAACCTCAGGAGCTCTCTCGATGCAGGAAAAAAGCTTGCTCTCTCCACTCTCGCTTGCAGTCGTGTTGCTGCTTGCCGCATGTGGTGAACCCGACGCGCGCGTGAACGCGTTCGAAGGTGCGCTCGGTAATGACGACCCAGCCGCCGCGGCGAACGCCTCGAATCGCAGTGACGCAGATAGCGACAGCGATTTCGACACGGACAGCGACAGTGACAGCGATTGTGACGGAGACACGGACTCCGATTCCGACACAGACTCCGACACAGATTCGGATACGGACTCCGACTCGGATTCTGACTCCGATGGAGGCACCTGCACCGGGAAGCCCAACCCGCCGAGCCCTCAGCCTCCGGCTGAGACACCTGTGGAGCCTCCTCCGGTCGACGTCCTCTGAGTTGTTGCGGATGTAGAGCGCTGCGCCTGGCCTGTCTCGCATAGGCCATCGCCGAGCTAGCAAAGAGCGCTTTGCCCCTGGCGAGACCCGCCTGGGCACGGCGCTTTTGGCGTTTGAACTAGTTTGCGCAGAGCTGCCCCGGCACGGAAACGTGGGCCCTCCCCGGCCATGTGAGCGATGTGCCGCAGCGTCCTACCCTGGCACCGACAAAAAGATCGAAGAGCCGCGACGGATTTCCGCCCCTGCCCCGTTTGCACAGACAGGAAGGCAGGAACAACGGCATGAAGAAGACGAACTGGCTCTTGATTTCAACCCTCGGCACCCTTGCTGGCGTTAGCATCGCAGCCGCCCATCATGGCGGCCCTGGGCTCTTCGAAAAGCTCGACACCAACAAGGACGGCGTGGTCACGAGCCAAGAAGTTGAGGCGGCGGCTCAGAAGCATTTTGCAGAGCTCGACACCAACAAGGACGGCAAGGTCACGCCTGAAGAACGCAAGGCGGCCCATGAGCGCAGAAAGTCCGCGCACTTCGAAGACCGCGACAAAAACGACAACGGCGTCCTCGACCGCAACGAGGTCGAGCGCATGCCCGACGAGCTATTCAATCGCCTCGACGCCGATAAGAGCGGCACGCTGAGCTACGAAGAAATGGCGAACTTCGGACCCAAGCATGGCCACAAGGGCCCCCGCGGCGACAGGGCCCCCGGCGACCGCGCGGGAGATACCGTCCTGACCAAGGCAGATTTTGTGGCCAAAGCTAAGGAGCGCATGCAAAAGCTGGACGCCAACAACGACGGCAAGATCACGCAAGACGAGGCCAAGGCATTTCGCGGCACGCACGGACGCGGCGGCCCAGGCAAAGACCAGGCACGCGGGGAGCCTAAGGCTCGCTGAATGGGCATAGCGCGCGTCACGCGCTACAAGTGGTCAGGATAAGCGGTGCAGAACCCAGACGACGATCACCTGTTGATGGAGCGCGTGGCGGAAGGCGATAAGGCGGCTTTCCGGACCCTCACCACTCGTCACGCGGCTTCGGTCACAGCCCACGCCAGACGTATGCTGCGCGGTTCGAGCGAAGCGGAGGATGTCGTGCAAGAAGCGTTTCTCAGGTTATGGAAGAATGCCCCGAGCTACCGCGCGGAAGCTCGCCTGAGCACGTTCTTGCACCGCATCGTCCACAATCTGTGTGTCGATCATCTGCGTGCGCGTCGCCCGAGCGATGCCGATGCCCTCGAAGAGCTTGTGTCGGAAGATAGGCCAAGCCGGGAACTCACGCTGCGCACTCGCGCGCAGCAAGTGCAAGCCGAGGTGGGAGCGCTGCCGGAGCGGCAACGGGCAGCCCTCAGCCTCGTGCACTTCGAAGGCATCTCGAATGTGGAAGCCGCAGGAATTTTAGACGTGTCCGTAGAAGCTCTGGAGTCTCTACTTTCACGTGCACGAAGAACGTTACGAGAACGCTTGTCGCGCCTCAACGAGGAGCACGTGGGATGACCATGCAAAACCAAAGCCCAAGCCCACTCTCTCTCGAGCGCCTCACGCAGCTCTTGGACACGTACGGTGCAAACCTTGCGCGCTTTCCGGGCTCCGAACATGGCCAAGTAGAAGCCCTGCTCAGGGATTCAGAGCCGGCCCGGAAAGCCTGGGCCGAAGCCAAGGCGCTCGACGCGTTGCTCGGTGAAGCCGAAGCAGAGGCGGCCCCTTCGCAGTCCTTGATGGACGCTCTGCACAAGATTCCAGAGCGCAATGCACAAAAGGGCGTGCTCCTGCAGTTCATGCCGAAGAAGAGTCGTGCGCTCTCGAGCTTTGCCGCAGCGGCAGCTCTACTACTCGGCGTAGTGACCGGCGTGCAGCAATCAGAGAGCGAAGCCACGTACGTGATTCAAACAGGCAGTGATGAGTACAGCGACGACCTCGCGCTTTCGGAGCTGAGTGAGCTTGCCTTGGGCACCGAGCTGATGAGTGACCTCGGCTATTTCGAAGGAGAACTGGAGTGAGTCCCCTGGCTAAAAAGCTTGCGTGGGGCCTCGGCCTTTCGCTCGCCATCAATCTCTTCCTGCTCGGCTTTGGCGTCGCACGTAGAGTTCATCCACCCATGCCCGGCATGGTTCCCGCTGGCGAAGGCCGTAACTTCGACCCGGCGCACGTAGCACGTCTATTTGGCCCGCATTCCTCCACCCTGC
This sequence comes from uncultured Polyangiales bacterium, assembly GCA_964515685.1. Lineage (GTDB taxonomy): Bacteria > Myxococcota_A > Polyangia > Polyangiales > DASUME01 > DASUME01. The sequence continues at coordinate 3,782 of CAZEWA010000294.1, read as the reverse complement.
GCGCACAGCGCAAAGAGGTGCAGCGGGCACGCAGCGCCGTAGTCGTGGCGCTGACAGCCGAGCCGTTCAAGCGTGAGGACCTCGCCCAAGCGCTCGAAGGGCTACGGGCGGCGACCCACGATGGTCAAAAGAAGCTGCACGATGCGTTGCTTGAAGCCGCTTCAAACACCACAGCCGAGGAGCGCGCGCTTTTGGCGCGGAGCCGCCTGCTCCACGATGTGCCTAAACCTGGCCCGGGTGGGCCGCCGCCCAGGGGACGCTGAGCCCAGGATTCAGGCGGGTAGCGCACGCTCCAAGATACGTGTTGCATCCAAGTCCACGCCGAGCGAGCCGTATTCAGAGCCGCGACCGCCCGCGAGGCGCGTAGCCACGTAAGCATCGGCCACAAAGCTCGGAGCATGGCGCACGAGCAAGCTGCCACACAACGCGGTCGCCAAGCGCTCCACAATGTAACGTGCTCGTCGCTCGAGCAGCGGAAGCTCAGCTGGGTCCGTGAGGCTTTGCGTGATAGCGCGCAGCGCGGCATGCGTTTCGTCAACTTCACCGCACAGCCCGCGCCGAATCTCCAAAGCCAGCGCTTCGAAACACTCTGGCTCTCGGCTCAGCGCACGCAGCACATCGAGGCACTGCACATTGCCCGAACCTTCCCAGATGCTGTTGACAGGCGCTTCGCGGTAGAGACGCGGCAGCGCGCTCTCCTCCACATAGCCGCCGCCGCCCAAACACTCCATGGCCTCGAACAGCGCCTGCGGAGCGCGATGGGTCACCCAGTACTTTGCGATGGGCGTGGCGATGCGGGCAAACGCGCGCGACTCCGGATCGGAATGCGCATCGTCATGACTGCGCGCCACACGCATGGCCAGCGCCGTCGCGGCCTCCACTTCCAAACACAAATCTGCGAGCACGCTCTGCATTAAGGCTTGCTCGGAGAGGCGCTTGCCGAAGGCACTGCGCTCGCGACAGTGGTGGATGGCCTCGGTCACTCCCTGGCGCATCAAGCCTGCAGAGCCCGCGGCACAGTCCACACGGGTCTGCCCGACCATTTCGAGAATGGTTCTCACGCCGCGCCCTTCTTCGCCTATCAACTGCGCAAAGGTTCGGTCGTACTCCACTTCGCTCGAAGCATTCGCACGGTTTCCAAGCTTGTTTTTCAGACGTTGCAAGAAGAATCGATTGCGCGTCCCATCCGGCAAGAAACGCGGCACTAAGAAGCACGACGGTCCGCTATCTGTCTGCGCGAGCGTCAGAAAAGCGTCGCTCATCGGCGCAGAGCAGAACCACTTGTGACCCGTGAGCTCGTAGGCTTGGCCGGGTCCTGAAGCGGAAATGGGCACAGCGCGCGTAGTGTTGGCGCGCACGTCCGACCCGCCCTGCTTCTCGGTCATCGCCATGCCGATGGTCGCACTCGTCTTCTCGTGCGCAGGGATCATGCGTTTGTCGTAAGCAGCGCATGAAACCTTGGGCTCCCAGAAGGCCGCGAGCTCAGGCTGCACGCGCAACGAGGGCACAGACGCGTGCGTCATCGTGAGCGGACAACTCGTGCCCGCTTCGGCCTGCGTATGCAGATAGGAAAGCGCCGCGTGCGCCACGTGGCCGCCGCGCTTGCCCTCAGACCACGTGAGTGAATGGACGCCATGGGCCGTCGCCTGCTCCATCAGCGTATGGTAGGCCGGATGAAACTCCACTTCGTCGATGCGATGTCCGTAGCGATCGTGCGTGCGAAGCTCCGGCGAGAACTTGTTCGCGAGCGCAGCCAGCTCCTGCGTCTCTCGGCTGCCCACGATGGGACCGTAGCTCGACACTTTCGGCGTAACCCAGGCCGGCGCCTCGCGCGCCACAGCCTCTCGCAGCGCTAGGTCCGTGTGAAATGCATCGTAATCCTCACGCGGGCTCGGTTGATTGAAAACAGGATGGGTGGTTTCTACGTACGAACGAGTCACGGCTTACTCCTCGCGCTGCTTCACTTCATTGTCGGGCGTGAGCTAGGCTTTTGCAAGGACGCGGGCTCCTACCGGGATAGGCATCTAGCGGGTGAGTGAATGCATGTGCGCAGTCGCGTCCCACCGATCAAGAGCGCAGCATAGATTGACTTGGGCGCGGTCTTCCAGCTCTGCGCGCAAAAACGGCGTGCTGTAAATCGGCTCGCGCGCACGCAACGTACGCAACGCTCTCGCACGGCCCTGTGCATACGCTGGCTCGCTTACGGCGCGGTACTCTTCACGCACCTGGGCTTCGAAGCGAGCAAACTCTATGGGTTCCGCCCCCAGGATTGCTAAGTCGATATCGAGCAGTAAGCCGAGGTCGCCCTCACTCACGGCATGGCCTGCCGTCGCCAGGATCATGGCCTCAATACGTTCCAACGCGTCTACCGGCGTGCCCAGTCGCGCAAGCATGCAGCGCGCCGCAGCGGCGCTGCGCGCTTCGTTGTCGTGTCGGGCAGGATCGTAGACGTAGTCGTGGAACCAAAGCGCGAGAGCCAGCTCGCAAGGACGCTCCGCCAGGGAAAAGCACCAGTCGAGCCACGCCAGACACTGCGCCACGTGCTCGAGTGTGTGGTAGTGCCGCTGCGCTTCGCCGTAGGCGCGCACGAGCTCGGGCCAGAGCGTGGCGGCCCCACGAGCTGCGCTATCGCCACACAGCCCGCTCAGGTGAAATGCCAAACGGCGCTCGAGTGGATGCGTGTTCAACACGGCGCACGTCCCGCTGCGAGCTTAGCCTTCGGACGAAGGTAGCGCAGCACGTGCTTGAGCTGCAGTAGCGTGAAGGCACGACGCTTGGCGTAGACCGAATCGGCGAGCAACAAATGATAGTGGGGCCAAGGGTGGCGACGGGTGCGGCCCGCGTTGAAGATCACGCTGTAACATTCGGGATCGCCGAAGCGGCGCTGCGCGAGCGCGCGCCCCACCGCTTGAGCCAGCACAGCCAGTTCGTCGAGCTCGCTGAGACGCGCCGGCGGGTCTGGCGTTTGCACTGTGAGCACGTAGTAGTCCGACAAGCCCGGTACGTAGGGGCACGCAATGCTGCAGACACGGCCGCTGCTCAAGCGCAGCGGGGGCAACCCAGCGTCGATGGATAGCGTGTACGTCATGTACATGACTCCGGTTGAGCAGCCAACAAGCCATCTGCCATGCGTCGCAACGTGGGGGCCGCAAAGCCTTGCGGAGCTGCGTGGGCAGCGATCGCAAGCTGGTAGCAGCCATACACAGCCGAAAGCAGACCGGCCGCGATCTCCGCTGCTGCGCCGGGGTCGCGCCCCTCGTCTCGCAACGTGGCGCACACCAGCTGCTCGAGGCGCTCGAGCGTATGGCGAGCGACCTTCTTGTAGGCCCGTTGCACAGCTTCTTGGCGCAGCGACTCCGCGCCGATCGCGACCCAACAAGCCACGGCATTCGGGTCTGCATCCTTGCCTAGAGCCACATGCGCATCCAAAAAAGCGTAGAGCCGCGCGCGCGCCGAATTCGCTGCCGCAGAGCGCCGCTCGAAGCGTGCCATCACACGTTCGCGCAGCAGCTCGATCAGCGCCAAGAGAATATCTAGTTTGCTCGCGAAGTGATAGTGCACAAGCCCTGGTGCAAGACCCGCGGCTTCTGCAATGCGCGGCACCGACGCGCCGTCGTAGCCGTGCTCGCCCATCGCGCGCAGCAGTCCCTCGACAATTTGCGTGCGTCGTTCCTCGGTATTCTTGGGGCGCGCCATAAATTGGTTGTACAACCAATTTACATCGTACGCTAGGGTCTGTCCCTATTTTCTGGGTCTGGCTCGTAAGCGTGCCCGTGCCCGTG
>CAZEWA010000293.1:0-6722 GCA_964515685.1 uncultured Polyangiales bacterium | reverse complement strand
GCCCCCGATGGAGAGCGCGGCGGCGCCCAAGATGCCGCCCAACTGTTTCATGCTCAGCTTCATGTATATCCCCTTCATTCCTGTATCATCTGGAGGCGTTGAAATCGTGCGTGAACGCGGCGCAGCTTGTGCCCGGTTCTCGGTCCTTCGACCCGCTCAGCCCCCGGTCGACCGGGCGCGACGGTAGCACGCCAAGGGCGGCCCCCGTTGAGAAAAAGTGCGTCAAAAAAGGCATCGAGAGGGCCATTCTGCGTCTGTTACACACACGTGATGGCCGGACGTAATGATGCGTTCCTCGCTTCAACTCGTTTCATGAGACTTACCTGCAGTGCGTGCAGATGCGGCCCGAACAACGGTCATGCTGGCGGAGATTCCAAAGGCCCGCAGAAAGTCTGCTTTCCCGATTCGTCATCGGCTGTCGGACAAGGTACGGTGCGTCTCCATGATCGAGCCCAGCGAAATCGAGCGTCTTTTGCGTGACGCGTTCCCCGATGCCCAAGTCCTCCAAATCGAGGATCTGACGGGCACGCGGGATCACTACCAGGCCACCATCGTCAGCGGCAAATTTCAGGGACTGACCCGCGTCGCTCAGCATCAAGCTGTATACCGGGCCCTTGGCGATCTCATGAAGGGGCCCATCCACGCGCTTGCGCTCAACACCTACACGCCCGAGGCGTACGAGAAGAAGCGTCTGACCTGAGCTGGCTTACGCCCTGACGCGCGGACTACTTGATTTTACTCAGGGTTCGCGCTGCTTGCGGCGCAGCTGAACCTGCTCTGTTGTGCCCGGGCTGTGGATGGCGTAGGAGCCGTCGGGCTTGTCAGCGCGCGGCCGCGGTTGGGCCTCTGGAGCATCGTGCAGTGTCACGCGATTCCGCCCTGCGTGCTTGCTGGCGTAGAGGGCCACGTCGGCGCCGGCGAGCAATTCGATCGGGGAGCGGTATGCGAGTTCCTTCCCCAGCACCGCCACGCCTACACTGGTGGTTACCTTGAGGCGCACGTCTTGATGCTCGACCTCGGTCTGGCCGATGCGCTCCCGGAGGCGCTCCGCCAAGATCTGCGCTCCCGCTGCGTCGGTGCCGCGAGCCAACACCACGAATTCCTCGCCGCCGTAGCGCGCGGCCACGTCCTCGGCCCGCAGGCTCTCGAATACGGTCTTGGCCGTAGCGCGCAGCACTGCGTCGCCAGCGGCGTGCCCGTGGGTATCGTTGACCTGTTTGAAGTGGTCTAGGTCGAGCAGGAGCACCGCGAGGTGGCCGCCATGGCGTTTCACGAAGGCGTATTCGGCGGCGATCCGATCATCGAAGTAGCCGCGGTTGTGGAGTCCGGTGAGGCGGTCGCGGACCGCGGCTTCGTAAAGCGCCCGGGTCTGCTGCAGCTCTTCCACATCGTGGCGGGCAAAGCGCAGCACTACGCTGCCCACGGTGATGAGCTCTCCACTTTTGAGCCAATGGGTGTCGACGAGGCGTTGACCTTCCACGAAGGTGCCGTTGCGACTGGCCAGATCTGTGACCAGCAAGCTCTCACCTTGCCGTTCGAAACGCGCGTGCATCCGCGAGAGGCTTGGGTCGTCGACGCGCAGATCTGCCTCGATGCCGCGGCCGAGCACAACCTGGTGAGCCTCGAGCGCCAGGATTTCGCCCGCGCGCGTTCCTTTCACCACGTGCAGCGCAAAGGCGCTTTGCTTGGAGCGAACCCCCTCTGGAATCTGAATTTCCAGGGTGATGTCCTCGTTGCGGGTCTGAACGCGTTTCCCCGGCAAGCCCGACACCTTTCTGTTTTGGCGTCTGGGGAGACGCACTGGCGAAAAGTCTACACTACTCTTTCGGTGCAAAGCCCCGTCGTGCAATCAAGTTGCGGAGATTTGAGCTGGGCACGCGTAAGGCCTGATAGGTCGTTGTGTAAGCGTGTGTAAGGATCGCGCGCCTGGCCGCGAAGTTCATGGGTGAATGCATGAACAGGGTGGCATCACTCGGGTCTGGTTCGAGGAGTAAGATCTCCGTATCAGGGTGGGCTTCGCGATAGCGAGTAAGGCCTGCTTGCAGGCGCGTTTCGCTACGGATGCGCATGGACTGATTGTACACCCACAAAAGGCCCTTATCGCGCACTCGCTTCATGGCGCCGTGGCCGGTGGGGATGTCCCGCAAGTGGACCTCGGAGCGAATCGGCACCATGGGGTTCAGCACCAACACAGCCTCGGAACCGAGTGCAACCGCCACATCGACGTGCGCGATGTCGCCGAGGCCTGCGTCGATGTAGTCCCGGTCGCGCACACGCACGGGGGCGAAAAGAATCGGGATAGCGGACGCTGCTGCGACTGCCTGAGCGACGGGGACATCGACGTGGGGCGCTGCGCCGAACACGCGCCGCTCGCCGGCATCCAAGTCGAACGCGATGAGCGCAAGCGGGCGTGGAAGGTCTCGAAAATCAGCTCCGATGGCCCGACGCTCCATGAAATCCGAGAGGAACTTCTCGTACGCACCGAGGCTGAACAAGCCCGCTGGCAGCGAGTCGACAAAGCGCTCGAGTTCGTTCCACACGTCGGTATCGAGTGGGCTTGCGATAAGGGCCCCCACTGCGCGGCGACCGGCTAGGGCCAACGTGGAGACCACGCGCTTGAACTCGGCGCCGTGGAAGCTGAACATGTGCTGTCGGCGCAGCGGAAAGAAGTCGTCGGCTGGATCGAGCAGGGCGCGATAGAGCCTGCCTGCGCGCATGCCTCCGGCCAGAGCCATGGCGACCGTTGCCCCTGCGCCCGTGCCGACAAAAGCGTCGAAGTCACAGGCGTGGAAGCCGTAAAAGAAGTCTTCGAGCGCTGCGAGACAGCCCACTTCGTAGAGGGCTCCTGTGACGCCGCCCCCGCAGAGGCATAGTCCGGTACGCGGGCCGACGGGCGCGGGGCGTTCGGCGGGCGGGCGGTAGGATGCTTTTTCGAGCTCACTCATCGCCTTGTGCGTACTCGATGCGCCGCACGGCGGCTAGCAACAAGAGGCCAAGTATCAAGGGAAGCAAGGAGAGCCAGAGCGGCAGATGTGCGGGCTCATCTGACGGGACGTTGAAACCGGGAATCGTGACCACATGGGAGGGAAAGAGCACGGGGACGGCATTGAAAGCCGCATGGAGCGCCACGCCAGGCCAGATGGAGCGCGTAGCGAGGGCAAGCCAGCCGAGCAGCAGGCCGGCCACGGTTGCATAGAGGGCGGGAACGGCGCCCAAATGCACGATTCCGAAGAGAACAGCGCTGAAAAGCACTCCGAAAAAGGGACCGTAGCGGCGGCTCAGACCAAACAAAAATAAGCCACGAAACAGGAGCTCTTCCACCAGCGGGATGACGCCAGCCAGGGAGCCCACCACCAGCAGGCCTTGCATGAAGTTGCGCGCTTCGAGCAGGTTCTGGAGAGCGAGTTGTTGCTCGATGGGGTCGGGGCCGAAGACGTAGTTGTGGAGCACGTTGGCGAGCTCCGTGAGGGGAAATTGCAGGCACGCCCCCGCCGCGAGACAAAGACCCAGCGTTTTACCGAGCACGGGGCGCAACGAGAGTGCCGTGCGTAGGGGGGCGTCTGGGGCGATGAGGCGCAGGCCTACGAGCAAACTTGTCCCCATCGCAGCCGCTTGAACGAGCGTTAGGCTGACTAGGTCACCCCGCACATGGCGCTCGGCCTCGAGCAGCGAGGTGGAGTGGGTGAGGGCGTACAGGGCGGCGAGTCCTTCGCCCAGCCCAAACATCAAGCCAACGGCCAATACAAGCAGCAAGAGGGCGGGAAATAGGGAGAGACTGCCTTCGTCGCGCGCGAACACCTCGCAAGTATGCTTCGCTTCACTGGAATTGCTAAGCTGCGGAGCACATGACCAAGCCCGAAGCTGTTTCCTTTCGAAGGTTGCGCTCCCGCATCCAGGGACTCTCTGTCGTCCTTGCGCTGGGGGCGCTTGCGACGGGCTGTGCGTCGCGGGCGAAACCTGCGGCACCGGCACCGAGCGCTCTCGCGGTTCCCGCTATCTTGGATGCGGCCAGCGCGGCGCGCGTGGAGCGGGCCTATCGGCGCCTGAGCCCGAGCGATCCCCAGCGTGTCGAAGTGCGGGCGCAGCTCGTGCGGTTTCTCGTGGCGGAGGCGGAACGCGTGCATGCAGCCGAGGAGTACGGCGCTGCGGTGCAGAAACTCGCGCGTATCGCGTCGCTGTACTACCCCGAAGAACTCGAGAGCGGACTTCTGCCCGAGATGCTCTCGCTGGCGAAGTACATTCGCATCGCAGGCGAACCGCGAGGCGACGAGCCGCGTGTGCTGTCTGCGCTTTGGATCGAGTCGAAGCTCGAGCCGCACAACAACGAGCCCAAAGAACAATACGAACAACTTCGTGCCTGGAGCGACGAGGCGCGCGCCAATCTCGGTGGGGTCTCCGAACATCTTTCGGGGCTGATCAGTGTCATGGCGGAGCACGCGCGTTTGACGCCTGCTCCCGAGGTACTCAACACGCTCGCAAACCTGTACATCGAACGTAGGCAGGGCTTGCTCAAGGCGCTCGGCCCGGATGGGCAGTCGCCGCCCACGCCTGGTGCGCTTTCGTTCCAGGAGTACCGGGAAGCGACGATGGCGCTCAGTCGCGCGCCGCTCGATCTTGCTGGCGTGTTTCTCGCTCACGAAGACTTTGCGAGTGCCCTTGCGCGCTTGCGGCAACTCGACACGGTGACGGGGCTCGAGCCACGGATTCGCACGGTGGTCGAGATTGTCGCGGAGAAAAAGCCCGATGCACCCGATGCGCTGTTGGCGCTATCTCGCGTGTACATCGAGGGCAACGAAATCAGTATTGCGCGAACCCTGTGCCTGTATGGCGTTCGTGCTTTCGCTGCCGATTCTCGCTTTCCTCAGTGCTTGGGGCGGATTGCCGCGAGCGAGGATGACTACGCTGAAGCTACCACCGATTACGCGGAGGCGATCCGACTCTCTCCCGACGAGCGCGACCTCTACGATGAGGCGCTCGAGGTACTCGCGAACTTGATGCGCGGTGAGATGTTCGACAGCGATCCGAGCGAAACGCGGGCGCTGGCCGAGCAGGCGCGAGCGATTCTGTCAGAGCGGGTCACGCGCTTTCCGGACGTGCCCCCGCCTGTGGCCATCGAGGAGCTCGAGCTTGCAGTGGGGCTTGCCGAGATGAGCGCCGGCAATGTGGAGCGGGCCAGACAGCACTTCGAGAGCAGCTTGGCGCGCCGGGAAACGACGCGTGTCTTGATTCAGCTTGGGCAGCTTGAAGCGCGAATAGGGCGCTTCGATGCAGCCGACGAGCATCTGCGCAAGGCGCTTGGGCGCACGAGCCAACGCGACGTCGATGAAGTGCGGACGCGTGCACAAATCGTGGAGCAGATAGGCGACGTGGAGCGCGCGCGCGGTGATCTAGCCTCGGGGCGACGCTCCTACGGGGAGGCCCTCGCGCTGTGGAACCTGGCTAGCAGAGCTAGCGACGAGGCGCCGCAACGCGCATTTTCGCAGATTCGGCGTGGTGTCTTGCTGTCCCGGCTCAATCGCAAAAAGGAATCGGCGGAGGCCTTCGAATTGGCCATGGAAGCTGCACCCGACAACCGCGAGACGTACGCGCAAATTCTCTCATACCTGGTGGTGGCGCCTCCAGAGCCCGAGCTGGCGGAGTCCATCGTGCAGCGCGCGCAACGCCAGCTCACACTCGACCCCGAGTGGAAGACGTATTTTTCCCTGTGGGCGAAGGCTGTGACTGCTCGGGCTCATCTGTCGAGCTCGGGGGAAGCGGATCGCCTGCTGACGCGCCTGTCGCGCTCGGACGCATGGTGGGGCCACCTGGCATCGTTCGGCCTTGGCACCATCGACTACGCGAAGCTCTCGAGCTTGGCCAAGACGCGCGGCGAGCGCACCGAATCGGACTTCTACGAAGCCGTTCGACGCGTGGGCGTGGGCGATGTGGCAGGCGCCCGCACGCTGCTCAAGTCGGTAATCGCGTCCGGCATGGTCGGCTTTTACGAGTACCAGATGGCGCAGGAACTGCTCTTGCTCGATGACGCTGCGCTGACCCAGGCGGGGCCGCTTGTGCCGCGCCCGACGGCCGAGATCACGCCGAGTCCGGAGACTGCACCCAAGAAGTAAAAGCGGCCCGGGTGAACGAGCCGCTCCGCGCTTCAGTGCGTACCTGCGAGTGCGTCGAATGCCTGGATGACGTCTGGCGGTGCTTGCACGAGTTCGATGAGCACGCCTTCACCGCTCAAGGGAGATTTCTCGTCGCCCTTCGGGTGAATGAAGGTCACGTCGTAGCCGGCTGCGCCCTTGCGAATGCCGCCCGGTGTAAAGCGCATGCCCTTGGTCGTTAGCCACGCCACGGCGGCGTGAATGTCATCGACCCAGAGGCCGATGTGGTTGAGGGCCGGGTCGTTGACCTTGGGCTTCTTCTCGGGATCGATGGGCTGCATGAGGTCCACCTCGACGCGAAATGGGCCGCGCCCGGCGACCGCGATGTCCTCGTCGACGTTTTCCTTCTCGGACTTGTAGTTGCCTTCAAGCGCGAGGCCGAGCGTGTCCACCCACAGATTCTTGAGGCGCGACTTGTCGAGTCCACCGATGGCAATCTGCTGCAGGCCCAACACTCGAAACGGTCTCTTTTCCACGGCTGTCGCCTCCTCGTCTATTTGCGAACCTGAATCCCGATGGCATCGCGCACACGTTCCATCGTGGCGCGAGCGATGACCTTTGCGCGCTCGGCGCCAT
>CAZEWA010000292.1:0-6738 GCA_964515685.1 uncultured Polyangiales bacterium | reverse complement strand
TCGGCTGTCGACACGAATCGCACCACGAGCACGAGGAGAAAGGTACGTTCCCGGTCACGAATCCGGTGCGAAGAGACGCTGAAATCACCAGGGAGTATGTGTCCCAGATCCGCGCCATCCAACACATCGAGATGCGAGCGCAGGAGCGGGGCTACCTGGAAGGTATCTTCGTCGATGAAGGGCATGTCGTCAAAAGCGGCAAGAAGATGTTTCAAATCATGCCTCTCTTGTACCAGGCAGAGCTTGAAAAGGCGGAAGCGGAGGCAGAGTTCACTCAGATCGAGTACCAGAATACGAAGGTCCTCGCCGACGGTAACGTCGTTTCGCCGAACGAGCTCGCCCTGGCCAAGGCCAAGATGAACAAGGCCCAGGCTGAGCGGGCACTCGCAAAGGTCCACCGGGATTTCACCGACATCAGAGCTCCGTTCTCTGGAATCATGGGGCGGTTCCAGGCGCGGCTAGGTAGTCTCGTGGACGAGGGAGACCTGCTCACCACGTTGTCTGACAACAGCACGATGTGGGTCTATTTCAATGTCACCGAGTCAGAATACTTGGACTACAAGTCTCAGGCTCAGGACGACAGGCCGACAGCGGTGAAGCTGAAGATGGCAAACGGCCAGATCTTTCCAGAGATCGGAAAGATCGAAACGATCGAGGCAGACTTCAACAACGAAACTGGGAACATCGCTTTTCGCGCGGCCTTTGCGAATCCAAATGCCCTGCTGCGACATGGCGAAACCGGAAAGATCTTGATGAGTATGCCCATCAAGAATGCCTTGCTCGTCCCGCAGATGGCGACCTTCGAGGTGCTGGACAAGAAATATGTGTTTGTGGTCGACGAACACAACATTGTGAGGTCAAGAGAGATCAGCGTTGCCCATGAAATGCCGCACCTGTACATCGTCGACAGCGGTCTCAACGAGCAGGACAGGGTCCTCATCGACGGCTTGCGAAAGGTTCGCGACGGCAACGAAATCGCCGTGACGTACCAGAAACCGTCGGAAGTCCTCGCGAGCCTGGAGCCGAAAGTTCCATGACCCGGTGCAGTGGTAGCCGTGGCGTTGCCGAAAAAATAGGCCATTCGGAGAACATTCCCATCACGACTGGGGCAGCAGATGTTTAGCAGATTCATCCACAGACCCGTACTCGCGATTGTCTTGTCGATCGTGTTTCTGTTCCTCGGGGCCCTCGCGATCCGAACACGTCCCGTGTCGCAGTTTCCCGAGATTGCCCCACCCCGCGTCATCGTCACCATCGACTTTCCGGGAGCCAGCGCCGAAACGTTGGTCGAGTCCGCGCTCGTGCTTCTGGAACGCTCGATCAACGGTGTTCAGGGCATGAGGTACATGATTTCGGATGCGACCAGCGCAGGTGAAGCGACGATTCAGGTCATCTTCGACTTAGACACGGATCCCAACCAAGCGGTGGTCAATGTCAAAACCCGAGTCGATCAGGCGCTGAACAAGCTGCCCCCATTGATCCAGCTCGAGGGCGTTGTCGTGTCACGCGTACAGCCCAGCATGCTGATGTACGTCAACCTGTACAGCCATGACAAGAACGCGGATGAGAAGTTTCTCTACAACTTCGCGAACGTGAACATCATCCCTGAGCTGCAACGCATCAAAGGCATCGCGCAAGCCAGCATCCTAGGCAATCGAAACTACGCCATGCGCATCTGGCTCAACCCCGACCGAATGCGGGCCTACAACGTATCGACCGAAGAGGTGATGAAGGCGATAGGCGAACAAAGCGTGATAGGTCGCCCCGGCAGATTGGGACAAAGCTCCGGCCAGCGTGCGCAGTCATTGGAATATGTACTTTCGTACGAGGGGCGCTTCAACCGCCCCGAGCAGTACGAAAAGATCATCATTCGAGCCAATTCCGACGGCGAGGCGCTGCAGCTAAAGGATATCGCCAAGGTCGAGCTCGGCAGCGAGTACTTCGACATCTATTCGAACATGGACGGTAAGCCATCTGCGGCCATCGTGCTGAAGCAGATCTACGGAAGCAACGCAAGCGAGGTCATCGAGAGCGTAAAGGAGAAGCTCAAGGAGCTACAGGCCGATGCGTTCCCTGCCCAGATGGAATACGAGATAAGCTACGACGTCTCCACGTTCCTGGATGCATCCATCGAGAAGGTCCTCCACACCTTGGGCGAAGCCTTCGTGCTCGTGGCCTTGGTGGTGTTCATCTTCCTGGGCGACTGGCGCTCCACGCTGATCCCGACACTCGCCGTTCCGGTGTCGTTGATCGGAGCTTTCGTGTTCATGCAGATGTTTGGGCTCACGATCAATCTGATCACGCTTTTCGCACTCGTGCTCGCCATCGGCATCGTGGTCGACGACGCAATCGTCGTCGTGGAGGCGGTCCACGCCAAGATGGCGGAGGAGAACCTATCTCCCTACAACGCGGTCAAGAAGGTTTTAGGTGAGATAAGCGGCGCGGTGATTGCGATCACACTCCTGATGACCTCTGTGTTCGTGCCGGTCGCCTTCATGACGGGTCCGGTGGGAATCTTCTACCGTCAGTTTTCCATCACCATGGCGACGTCCATCATCCTGTCCGGCATGGTGGCGCTGACGCTGACACCCGTGCTGTGCGCCATGATTCTTAAGAACGAGCACGGCAAGCCGAAGCGGCGCACGCCCATCGCCATGTTTCTCGGCGCCTTCAATCGCGTGTTCGACAAGGCGACGGGCAAGTATGTTGCTCTGTTGAAAGTTATCGCGAACCGAAGATTCGTCACATTCGGCATGTTGGCACTGTTTGGCTTCGGCATCTTTGCCGTGAACAAAGACCTCCCGGCGGGGTTTGTGCCTAACGAGGATCAGGGCATGATCTACGCGATCATTCAGACCCCTCCAGGCTCCACCCTCGAGCGCACGAATGAGGTTGCCCGGACGCTGCAAGGCATCGCAGAGAAGATCGAGGGCATCGCCTCGGTTTCGTCCCTGGCGGGGTATGAGGTTCTCACCGAAGGACGTGGCTCGAACGCAGGAACGTGCCTTATCAATCTGAAGGGCTGGTCTGAACGCAAGCACTCGGTCAACGAGATCATCGAGGAGCTCGAGGAGAAAGCGAAGGGCATCGGTGCGATCGTCGAGTTTTTCGAGCCTCCGGCGATCCCTGGCTACGGCGCGGCAGGTGGGTTTTCTCTACGTATGTTGGATAAGACCAACGGCACTGACTATCACGAGTTCGATCGCATCAACATGGAGTTCATGGACGCGCTGCGCAAACGCAAGGAGTTGACCGGTCTCTTCACGTTCTTTGCCGCGAACTATCCTCAGTTCGAGCTCGTTGTCGATAATGCGGCGGCGATGCAGAAGGGTGTGTCTATCGGCAAGGCGATGGAGAGCCTCGACATCCTCATCGGTAGCACCTACGAACAGGGGTTCGTCCGCTTTGGTCGCTTCTTCAAAGTGTTTACGCAGGCTGGTCCGGAATTCAGGCGTCTGCCGTCGGACGTCCTGAATCTGTACGTCAAGAACGACCGCGACGAGATGGTTCCTTACTCGGCCTTCATGACGATGAAGGAGAGGCAGGGGCCGAACGAGATAACTCGCTACAATTTGTATAATTCGTCAGCCATCCGTGGTGGACCTGCGCCGGGATACACCTCCGGCGATGCCATCAAGGCCGTTCAGGAGGTCGCGGCGCAGACGCTGCCACGGGGCTACGACATTGCCTGGGAGGGCCTGTCTTTCGATGAGGCCGCGCGCGGCAACGAAGCCCTCTACATCTTCTTGGTCGTGCTGTTGTTCGTGTACTTGGTCCTCGCAGCCCAATACGAGAGCTTCATCCTGCCGCTCGCAGTGGTGCTCTCCTTGCCAGCGGGCGTCTTTGGTTCGTTCTTGGTGCTCAAGCTAATGGGACTTGCCAACGACATCTATGCCCAGGTTGGACTCGTCATGCTCGTGGGTCTCCTTGGAAAAAATGCTGTGCTTATCGTTGAATTCGCGGTGCAGAAACATCACGAGGGTGCGTCCGTGCTGGACGCCGCGATCGAAGGCGCCAGGGTTCGCTTCCGTCCCATCTTGATGACGTCGTTTGCCTTCATTGCTGGACTCATCCCGCTCGTGACGGCAACCGGTCCCGGCGCCGTGGGCAACCGTACCATCGGAGCCTCTGCCCTCGGGGGCATGCTGTTCGGAACGATCTTCGGAGTCATCGTCGTACCCGGGCTGTACTTCATCTTCGGTACGCTTGCAGAAGGTAAGGCTTTGATCAGAGATGAAGAAGACCGCTCCGTGACCGAGGAGGTTACCCACCATGCTGCCTAAGAAAGGTGTCCTGCGTCGCGTTGGCGCGCTGACTTGTGCCCTGGTCCTCGGCTCGAGTTGCGCTCCTTCCTTACAGCAAAATCCACCGCGAGAAGCGAATAGAGCGGTTCCCGCGAGCTACGGCGGTTCGCAAGCTACGGCCGGTAGCGCCGCCTCAGAGGCTGCAAGTTCCGCTCAGAAGACATGGAATGAGTTCTTTTCAGATCCTGACCTCAGGGCACTCATCGACGCCGCGCTCAAGAACAACCAAGAGCTGAATATGCGTCTGCAAGAGATCCTCATCGCCAAGAGCGAGATCATGGCCAGGCAGGGCGAGTACCTGCCGAGGCTAGAGGGGCGAGTGGGGGCCGGCGTTGAGAAGGTGGGCAAGTACACGAGGTTCGGCGTAGCGGACGAAGCCACGGGCGTGCCGAAGCATCTGCAGCAGTACGCGGCAGGGTTTGCGGCTTCGTGGGAGGTCGACATCTGGAAGAAGCTACGAAACGCGGCAAAGGCAGCCAACTACCGCTACCTCGCATCGGTGGAGGGCAAGAACTTCGTGGTGACCCAGCTCGTCGCGGAGGTCGCAAGCTCCTACTACGAGTTGATGGCGCTCGATAGCCAGCTCGATGTCCTGAAGCGGAATATTGAAATTCAGCAGAACGCGCTCGAGATCGTCAAGCTGCAGAAGGAGGCGGCCCGGGTGACCCAGCTGGCTGTGCAACGGTTCGATGCCGAAGTGCTGAAGAATCAGAGTCGCCAGTACGACCTTGAGCAGCAGCGAATCGAAGCCGAGAATCGCATCAACTTCTTACTAGCGCGCCCCCCTCAGCCGGTGAAGCGGAACTCCGAGAGGTTCAAAGCGCCACTCGTGGATGTCACTCAGGCCGGCATACCGTCACAACTGCTCGACAACCGCCCCGATGTCAGGCAGGCGGAGCTAGAGCTGGAAGCCGCAAAGCTCGACGTGAAATCGGCCAAGGCGGCCTTCTACCCGTCGCTAAGCATCGATGCGAACGTTGGCTACGAGGCGTTCAACCTGAAGCATCTCATCACCACACCCGAGTCGCTGTTCTACAACGTTGCGGGCAATCTGGCGGCGCCGCTGCTGAACCGGAAGGCTATCAAGGCCAAATACTACGCGGCCAATGCCCAGCAGCTACAGGCGGTGTTCAACTACGAACGCACGCTGCTGCACGCATTCACCGAGGTCGTGAACACGCTGGCCACGATCGAAAACCTAAAGAAGGGCTTCGACCTGCAATCACGGCAGGTCGACACGCTCATCCAATCCATCGAGGTCTCGAACGTTCTGTTCCAGTCCGCTCGCGCGGACTACATGGAAGTCCTGTTGACTCGACGCGATTCCCTGGAGGCCGAAATGGAGCTGATCGAGACCAAAAACCGGCAGATGCACGCGATGGTTGCCATCTACCAGGCCTTGGGCGGCGGCTGGAGTAGGTGAAGGTCGAGCGGTGCGGCGCTTGGTCCTCACGCCAACACGGCAGATGCCCCAGGCCCATTCTCCGCGACCTCTTCCTCCTCTTCTTCTGCATCGACGCCTGCACCACCCAGCGTGTTTGCGCTCTTACGCCGCTCCGCCAAGCCCAGGCGGATCAAGTGGTCGCGGCGCGTGATGAGCACGCGTGCGGTGCCACGCCAATCGCGTAGCCAGGCGTCGAGAGCGCGGGCTGCGAGCTTTCGCTGTGAGGGATCGGGCTCGTTGAGCTCGGGCAAGTCTGCGAGGCTTGTGGCCTGGTCGAGCAGTGCGCGCAGGCGCGTGTCTTCAGCTTGGTCGACGATGCGACGGGTGGCGAGCAGCGCTGCGGCCTGAGCGTCTTCTGCGCGCTGCTTTTCACGCTTGGGATCGCTGCCGTCGCGTAAGGCCGCGACGCGGTCGAGGAAGGTGCGCACGGCGCCGACTGCTTCGGTGCCGACCTTGGCGGTGAGGCCTTCGAACACGTAGGTGGCCTGGGCGGGGAAGCGATGATCGAGCGCCGCGCGTGCGCGCTCGAAGGCGGGGCCATCCCATTGGTCGAGCTCGGCAGTGGCCTGGCGCTGACGGATCTGTGCTGCAGGCAGTGCGACTTCGGGTTGCTTGCGATAGCCGAGAAGCTCGAGCGTCTGGGTCCAGCCCGCGCTGTGCTCCTGCTCGTTGTAGCCGCCCTGGTCGAGTCGCGCGCGGATGGCGGGCACCTGGCTTGCGGCGCCCAAAAACTTGATGGCGCGGGCGACGATGCGGTCGATCTGGCTTGAGCTGAGGTCGGTGGTGGTCATGAGCATCTCCTTGGCACTTGGCCTGTTTGAGGTGCGCAGAGTGTGCGGTGTAGGCCTATGCAGGGCAACGTCGGGCCAGGGTGAGCGCGCAGGCGGCGCGGGCCAGCTCCGAAAAGGCCAGTGGTTATGCCGCTGTTCGAGCCCACGGAGCTTGAACAGCGGCGCCGGAGCTTGAGCAGCGGCCAGGCAAGCTTCAACC
>CAZEWA010000291.1:5321-6754 GCA_964515685.1 uncultured Polyangiales bacterium | reverse complement strand
TGCCGCGCCTGTTGCCGACCGAGGAAGGATACGAGCACTTCAGAAAGCTCCATTCCGACTCTTGAGTCGGGCTACGCGCGTGTACCGATGTCGCCTAGGGCCCGGGCGACGTTGCGCCAGTTCTTCAGGACGATCGGATGCTCACGGGGATCGAGGGTCGCCACACCCGTGACGTGGAGCCGAAAGTGCTTGAGCACGTAAAACACAAACGCCTGGCGGCATGTGAGGACCACGCACCCGTCGGTCATGCCGTAGTCGAGCGCGATGGCCTTACGGTGTGCAGGAGCAAGTTTGGGGTGGGGCACGAGCTCGAGCGCGACCATGCTGTGCCAGGCACAGTCTTCTGTCGCGTCGCGACCTGCTGGCGCCGTGCCGCGCACTTCGAGGATGCGGCCGATCACGAAGTCTCGGAAATCAGCGCGTTCGTGGCAGAAGGCGCGCACGTGAAAGCGGTGACCATCGTGGGCGAAAGAATGGGGGGAGAGCACGCGCTCGTGGGGCTGGGTGCGACTCATAGACTGGTAGACGACGCGCAGTCCCAGCCTGTCGCGGATGGCCCGCGAGAGCGCGACGACCACGTCGACGTCGAGCGCGCGGCGGAGGAGGGGGAGGGTGGTGACAGGGGGACGATAACCGAGCAGGCTTGGGCCTTCCGGGGAGACATCGTGCTCGGCTGCCAGGAGCTCGTCCATGTAGCGTTGCGGCGAGCTCGAGGGGTAGAGCGCGCGAAAGTGGGGACCCGCGACGTATACCCGCGCGCTGCGGTCGTAGACGAGATTTCCGGGCGCAAGCTCTTCGTAGCGCGCGATGTCGAGCGAAGCTTGCGGCACAGAGATGCCGAAGAAGTCCGTAAGATTCGTGCGGTTGAGGCGGCCGTCCCACCGCAGTCTGAAGTCGATGAACTCGAGCCTGCGTTCCTGACTCCAACGCTGGGGAGCAGACGGTGTTGGCGCGGCCGGGACGGTGGGCTCCTTCATCTTGCTGCCAGCTTAGCGCGCATAAAAAATATGCCAATATAAAAAATAGACGCATATAAAAATCAGTCGTATGCAATGAGGCAACATGAGACGCATCCCTCGCGGAGTCGCCGCCTGGCGCAGCTTGCGCGCCAAACCGATGTGGAGCCTGCTGGCAGCCGACAAGGCGCCGCTGTTCATGGCGTTGCTGCAGGAGCTCTTGTTGGAGGGGGAGAAGACGCTCGGTGCGTCGGTCCTGGTGGAGCGCCTCGGGCAAGCCCTCGAGGAACTGCGGGCTGTGGGGGAAGATCTGCCCCAGAGCCCCCAGGGCTATTTGGCGGACTGGTTGTCGCAGGGCTGGCTCACGCGGCGCCTTCCACCGGGGGAGAGCGAGGAGCAGTACGAGCTCAGCAGCGATGCGGTCCAAGCCATCCGCTTCATGTGGGGCGCGCGCGAGCGCAGGGCGCTTGCGACCGA
>CAZEWA010000291.1:0-5221 GCA_964515685.1 uncultured Polyangiales bacterium | reverse complement strand
TTCGGCAGCGTGGTCGGTTATGTGGCGCTTGGGGCCAAGCACGGTGAGGTCGCGTCCGGGGTTGAGCTCGTGAGCTGGCGCGGGCACGACCAAGCGGATCGTCGGGCGCGGGTGCCCACACTCTATTTCACACGGGAGCGCGGTCATGAGCTGGTCGACTGAACCAGAAACAACAGACGCTGGGTACGAGTCTCAGGAAGCTTCCGAGGCCTCGAACCCTGCGCGAAGCTTTGCGGGCGATGCTGGTGAGCTACCGCTCGAGACCCGGCGTGTGCTCGTTCAGCTCCTCTTGGGGCCCGCCGTGGATGCGCAGCGGCAGAGCAAGCTCTGGCCCGTGCTTCTGCGTGACGAGCGTGTGATTCGTTCACGTCTGCACGAGCTGTTCCTCGAGTTGGTCGTCGATCACGACCAGCAGGTGGCCTACACGCGCCAAGTCGTGGATCCCGAGCTTGAGATCCCGGTGCTCTTGCGCCGGGCTTCACTCACGTTCCTGCAGTCGGCGCTGCTCCTGTTCTTGCGCGAGCAGCTCATCTTGGCGGAGGCGCGCGGGGAGCGCGCGGTGGTGTCGCGCGAGGAGATGCAGGAGCACCTCGCCCCGTATCAGCCGGCCGAGAGCCGCGATCAGGCCAAGTTCGCGAAGCAGACGGCGGGCGCCGTGGAGCGCGCCAAGGAGCTCAACTTGCTGCGCAAGCTACGCGGCTCAGACGAGCGCTACGAGGTGTCGCCCACGCTCAAGCTGCTGTTTTCGGCTGAAGAGATCCTGTCGCTCACGGCGACCTACCAGAGACTGGGAGAGAGTGCTGCCGGGGTGTTCGACGAGGAGCGAGCGCCGTCCGAAAGGGAAGAGGGCGAGTCATGAAGGGCCAAGAACCTGCGGAGCAGGGCGATGCCGAGGTGCTCGGGCAAGGCGAGCAGTTTCGCCTGGTGCGCTTGCAGACGTACAATTGGGGGACCTTCGACGGGGTCGTCACGGTGAACGTGGCGGAGTCCGGCTACCTGTTCGTAGGGCCTTCGGGCTCGGGTAAATCGACCTTACTGGACGCCCACACGGCGTTGCTCACGCCGCCCAAGTGGGTGGACTTCAACGTGGCGGCGCGTGAGGCCGAGCGCAGCGGTAAAGATCGCAATGTGCTGAGCTACATGCGCGGCGCGTGGGCAGAGCAGACGGGCGACCACGGAGAGCAGAGCACGCGGTACCTGCGCAATGGCACCTCCTGGTCTGCGCTAGCCGCCACCTACCGCAACCGGTTCGGCCGTACCGTGGTGCTGGCGCAGGTGCTTTGGGTGCGCGGCAACGCGACCTCTCCCCAAGAGGTCAAGAAGCAGTTCCTGGTGCTGCAGCGCGAGTTCGATGTGCGCGAGCTCCAATTCTTCGCCGAGAACGACTTCGAGGTGCGCCGCTTCAAGAAGGATCTACCGGACGCATTCGTAAAGGCGGAGTTCAGCGCGTACCAGGAGCGTTTCCGCAGCTTACTCGGCATCGAGAGCGAGCTCGCGCTCAGGCTGCTGCACAAGACCCAGTCGGCCAAGAACCTCGGGGACCTGAACTCCTTCTTGCGCGACTTCATGCTCGATCCGCCCGAGACGTTCGCGGCGGCCGAGCGCTTGGTGAACGAGTTCGAGGAACTGAGCGCAGCCCACCGGGCGGTGGTCGCCGCCCGCGAGCAAATCGAAGCGCTGAGTCCGGCGCGCGAGCGACATGCGGAGCTCGGTCAGGTGCAGCGGAACCTCTCGCTCCTCAGGGAGCTCGATCTCGGCGTCACCTTCTACAAGCAGCGGCGCAAGGAAGAGCTCTTGCGAGTACGGATCGACCAGTTCTCGGTGCTCGCCGAAGGGGCTCGCGTGGAGAGCGCGCTACGCAGGGAGCGCGCCGACCAAGAATTGCTCACGCTCAATCAGCTCAAGGCTCAGCGCGAAGGACTCGCCGCGGACTTGGCGAGTCTGCAGCGCGAATTGAGTCGGGTGCGGGAGGAGCTGCCGCAGCGCGAGAAGAGGCGGAGGCAGGCCGAGGCGGCTTGTCGCGCGCTCGGCTGGGCTATGCCGGACAGCGCGCCCGAGTTCGTGAGCGTGGTGACGAAGGCCAAGACCCGAGTCGAAGAGGATTCGCAGATCACGCGTGAGCTGGAGTCGCGCAAGAACGCGCTGCGAGATGCGGAGCGCCCCAAGCGCGCGGAGTTTCAGGAGGTGTGTGAGGAGGTCACTGCCATGGAGCGGCAGCCCTCCAATATCCCGGCGAGAATGCTTGAGCTGCGCGCCAGGATCGTGGAGGGCACGGGCATCGCCGAAGAGAATCTGCCGTTCGTGGGCGAGCTCATCGAGGTGAGGAAAGAGGAGTCTGCCTGGCGGGGCGCGATCGAGCGTGTGCTCCACGGGTTCGCGCTGTCGCTCTTGGTCGACGAGCGACATTACAGCGCGGTGTCCGCGTTCGTGAACGAGGAGCACCTGGGGCAGCGCCTGGTCTATTACCGGGTCCTTCCGGTCCAGGAGCGTCCACGTTCCTCGGGTTCTCAGTCGCTGCTGCGCAAGCTTACGCTGTCCAACGCACCTCAGGCGACGTGGCTGTGGCACGAGCTTTCGGAGCGCTTCGACTACGAGTGCGTGGAGAGTCTCGCCGCGTTCCGGAAGTCGAACCGCGCGGTCACGCAGTCGGGCCAGATGAAGCAGGGGCACGCGCGTCACGAGAAAGACGACCGCTTCCGTATCGACGACCGCAGGCGCTGGGTGCTCGGCTTCGACAACCGCGACAAGCTCGCGCTGTACAAAGAGCGGGCGGCAGAATTGGGGCGTGAGCTTGCAGGGCTCGGCTCCGCGCTCTCGGCGCTCGATGGGGAGCAAAATCGGCTTCGCGCAGAGCTCCTTCACAGTAGCGAATTGTCCAACCTGTCTTGGGTTGAGATCGACGCAGAGAGTGTGCGCGCAACGGTCGCGAGCCTGGAGCAGCAGATCGACAGGGAGCGGAGCGCGCGGCCGGAGCTCACGTTGCTCGACCAGCAGATCCAGGTTCAGGATGGGGTCTATCGCCGGGCAGACAAGGCGCGCGAAGAGGAGGCGTTGCGAGCGCGTGAGTGTGAGCAGCAGCAAAAGCGAGATCAGCGAGCGTTAGACGCGCTCCTCGCAGAAGCGGTGTCCGTGGCGTTGACTCCCACCCAAGAGGAAGGCCTCGCGCAGCGCTTCGCCGCCAGCAAGAAGGAGGTCACGCTGGATAACCTCGAGAGCCTCACCACCGACGTGGTGCGCGCGCTCGCGGACGAGTCGAAGGGGCTCAGCGTGCGCGCGGCGGACCTCAAGCACGATATCGAGGCAGCCTTCAAGGAGTTCAATCGGCGCTGGCAAGCGGAGAGCGGCGGGCTCGATGCGAGCCTCGCCAGCGCAGAAGACTACTTCCACAAGCTCACGCAGCTCGAGACCGACGGGCTGCCGCGGCATGAAGAGAAGTTCATGGAGCTCCTGCGCAAGCAGAGCGACCAGAACCTCACGGTGCTCTCCACGCGGCTCGACCTGGAGCGCACGGCGATCCGCGAGCGCTTGGAGCTCGTGAATGAGAGTCTGTTGCGGGCGGCCTTCAATCCTGGGACCTATCTCGTGATCGAGCCCAAGGACCGGGCCATCGAGGAGGTGCGCAAGTTTAAGCAAGACCTCAAGGAGGCGCTCAGTCATTCCTTCGAGACGGAGCGTGAGGTCGTAGAGCAGCGCTTCTTGGTGCTCAAGGCGCTGGTCGACCGCCTCAAGAGCCACGACACGGCGGACCGGAACTGGCGCAACACCGTGCTCGACGTGCGTCAGCACGTGGAGTTCGTAGCCCGCGAGCTCGACCAGAACGACGTAGAGGTCGAGGTGTATCGGAGTGGCGCGGGTAAGTCGGGGGGCCAGCGGCAGAAGCTCTCGGCCTTCTGTCTCGCGGCGGCGCTTCGCTACCAGCTCGGCGGTCAGGACCGTGCGCTCCCGAGCTATGCCACGGTGGTGCTCGACGAAGCCTTCGACAAGGCAGACTCCGAATTCACCACGATGGCCATGAACATCTTCAGGACCTTCGGCTTTCAGATGGTGGTGGCCACGCCCCTCAAATCCGTGATGACGCTGGAGCCTTTCATCGGCGGCGCCTCCTTCGTCTACATCAAGGACCGTAAGGTCTCTGTCATGCTCCCCATCGACTATGATGAGGACACCAAGCGGCTCAAGCTGCCCGATCAAAGTTCCCATGGCTAAGAAGCTCCTCCTGCCCGAGGACATCGAGCGGCACTTGCGCAGGCGCTATCAGCTCCATCATCCGGAGTGGCTCGCCGGGGAGGGCGCATGGCCGCTCGCGCTCGCGCTCGGTAAGCCGCTCGAGCGAGATATGGGCGCCGATGCTCAGGGCGTACGCACCTGGGTCGACGCCTGGAGGAGCTTTGGCGGTCCCGCGCAGGTGCAATGGGAAGAGGTGCGCTGGCCGCGCCTCGGAGCGCAGCGTTTGCCTACACACGTGGAGGTCGCGGGAGCGCTCGACGTGGCGCGCTGGCTCGGCGAAGAAGAGCGCTACCTTCGCGCCGTGGAGCGGTATGTCCAGTGCACCACGCTCTGGCCTGTGCTCGCGAGCTCCAAGGTGCTCGCGCGTAGGTTCGACGTGCTGGCGGACTACGCAGACGAAGACTGGACGCGGCTTACTGTTCTGCTGCGCTGGCTGCTCTCGAACCCCCGCTCTGGGCACACGCTGCGCGCGATCCCGGTGGAAGGTCTCGACACCAAGTGGCTCGATGGGTCGCGTCGCTTGCTCGTCACGTCGCTGCTCCGGGCCTTCTATCCTGGCGACCCGGGCACGGACTTCTACGCGCTGAGTGGCCTCTCACCGCTCCCCGCCCGGGTGCGTTTGCGTATCCTGTGTCCGAATTTGCGTGCCCAGGTGGGCGGTCTCGGCGACCTCGAGGTGCCTTTCGCCGAGCTTGCCCGCTTACGCATCGCGCCCGCGCGCTGCCTCATCGTCGAGAACCTCGAGTCTGGTCTCGCGCTCGCAGACATCGAGGGCTGTCTGGCGTTCGTAGGTTTAGGCAACGCTGTGGTGAGCCTCGCCGAGATCCCGTGGCTCCGCAATGTCGAGACGCTGTACTGGGGCGACCTCGACACGCACGGCTGCGCCATCCTCCACCGCGCCCGCGTCGCACTCGGAAACGTCAGCTCAGTGCTGATGGACTCAGCGACGCTGCTTCGCTTCCGACCGCTGTGGGGCACTGAAGGCGTTCAGAAC
>CAZEWA010000290.1:2845-6766 GCA_964515685.1 uncultured Polyangiales bacterium | reverse complement strand
TGCAGGTCGAGAACATCATCAAGCGCCCGCTGCTCATGACCGAGAAGGGGAACGTTCTGCGCGAGACGCAGCAACAGTACCTGTTCGAGGTCGACCGTCGCGCTAACAAGATCCAAATCCGAGAGGCCGTCGAAAGCCTCTTCAAAGTCACCGTCACCGACGTTCGCACCATGATCGTGCGCGGCCGTATGCGCCGCATGGGTCGTGGGCACGCCAAGACCAAGAACTGGAAAAAAGCCATCGTGGCCGTCAAAGAAGGCGACACGATCGAGTTCTTCGAGGGAGCCTGAGCACCATGGCTGTCAAAGCATTCAAGCCTCGCTCGCCCGCTCGTCGCTACTACGAGGTTGCCGATTTCAAGGCCCTCGATGGTAACGACACGGTCGTAAAAAAGCTCACACAGCACCAGTCGACGACGGCGGGACGCAACCATCACGGGCGCATTACTTCGCGCTTTCGGGGTGGCGGTCACAAGCAGCACTACCGCATCATCGACTTCAAGCGCAACAAGATCGGCGTACCTGCAAAGGTCGCTTCTCTTCAGTACGATCCCAATCGTACGGCGCGCATCGCATTGCTCAGCTATGCGGATGGCGAGAAGGCGTACATCCTGGCTCCCGATGGTCTCGCAGTGGGCGACACGATCATGTCGTCGCGTCACGCGGACATCAAGCCGGGTAACTCGATGCCGCTTCGCTTCATTCCGGTCGGCACCATGGTGCACAACCTGGAGTTGAAGATCGGAAAGGGCGCTCAGCTCGTCCGCTCGGCAGGTACCGCCGCACAGCTCATGGCAAAAGATGGTGACTACGGCCAGGTCCGCTTGCCTTCGGGCGAGGTCCGGTTGGTCCACCTCAACTGCCGTGCCACCATCGGCCAGGTTTCGAACCTGGAGCACTCGAAGATCTCTCGCGGCAAGGCTGGCCGTTCTCGCTGGCTCGGTCGTCGGCCCCACAACCGCGGCGTCACCATGAACCCCGTTGACCACCCGATGGGCGGTGGTGAGGGGCGCACCTCGGGTGGACGTCATCCTTGTTCTCCTTGGGGACAGCTCGCCAAGGGCAAAAAGACCCGTACCAACAAGCGCACCGACAAGTTCATTGTCAAGCGCCGTAACGCGAAGTGATCCCGGAGCGCTAGATGGCACGTTCAGTCAAAAAGGGTCCTTTCATCGACCACCACCTGCTGGAAAAGGTGGAGTCGTCCCAGCAGTCGGGCGAGCGCAAGCTGATCAAGACCTGGTCACGTCGCTCCACCATTACCCCCGAGTTCATCGGGCTCACCTTCGCGGTCCACAACGGACGCAAGTTCGTGACGGTATTCGTCACGGAGAACATGGTCGGGCACAAGCTCGGCGAATTTGCCCCCACGCGCACGTTCCACGGGCACGCGGCCGATAAGAAGGGCAAAGCCAAGGTCAACCCCCAGACGGGTAAGCGCTGACGCTCCTTGAGGCCCCGAGACTCTCGTGCTAGATCCGGCGACTTCCCGCGGGATCGGGCAAAAAGCGCCGGAATTTCGTAGGTCTTTGGGCTCATAGGCAAGACGGGAAAACGTTCATGGAAGCCATAGCGAAAGCACGATTTCAGCGCATCTCCATCCGCAAAGTGCGGATGGTATGCGATATGGTTCGCGGTAAGAACGCGGCCCTGGCACTCGATGAGCTCCGCTTCACGAAGAAGGCGGCCTCACCGATCGTAGCCAAGCTGCTCGACAGCGCGATCGCCAACGCGAAGGTCAAAGACCAGAGCGTGGACCTCGATGCCCTATTTATTAAGACGATCCATGCGGACAAAGCTGGCGACAAGCATATGCGTCGTTGGCGTCCGCGTGCCCATGGACGCGCTACGCGAGTCGCCAAGGGACTGAGTCACATCACCATCGTGCTCGACTCGCGCGAGGAGGCCTGAGTTATGGGTCAGAAGACACATCCTCATGGATTCCGCTTGGGCGTCAACCGCTCATGGGCGTCCAAGTGGTACGAAGATAAGAACTACGCGCGCTGGCTCCACGAGGACCAGAAGCTCCGTAAGGCGATCAAGAAGAAGTTCGCTCACGCGGGGATTGCGGCCATCGACATCGAGCGTGCCGCCAGCAAAGCCAAGGTGGTTATCCACACTTCGCGTCCCGGTATCATTATCGGTAAGCGTGGTGCGGGCGTCGACCAGCTCAAGGGCGAGCTTCAGAAGCTCACCGAGAACGAGCTGTTCATCGACATCCAGGAGATCCGCAAGGCAGAGACGAACGCGCAGCTCGTGGCCGAGAACATCGCCACGCAGCTCGAGCGTCGTGTGGCCTTCCGCCGCGCCATGAAGAAGGCGTTGCAGACGGCGACTAAGTTTGGTGCCAAGGGCGTACGTATCCGTACGTCTGGCCGACTCGGCGGTGCCGAGATCGCCCGCACCGAGAGCTACCGTGAAGGTCGCGTGCCGCTCCATACCCTACGTGCCGACATCGAACTCGGGGAAGCAACCGCTTTCACGACGTACGGCACCATCGGTGTGAAGTGCTGGATCTTCAAGGGTGAGATCCTTCCCCAACGCCGCCGCCAGAAGCTGCCGGCGCAAGCCCGCTGAGCCGCACGGAGTTTTTCCATGCTTTCTCCGAAACGCACCAAGTTCCGTAAGCAGCAGAAGGGCAAGAACCGCGGCCTTTCTTACAGTGCGTCGAAGGTTGACTTCGGCGATTTCGGCCTGCAGGCCCTTGAGCCTGGACGCGTCTCATCGCGCCAGATCGAGGCCGCTCGTATGGCCATCCAGCGCGCTACCAAGCGTCAGGGAAAACTCTTTATCCGTATTTTCCCCGACAAGCCTATCACCAAGAAGCCCCTCGAGACTCGTATGGGTCACGGTAAGGGCAGCGTGGAAGAGTGGGTTGCACTGGTGAAACCAGGTCGCATGATGTACGAGCTTGGTGGTGTAAGTGAGGATATGGCGCGCGAAGCGTTCAAGCTCGCCGGCATTAAGCTTCCCCTTCCAACCCGGTTCATGAAGCGCGAGGAACAGCTGTGAAAACCGCCGAATCACGCAAGCAAGTTCGCGAGCTCAGCCGCGAAGAGCTTCAGGGCAAGGCTCAGGAGCTGAGGGGCGAGCTGTTCAAGGCGCGCATCCAGAATCACACCAACCAACTGGATTCCTCGGCCAAGCTCCGCGGTCTGCGTCGCGATATCGCGCGCATCAACACGGTGTTGCGTCAGCGCGAGCTCCAGGCTGAGGCGAAGTCATGAGCGAAGTCAATCAACAGCAAGCCGAGCACGGCTTCAAGCGCCACCTGGTGGGGCGTGTTGTCAACGACACGGCGAAGTCCGGTCGTATGCAGAAGACGGTCGTCGTTGAAGTGGTCACCCGCTACCGCGATCCCGTCTACGGGAAGTACGTCAAGAACCGCAAGCGGTTCCACGCTCATGACGAAAACAACGAGTACCGGACCTCGGATCTCATCGAGATTCGTGAAAGCCGCCCGCTCTCCCGCACCAAGCGCTGGGTCGCAGTGCGTTTGCTTGAGCGTCCTGAGGAGGTCTAGCCGTGATTCAGACCGAAACCAATTTGGACGTAGCCGACAACAGCGGAGCACGCCGTGTGCAGTGCATCCGCGTTCTTGGTGGTTCGCAGCGCCGCTATGCCGGCCTTGGCGATGTAATCGTCGTGGCCGTTCAGGAAGCGCTTCCGAACGCAAAGGTGAAGAAGGGCGAGGTTGCGAAAGCAGTCGTGGTTCGCACGGCTCGTGAGTACCAGCGCCCGGACGGCTCCTACATCAAGTTCGACACCAATAGCGCCGTTCTCATCAATGCTCAGAATGAGCCGATTGGGACGCGCATCTTCGGACCGGTCGCACGCGAGCTGCGCGGCAAGAAGTTCATGAAGATCATTTCGCTCGCACCCGAGGTGGTGTGATGGCCAGCAAGATCAAAAAGGGCGACAA
>CAZEWA010000290.1:0-2745 GCA_964515685.1 uncultured Polyangiales bacterium | reverse complement strand
GCGCTCAAGAAGCAGTTCTCCTACAAGAGCTCGATGGAGGTTCCGCGCCTCGAGAAGATCGTGCTCAACATGGGCCTGGGTAGCGCCGTCCAGAACGGCAAGATCATCGAGGCGGCTGTGACCGAGCTCAGCATGATCGCCGGCCAGAAGCCGGTTGTTACCCGCGCCAAGAAGTCCATCTCGAGCTTCAAGCTCCGCGAAGGACAGGCAATCGGCGCGATGGTGACGCTCCGTAAAGAGCGCATGTGGGAGTTCTTTGATCGCTTGGTCTCGTTCGGCCTGCCACGCGTCCGCGATTTCCGCGGCGTAAGCACCCGCGCGTTCGATGGCCGCGGCAACTACACCTTGGGCATTCGCGAACAGATCGTGTTCCCGGAGATCGAGTACGACAAGGTCGACCGTATCCACGGCATGAACGTGTCCTTCGTGACCACCGCAAAGAACGACGAGCAAGGACGAGCCCTCTTGGCCGAGCTCGGAATGCCGTTCCGAAAGTAAGAAGAGAGAGCCATGACGTCCGATCCCATTTCAGACATGCTCGCCCGCATTCGGAACGCGCAGCTTGCTCGCCTTGAGCGCGCAGAGCTTCCGTTGTCCCAGCTCAAGCTTCACATCGCCGAGGTCCTCAAGCGTGAGGGCTACGTAGGCGACGTGCGCACCGAGGAAGGCATTCCCGGTAAGCTTGTTATCGTTCTCAAGTACGGCCAGGGCCACCAGGGCGCGATCGCCGGCATGCGTCGTCGCAGCCGTCCGGGTCGTCGCTTGTACCTCGGTCACGACGCTCTCCCGAAGGTCATGAACGGTCTCGGCATCGGCATCCTGTCGACGTCGCGCGGCATCATGACGGACAAAGATGCCCGCCGTGAGAAGATCGGCGGCGAGTTCCTTTGCGAGGTGTGGTGATGGAAACCGCGCAAGACACGCAGCGTCAGTCTCGCGTTGGCAAGCGCCCCGTGGGCCTTCCCAGTGGCGTTGAGTTTTCGGTGGAAGCCTCCACGGTGAAGCTCAAGGGGCCCAAGGGAGCACTGGTTCGTAAGCTTCCGCCGCTCGTAGCCGTAGCGAAGGACGGCGATCAGCTTGTGATCAGCATCGTGCCGAACGCCGGAACTGAGGGACCCAAGTTTCAGGGTCTCACCCGGGCGCTCGTCGCCAACATGGTCCAGGGCGTATCCGCTGGATACGTTCAGGCGCTCGACCTCTACGGAGTCGGCTATCGTGCCGAGCTCAAGGGGCGTGAGCTGACCTTGTCCTTGGGATTGTCTCACCAGATCAAGTATCCGCTGCCCGAGAGCGTGAACGCCCGCGTTGAGATCCTCGACGAAGGCGGCACCAAGCGCCCGCGTATCCACCTGGACTCCTGTGACAAGGAAGTTTTGGGTCAGACCGCAGCGCGAATCCGCTCTTTCCGTCCGCCGGAACCCTACAAGGGCAAGGGCGTGCGCTATATGGGCGAGAAGATTAAGATGAAGGCCGGCAAGTCCGGTAAGACGGGCGCGAAGGGCAAGTAGTTGTTGCCATCGGGTCGATTGCACTGAGGCGGGCAAGTTCCCGCCGCCGGAAGAAGGAAGATCATGCTTGCGAAAGAACAGGGTCGCGCGCGACGCAAGCGTCGTATTCGCAAAAAGCTCTCTGGCAACGGAGAGCGACCGCGTATCAGTGTGTTTCGCAGTGCGAAGCACATCTACGTGCAGGCGATCGACGACAGCAAGGGTGCCACTTTGGCCACCGTTTCCACTCTATCTGAGGGTGTGAAGGGTGCGGTTGAGGGCAACAAGACCGACGAAGCCAAGGCAGTGGGCGCGGCCATCGCGAAGGTCCTCAAAGACAAGGGGATCGAGCAGGTGGTGTTCGATCGCAACGGCTATCTCTACCACGGTCGCGTCAAGGCGCTGGCCGAGGGCGCCCGCGAAGCGGGGCTCAAGTTCTAATCGGTCAGGTTTAGGGAGATACTTCGATGGCGTACATTGACGCGAATCAGCTCGAGGACCTTAAGGAGCGCGTGGTTCATATCAACCGCGTGGCCAAGGTCGTCAAGGGCGGCCGTCGCTTCGGCTTCAGCGCTCTGATTGTGGTCGGCGACGGTCACGGTCACGTGGGCGTGGGCCTCGGCAAGGCAAACGAAGTGCCTGACTCGATCCGGAAGGGCAACGATCAGGCACGCAAGGCACTTCACAAGGTACCGCTTGTGAACGGCACCATCACCCACGAGGTGATTGGCCGTCACGGGTCTGCGCGCGTGATTCTCAAGCCTGCCAGCCCTGGAACGGGCGTTATCGCGGGCGGCGCCGTTCGCGCTGTCGTTGAGGCAGCGGGAATTCGCGACGTACTGTCGAAAATCGTAGGCACCACCAACGCTCACAACGTCGTGCACGCAACGCTCGACGCGATGCGCAGGCTCGAGAGTGCGGATGACGTAGCCCGTCGTCGCGGCCTCAACGTCGAGCAGGTGCTTTCGGGCTCTGCCGGCTGAGCCCTTCACCAAGGCCCTCTCCTTGAGGGCAAAACTCGAGCAACTCGAACAGGAATCTGGCTATGAAGCCCAAGCTCAAGGTCACGCAAATTCGGAGCGGCGCAGGACGCATCCCCAATCAGCGCAAAGTGCTGCTGGGGCTTGGCCTGCGCGGTCCGCACAGCTCGGTCACGGTCGACAACACGCCGTCCTTCCGAGGCATGGTCAAGAAGGTATTGCACCTTGTCACGGTGGAGGAGAGCGATGGCTGAGTCCCAAGAGAAGCGCGTGCCGAT
>CAZEWA010000289.1:0-6776 GCA_964515685.1 uncultured Polyangiales bacterium | reverse complement strand
GCCAAAGGCCCATAGCGCACGAGCAAATCGTACAGTCAGACTGATCATGACCGAAAGGGAACTCGCTGCTTTCCTGGCTCGCCGTAAGGCGAGAACCATAAGGCGCGCACAGGCGGGTCCCTGCACGTCGCTTATCCTTGCCCCGTAGTCCTGACGGTACCCGTTAAAACTTCTAGCCGCCAGAGCTAGGCTTCAAGCAATCACCGGAAAGTAAACGCTCCACACGCCGTTTTCTTCCCGCGTACGCGTTCGCACGTCCGACTGCGCAATCCAAGGCCACTTCGGGAGTCTTTCAAGCCACGCTCACCGGGCGAACGGGCGGAGAGCGAGTGACTGACCCGCGGCGAACGTGTGCGCAGTCACACAGCTCAGCCCACTACGGATGCCCCCTGCATGCGCCAATGGCTGCATCGACATTTGCAAACCCACGCGCACGCAGCAGTTGTCCGAGCTCCTTGCGCAGGCGGCTCGGCCAGAGCGGCCCTCCGTAGACAAAACCCGTGTACGCCTGCACGAGCGTCGCACCCGCCAAGATGCGCTCCAATGCGTCTTCAGCGCTGCTGATACCACCCACGCCGATGAGTACGAGTTGGTTGCCCACCCTCTTACGCAGCCGTGTGAGCACCGAAAGCGAGCGTGCACGCAAGATCTCACCGCTCAGACCACCCGCGCCAAAGCCTTCCACACGCACGCTCGATGTGCGCAAGCCTTCGCGAGAGATCGTCGTGTTCGTGGCGATGATGCCGTCGAGGCCCAGCTCCAAGCTCAAGTCTGCGACGGCGTCGATGTCTTCATCCGCGAGATCCGGAGCAATCTTCACAAACAACGGGACGCGACGGCTCGGACTCTTTTCATCCAGGGCCGCGCGTACTTCCTGCAAGAGCGGCCGCAGAAGCTCCACCGCCTGCAGGTTGCGCAGCCCCGGCGTGTTGGGCGAGCTCACATTGACGACAAAATAGTCGGCGTGACACGCCAGACGCTCCGCGCTCAAGCGATAGTCCGCTGCGGCCTCTGCTTCGGGAACGAGCTTGGTCTTACCGATGTTTACGCCCAGCGGCACCTTCCGCGGCACGCTCAAACGCGCAACCGCATGGGCAGAGCCGCCGTTGTTGAAGCCGAGGCGATTGATGAGGGCGCGATCTTCAACCAAGCGAAACATGCGCGGCGATGGATTGCCCGGCTGGGCTTGCCCCGTGAGCGTCCCAATCTCGATGAAGCCGAAGCCGAGCGCGTACAACGCCTCGAAGCCCGTAGCGTCCTTGTCGAAGCCCGCCGCCAGACCCAAGGGGCTGTCGAGCGTGCGACCGAAGGCAGTCACTTGCAGTGTGGGATCCACCGGAACAAGCCAGCGGCGAACCCAAGTCCGCATCCACGGCAGGCACAGGGCAAGGCGCAAAAGCCCGAAGACGAGCTTGTGCATGGTCTCCGCGTCAAACCGCGCAAACAAACGCTCGAAAATCAGCCTGTACATGCGACGCCGGGGTTAGCACGGCCCTAGGGAACAGACCACGGCGTGCGACCATCCCCGTCGGCATCCACGAAAATCGGGTTGCTGAAGGCCATCGCTACGACCCCGTAGCGCCCATAAAAACGGTCGATGGTTTCCTTGCTCGACACGCGCACCACCACAAAGGTGTCGTCTGTTATGCGCAGCGGAATCTTCTGGGCAAAGCGCACGCTGCTGCGTTCCGCACGTGCACGCTTCGCCGGGAGGCTCAGCTTGGGGACCGCTTTCGTGAACACGCGCTCGGTTCCCACGAACACTTCCACCTGTTCCACAGGCATCCAGTCCGGTGCGCGCACACGAACCGAAAGTGCAACATTGGGTCCGGTTTTCAGGACCGTCGTACCCGGACCTCCGCCTTCGATTTCTGCTTCGAGGAACGGACCCGAAGTCACGAACGACGCGCCAGCCTTGATGGCGCGGATGATGGCCCGCGGGTCGTTATGGTCGACAGCTGGCACCTGAGCATACGTGCGCGGATAGCCGGCGAGCTGATAGCGCACCTGATGCGAATCACTCGACCCCGTCGCAAAGATGCGGTTTCCGCGACTCAGCAGCTTCAACCAATCGTCGAAGACTTGATCCACATTGGCGCGCTGTCCTAGATCGAAACCATTGAACACTTCGAGCGTGTCGAACTCTAGACTGAAACTTGGGTCCGCTACGCCCGTTGCCGTGTCCACGCCCATCACATCGAAGTAGCCGATGCCTCCGTGCAGCCTTGGATGATTGACCTGCACGACGAGATCCGGATCCACCTGGTGCAACGCGCGAAACAAGCTGCCCGGGTCGACGCCACTGTAGGCAGGTGCGCCATTTCCGGGGCGCACAGGATCGAGCGGATAGGGATACGCATTGAAGTGGCCAAAGATGGGCGCTTCAGTCGTCACTTCGACGCCGCTCTCCACCGCGAGCCCTTCGATGGGTAGCTTGGCGAGCACACTGCCGTAATCGGTCACATGGTTGTGGTCGGTCGCCACCGCAAATCGCACTCCCTCTGCAACCAAGGAGGCAAGCCTGTCTTCGATGCTTACCTCGCTGTCCGGACTGGGCGCCGCGTGTAGATGGAGGTCGCAGCCAAGCCAATCGCCGGGGTCGACTTGATGCGCAAGATCAGCATCGATTCGCGGGCTAAACGTCTCCGTGACATCGACGTCTTTCTCGACGAGGCTAAACTCAGGGCCACGCGTGACAAGCACTTTGTAGCGCCCACGCGGCACCGGAATCGACACTTGGCCCGTCGTGGTGATGACCGTGTCCCCTGCTCCCGAAGCTCGATAATCGGGGCCTAACGCGGGCTTTTTCGTGTCTTCGAGGGCCAAGAGGCGCACGCGCGCCGACAGCGGCTCCTGCGTGCGAACATCGCGCACGCGCACGCGAATCTGGCCGCCTTCCGGAATGCGCATCACGCTCGAGCGGAGCTCGCCTGGACGAAATGTGAGTTCCTCGCTCAACGCATGACCATAGGCCGTGGCGACTGCGGTATAGCTTTGGGGCGCCTCCTCCGGATAGGCAAGCGGCAGGGCTACGCGCCCTTCGTCGTCGGGTCGGCCTTGCAACATCGGACGGCGCTCGTCGTCAAAAAGCAAAACTTCGCGGCCCTCGAAACGCTCGGGCAAGTCCACCCAGAACTCGGGAAACATCTTGCCGCGCCACATGCCAAACTTGCGCACCGCCGCTGCAACGCCCGGCGCCGCCAAGGCCAGTGCGCTCTTTTCGTAGTGCGGAACCCTGGGCTTCAAGTTGAACGGCTGGGCCTGGGTCGCATCGGTGCGCAACAGCAGCTTTGCGCCTCCGCGCTCTTCAAAGCGCGCACGGGCCGCAATCTTTCCCTGTTGGTACCCAAAACACACGCTCGCGTTGGCGCCTTCGCCGCCCACCCACTCGCCGCGATGCCAGGCTTCGTCGTCGAGGACGCCCTCTTTCGACATGAACGGGAGCGGCCCACCCCAGACAAGTTGAGCTCCAAGCCGCACATCGTACTCACCCCGCTCGCTGTAGAGCCGCGTCGATACCGACAGCGTCCCTGGCACGTTGCCTATCGAGAGCTCGCGCGAGACTTCAATGGTGCGCCCGCTCAACGCGACTTCTCCCTCGATGCGCAGCACCGGAACATTACGCCGCTCGATCAGGTGCATCCGCTTGATGCGAATCCGCCATTCGACACCATCCACGTACACGGTTTGCCGGTGCAAAACGGCGTTGGTCCCGCTCTTTTTCCCTTCGAAGACCATCTCGAGAACGGCGCCGCGCGCGTCTCCCTCGCGCAGAAAGCCGCCGACCACCACATGCAATCCTCCTCCGGTGAGAACGAAATCTCCGGGTGCGGTCGTCATGGTGCCGTTCTCGTCCGCCTCCTCGAACACCTCGACCCGGCGGGCCTCGACGCCGGAACGCGAAATACGCGTGACTGGGTGGTCCGCAAAGCAGCCCACCGCGAATATCATCCCGACGCCAAGCCAAAAAGCGCGCACGGGCCGCAGCATAGCAGCGCTACGCCCACGCTACGCCCACGCTGCATTTAACTTGGTTCGACGACGCAGCTGCCGCGGGCAGCCTTACGTGTGAGTCGCGTCAGCCTGCGCACACTCGCTTCTGCGCCCTCAACCAGCGCGGTATGCTCGGCGTGAAATCTCGCCCGCTCGATGTTTTGGAGCTTGTGCTCAAAGAGCTTGGCCAAGGCCAGGTGGGCGCGCGCGGAAAGCGCTGAGTGCGCATCCAGCACTTTCAAGGCTTGGATAAATGCACGCTCTGCTTCCGCAAGGTCGCCCTGCTTCAGCTTGAGCGTCCCAGATAGATACAGAGCCTCTGCTGCAAGCTCACCTCGCACTTCTTTTTCCGCAGCGGCTTCGGCCCAAGACACCGCTCGCAAGCTATCGTCCGCGCGCGCTGCGACGTGAGCAAAGCCGAGCTGATCGCGTGCATCTTGATGCTTGTTGCCCAAGGCATCGGCCTCGACCTCGCCGCCAGCAAAGCGACGCGCGATCTCGCCGAGCAGCGCGGGCAGTGCGACCAAGTCGCTCAGGTTGTGCTCCACGATAGGCCTGAGCGTGCCGCCACCTGCGCGTCCACGCAGAAAGGCGAGATAGGTCTCGGGTATCAGCTCACCGGGCAAGTCGTCGACGCGTTCGAAGCCGAGGATGGCTTGCTCGAGATGGATCAAGCGCACAGTGCCGAGGCGCCGCTTGTACACGCGCCGAGCGCAATGCAGCAAATCGAGGTGGGCCGGCACCTTTGGGGCCTTGACGCGATTGAGAATGTAGCGCGTGCGCAGGAGCGGCCAGTCGAAGCTCTTGCCGTTGAAACTTACGATACAACTCGCTTCAGAAAGCAGCTCGCCGAGTCTCGTCAATATCGGCGCCTCGAGCCCCGGTCGCTCGAGTAGCAGTTGCTCGACCACCAAGGAGCGCCCCTCGAAGCGCGCCATGCCCACCAAGAACGGCAGCGTGCCCGCTCCGCCAAGTAGCCCCGTGGTTTC
This sequence comes from uncultured Polyangiales bacterium, assembly GCA_964515685.1. Lineage (GTDB taxonomy): Bacteria > Myxococcota_A > Polyangia > Polyangiales > DASUME01 > DASUME01. The sequence continues at coordinate 1,794 of CAZEWA010000289.1, read as the reverse complement.
CGTGTCGAGGTACAGCGCACGCGAGAAATCGACCTCGGCCAGACTCGGGTCGAGCGCCAGCACCGAGAGGTCCTGCGAGGCTGCCTCGAGGGCATACGAGACGGCAGTCGCCCCATGGCAATGCATCTCTGAAAACGTGGTGACACATCGGCGCAACGGTCCGAGATCTGTCTCCAGAATCTCGCCCGGCAACATGCTCTCGGGGAACGCCGCACCCACTTCAGAATGCGCGCCCCTGCCCTCACGCTCAACCGAATCGTCTGCTTCGAGACGGACTGTCGGCGCTGCCTTGGCTACCGGGCGCCCGAGCTGCCCAAGCTTGTTACCGAATTTCGACACGTATCCCTATCTGCCGTGCGGCTAGTGACGCGCCACAACCCCGACCGCATCGAGCAACGACGCTATCACTTTTTTACGCGAGATTTGCCCCATATCGAGCTGCTCTACCTGACCTGTCGGCAGTACGATCTGGGCGACCTGAGGGCCGATGCAGGCAGGACATCCCGCCTCGCACTGGCAGTCGAGTGCGACCGCTCGCGCACGCCACAAGAGCTCATCGCGCGCTTCATACAAGCGCGGCGCAAGCCCGATGCCTCCGGGAATGTAGTCGTACAAGAACACCGTGGGATCGAAGCCCGGTGCTCCGCGTCGCTTGCCGAGTGGTCCGTCCGGGTCTGTGCGGTCCCCGATGGTGCGCCCCAAGTCCCGCGGATCGATCATCAAGCCCACGGCGGCCACCGTGTGCAACGCATTGCCAAAGCCGCGCAAGGCATCGACCACGCTCGCGCGCGCGTAAGGCAGGGATTCCACCACAGCCTCGGGTACCATCCACCAAAACGCCGTGGTGTGCATCTGCATCTCCGGCAGTCGCACTTCGCCGTAGCCCACGTTTTCATGGCTGTGGAACTTGATCTTCTTGTACCCGACGACCTTCTCCACCACCGACACTTCGCCGAGCCCCGACAGTGCGCCCTCGGTCTCGCGCGCATGCTTGTCCTCCTCGATCACTTCAACGCGCGTGTAGGTCATGGCGGTAGTGAAGTAGTCCGGCTCCACCCGGCGCACGAAGGCCTTGTGGTTCTCGAAGTCGAGGCGCTCCACCTGAAACTGCTCGCCCTCATGTTGGTAGATGGCTTGCTCGTGCAGCATCGTGTGCGTGGAACGGAAGTCCATCTCGGCCAGCACGAGGTTTTTCTCGCGCTCGATGATCACGAAATTGTCCCAGCCCACGCTGCGCAAGGACACGTGGTTGGCCGGATAGGCGTCCGATGCCCAGTGAAACACGCGTCGACCTTCGCGCCCCGAAACCGGATGCAACAGGTCGTGTTTCGCTAAAAATTCCAGCGCTTCGGTGGTATCCTGGATGGTCACGCTGCCGAAGGGCTCGCCCTCCTCGAACGGCAGCTCGAACGCGGCGCACTTGAGGTGCTGCACCAAAATCTCGACATTGTCCGGGTCGATGCGTGCGTGCTCCACAGGCGCACCCACAATGCTGTCTGGCGACAGCGCGCAGTATTGATCGAGCGGCGCACTGGAGGCCACGAGCACGGCCACGGAGCCTTCCTGCCTGCGACCCGCGCGCCCAAAGCGCTGCCACAGCGCCGCCACGCTTCCGGGATAGCCCGCGCACACCACCGCGTCCAAGCAGCCGATGTCGATGCCCAACTCGAGCGCATTGGTAGCCACCACACAGCGAATATCGCCCGCACGCAAGCCCGCTTCGATGCGCCTGCGCGTCTCGGGCAAGTAGCCGCCGCGGTAGCTCATGATCTGCTCGGGCGCGATTTTCTCGGG
>CAZEWA010000288.1:0-6778 GCA_964515685.1 uncultured Polyangiales bacterium | reverse complement strand
TCACCCACAAATAGGCCAGATTCTTCTTCGGCAGAAGTACAAGCACGCTTACAATCTTGGACTGCCTGAGCGCCTCCCGGGGCAGCCACTACAAGACTGAGAAAGCGTTCAGCCCGCGCTATCCGGCCCAGCGGGTTGGGACAAACGCGTCGTTTACAAATGGGCAGTCCGAGATGAGCACGTCAACGCGAGGAAACAGCATGAGCTCTGTCAGCATCGACCAAGCCAATACCTGGCTCGCAGCCGCGCTGGGCGTCCCCCGCGCGTTCCCCTGGCAGGAGCGTCTCTTAAAGGCGCTTCGCGAGGAGCATTGCCCAGCCGCCCTCGATATCCCCACGGGCCTCGGCAAGACCTCGGTGATGGCCATCTGGCTGGTGGCGCGGGTCTGCGGCGCGCGCTTGCCGCGGCGCCTGGTGTACGTGGTCGACCGACGGGCCGTGGTGGATCAGGCCACCGAAGTCGCGGAGGAGCTGCGCGAGCTGGTGGAGAAGACGCCTGAGCTGCGCGAGCGCCTCGGCGTTTTGGCCCTACCCATCTCGACCCTGCGCGGTCAGTTCGTGGACAACCGCGAGTGGCTCGCGGACCCCACGGCCCCCGCCATCGTCGTGGGCACGGTCGATATGGTGGGCTCACGCCTACTGTTTGAGGGCTACGGCGTCTCCAAGAAGACGCGCTCTTTTCATGCCGGCATGCTCGGTGCAGACACCTTACTGGTGCTCGACGAAGCGCACTTGGTGCCGTCGTTCGAGCGCACGCTGCGGGCCATCGAGAGCGACGCGCGCTTGCATCCGCGTGAGGAGCACAGACAAGTCATACCGCGCTTTCAGTTGATGTCGCTGTCTGCGACGGGGCGCGATGAAGGCGCGCCTTTCCGACTCGACGCGATGGACGAGGATCATGTCGTCGTGCGCAAGCGCCTGACAGCCGAGAAGAAGCTTGTGCTGCGTGCTGCGGTCAGCGGTGATGGCGGGGCGTTGCCCGAGGCGCTCGCGCAGGAAGCTTGGGAGCTTTCAGAAAATGGCATTGCACCCGTGCGCTGCATCGTGTTTTGCAATGGTCGAAGCGATGCGCTGAAGGTGCAGACTGCCCTACAAGAGCGCCTCGCCAAAGCCAAGAAGGAAAAGGCCAAGGTCGGCACAGATTGCGTGGCGCTCCTGGTAGGCGGTCGACGTGTGAAGGAGCGCGAGGATGCCGCCGCGCAACTCAAGCAGCTCGGTTTCTTGGCCGGCAGCAAAGAACGACCTGAGTATGCTTGTTTTGTTGTCGCCACTGCCGCAGGCGAAGTGGGCGTGGACCTCGATGCAGACCACATGGTGTCGGACCTTGTGGCCTGGGAGCGCATGGTGCAGCGGCTGGGTCGCGTCAATCGCCGCGGCGAGGGCAAGGCCAGCGTGTTCGTCGTCCCTACGCTCCCCAATAAGAAGGAGCAGGCGGCGCTCGATCAAGACGAAGACAAGCTCAACGACGAAGAGCGCGGTTATCGCGCCCGGCGCAGTGTCCTCGCCAAGGCGGCGCAGCTCATCGAGCGCCTGCCACGTGGGACCGAGGGCGCCTACGACGCAAGCCCCGGTGCGTTGCGTGCGCTGAAAGAAAAGCCTGAGCTTGCACAAGAGATCGAAGCGGGCAGTACCCCGGCTCCGCTCTTCCCAGCGCTCACACGCGCGGTGGTGGATTCGTGGTCCATGACCTCACTCGACTACCACAGCGGCAAGCCCGATGTGCAGCCATGGCTGCGCGGCTGGGTCGACGAAGAGCCGCAAACTCAAGTCATTTGGCGCGAAATGCTGCCCGTGGATGACAAAGGTCAGGCTCTCGGGGATGCGGCCGAAGCGTTCTTCGATGCTGCTTCGCCGCAGATAGTCGAAGGCTTAGAACGCGAAACCACAGACGTGCTGCAGTGGCTGTATAAGCGCGCTGAGCTGTTGTTTAAAGGCACCAAGGAGGAGACGGCCTCCGAACAAACGGAAGAGACCGCTGAACAGGAGCAGGACGAAGTCGAAGAGACCGACGCCACACAGAGTTCCGATGACGTCGACACCACCGAAGGCAGCGAGGAAGCCGCAGCGGTGCGGGCAGCCTTGCGACGCGATGATGTACTCGCCTTCGTCCTGCCCGCAGGGGACAAGCCTCCCGAAGCGATCACCGCGCGCACCCTGCTGCGCAAAGACCGCTTCGCCAAGCGCTTTCGTGGCGACCTCGAGCGCATGCTGATGGGCGCCACGCTCGTCGTGGATGCGCGTGTCGGGGGCTTGAAAGTAGGCTTGCTCGAGGAGCGTAGCGATACCGCCAAAGAAGTGCCTAAGCTGCCCTTCCGCGTGGCCCTGCGAAAAGTCGATGCCGAAGGCGATTTGCCAGCGACGGAAGCGGGCTTTCGCGAGGAGTTGCGCCTACCCCTGCCCGCACGGAATCAAGAGGAGCCCACTCGCTTCTTGATCGTGGAGAGCGATCTTCAGAGAGCCGCAGAAACAGAGGAAGGGCGCTCCGTGAGTTCGCGCGCGCAGCGTCTGGATGAGCATCAAGCCTGGGCCGAGCGGGAGGCGCGGCGCATCGCGGGCGCACTCAAGCTCGGGCCTGCGTATGAAGAGATGCTGGCGCTCGCCGCCAGGCTGCACGATGAGGGCAAGGCCGCCAAGAACTGGCAGCGCGCGTTTAAAGCGGACCTCGAAGGTAGGGAGTTCATTTGGGGCAAGACACGCAGCCGCCCCAACCAGGCGCTGTTGGATGGATACCGGCATGAGTTTGGCTCGCTCTTGCGCGTAGAGTCCCACTCCGAGGTGCGAGCGCTCGACGACTCGCTGCGTGAGCTGTGTCTGCACCTCATCACCGCGCACCATGGCTTTGGTCGACCTTCGATTCGAACGGATGGATGCGATGACAAACCACCGACTGCCCTTCGCGACAAGGCTCAGGAGGTGGCACTGCGCTTCACGCGCCTCGAACAGGAATGGGGCCCTTGGGGCCTTGCTTGGTGGGAGACACTACTCCGCGCTGCAGACCAAGAAGCTTCTCGCCAAAACGACGACGCCGACAAAAAGGGTAAGAGCCATGGCTGATGCATCTGTCCCCGTAGACCTCTTCAACCCAGGCCAGGTCTTCGCGTGCCTCGGGCTGATGGAAGCCGCCGAGGTGTTGTGTGGCGAGACCCAAGCGACGTTTGATTGGAGCGACCCAGCGAACGTGCGCTTTCACCTGCGTGCAGCGGGCAACGAGCATCCCGTGCTGCGCGTGCTTGCGTTTTTAGCGGAGGCGGAGGTGCAGGCCGAAGCGCCCTATGGAAGCAATCACGTGGCAGCTTGGACCGCAAGCTGGGGCACGCCCCCGCGCGTGCTGAGCAAGGACGAGCCCTACCCTTTCCCGAATCCGACGAGCCCCGCCACGCTGCGTGCGGCCCTGCGTGCTGGCGAGAAGACGCTCGTGATAGACCATTGGGGAGACACCACGCGCGACAATGTGAAATTTTGGGCAGGCGCCGGTGGTTTTCCTGGTGCAGGCCTGACGCGCGACGCGTTGGCGCTGGTCCAGAAGTATGCGCTCTCCGCCGTGGAAGATCCGTTCAATCTAGCCCTCCCGCAGAGCAGCAGCTTCCGCCTCGACTGGCGCCGCGACTACATTCCCATCGACGCCGGGTTTTCGCTCAATGCGCACAGCGGAAAGATCGAAGCTGTGGGCTACCCGCTGGTGGAGTTGTTGGGAGCGTTGGGCCTGACCCACGCGCGACCGCGACGCCCCGTGCCGCGCGACAAGCTGGTCTACGCGTACGGCGTGGTCGGCGCCGACACCAAAGACAACACGACCTTCTATCCGCCTTCCCTTGTCCGCGCAGCACTCGGCGGCGCGACCCTTCCCTTCCCCACAAAACGCTTTCGCATGCAACTCGGCTGGCCAGGAAAAGAAGGTCAAGCCCGCGCCATCACCCACGTCACTGAGGAGAACTGAGCATGAGCACGCTGAACCTGAATGAAGACCTGTTTCGTCAATGGGCCGAAGATCCGAAGGGCCCCGTCGCACTCTCCCTGAAGCAGCACCTTGAGCCTGTCGAAGGAGAAGGCAGCGTGTTCTTTCCGCCGACGTACGCTGAAGTCGGCTACAACATCGACCAACTCAGTGACGGCACCAAAGTGGTCACGGTCGACAGCGTCGGCTCGCAAGCAAACCGTATGGAGCCTCTGTTCAAAGCGGGTCCCGAGGGCGATGCAGACCTCGCCAAGCTCGTACCGCAAATCAACATCGACCTCGGCAACGGTCGCAGTGTATCGGTGCTCGAGGCCGGCCATCGCCTGGGCGATGCCATCATCCGTTCCTCAAGCCTGCAGGAAGAAGCGCGAACCGCGTTCGAAACCTTCTTGAGCACAGGCGATGCCAGCCTGGTCGCCAAGCTCTCGCCTACGTCGCTGGTATTTGGTGTGTGGGACTCGCGCGACACACAGGCCAAGCTGCCGCGTCTCGTGCAGTCAGTGATACGCGCCTGGGATGTGGATGTGCTCAAGCGCTCGGCGCAGTACATGACGCCCATCGACTACTCGGCCCTCGAAGTCTTCTCGGACGAAGAAAAGAGTAAGTCCGAGAACAACCCGAAGAGCCCGATCGCGCAACGCGGCTTCGTGCATGTACCCGCCGTGGGTGCACACGGTGGCGTCGTGGCACGCGGCGCCATCGTGCGCGACGTGACCCTCAACCTCGTCGCGCTGCGTCGCCTGTGCGCAGATGGCGGCAAGTCGGCGGCACTTCGCAAGTACGTGCTCGGCCTGGCGTTGGTCGCGGCGACAGAACCGCTCGACGGTTTCTTGCGTCAGGGCTGCTTGCTGACGCCGAAGGCAGAGCAGCCTGCAAGCTGGCAGGTGGTGGACCGTACCGGGAGGCGCACGCCCATCACGCTCGAGAACAGCACGGTGCGCTCGCTCGCCGCGCGCTTTGCTGAAGAGTTCGGTGTGGGTCCAAACCGGACCGCGTCGTTCAGCAAGGACTTGGCCAGAGCCGACGTAACCGACGACAAGACCGGCAAAGGCAAGAAGGCCTCCAAAGCGACTGCCAAGAAGGGCTGAGCACCATGGGTGAGCACCTCGTACTGACCATTCGTCTACACGATGCACGGTATCACGGTGCATCGGAATGGCCGCCTGCGCCAGCGCGCGTCTTCCAGGCGCTGCTCTCGGGTGCCGCACAAGGGAATCGCATTCCCGAGGCTACGCAGCGCGCGCTAAGCTGGCTCGAGCGCCAGCCTGCTCCGCTCATCGCCGCACCCTATGCACGGCGCGGGCAGGTATTTTCCAACTTCGTTCCCAACAACGATGCAGACTCGCTCGGTGGTGATCTTGGCCGCATCGGAGAGATCCGCTCGCAAAAGGAAACCGCGCCACAGTTGCTCGCCAGCGATGCGCCGTTTTTGTACGTGTGGCCCATCGCAGACGCGCAAGGCCCCACAAACGAGCTCACTGAAACCGCTGAGGCGCTGTATCAGTTTGGGCGCGGCATCGACATGGCGTGGGCCGCGGCAGAAGTCGTAGACGAAGACAAGCTCCAGAGTCTGCTCTCTACCTATCGAGGTACCGTGCACTATCCCACGCAGGCCGAGAGCGATACCAACCTCGCGTGTCCGGCGCCCGGCTCCTTGAAGAGCCTGGCCGCGCGACACACAGCAACTACTAAGCGCATTCGCAGCGAGGGCACAGGCCGCAGTGCCACCACGTTGTTCGTGCAGCCGCCCAAACCTCGCTTTGTGCAGGTGAGTTACGACAGCCCGCGCCCCTACCGCATTTTCACGCTCAATGAGACGGAGAACGACGCGAAGTTTTACCCGTGGTCGACACGCGAAGTCTTGCCCTTGGTGGAGCGGCTGCGCGACATCGCTGCGCATAAACTACGCGAAGCCGTGCCAAGTTTGGCCACCGCGATTGAGCAGCGGCTGATTGGCCGCGCGGTGGATGGCGTGCACACGCCGTCCGAGCAGCGGGTGCGCATCGTGCCCCTGCCCTCCATTGGCATGGAGCACACCGACCGCGCAATTCGGCGGATTCTCGTCGAAGTGCAAGACAGCGCGGAGCTGCCCGCTCGCGACGTGTTCTGGGCGTTCGCGGGACAAAGCTTCGACACCGAAACGGGTGAGACGGGACCGTTCGTGCTGACCCCGAGCAGCGATGAGAAAATGCTCGGGCACTATGCGCTGCCAGCGCGTCGCTTTCGTAGCGTGACGCCGGCTGTGCTGCCGCAGTCGGCGCAGCGGCGGCGTATCGATCCCTCGCGGCAACGTGAGGAAGCGAAGGGTGCTCAAGAGCGCCTGGATGAAGAGCGACGCGCGGTGCACGCCGTGCGCACGGCCCTGCGCCACGCAGGCATCCGCGAGCAGCCCGTCGCCGTGTATGTGCAGCGTGAGCCCTTGGAGACAAAGGGCACACGCGCTGAACTGTTTGCGCCAAGCAGTCGCTTCGAAAAAGAGCGCCTTTGGCACGTGGAGCTCGAGTTTGCGGAGTCCATCGCCTTTGATTCGCCTCTCACCCTGGGTGACGGTCGTTTCTTAGGCCTCGGCGTGATGGCGCCGGTGCGCGAGGCAGAAGGCGTGTTTGCCTTTGCGGTCGACGATGGCTTAAAGGCACACGTTGATACTGTGGAGCTGGCACGCGCCCTGCGCCGCGCCGTGATGTCGCGTGTACAGGCACAAATCGGCCGCGCGCAACTGTCTGTCTTTTTCAGCGGGCATGAACCCGATGGCGAGGCCACACGCAGTCCGCACCTTACTTTTCAGTACGACCCACGTGGACGCTTGCTGGTCATCGCACCCCAC
>CAZEWA010000287.1:0-6839 GCA_964515685.1 uncultured Polyangiales bacterium | reverse complement strand
CTGAGCTGGGCAGTCGGAGATCGCCGCGCTCGCTCAGGCTTTTTCGCAGCACTTCTTGTACTTCTTGCCGCTGCCGCAGGGGCACGCATCGTTGCGCCCCACCTTGGGCTCGCTACGTCGAATGGTGCTGACCAAGGGCCGCTTCGGTTCGTCGGCCCAGGCCTCGAACAGAAAGCCTGCGTCGTCGGCCAGTCGTTCCCGGTGCTCCGCCAGGGCCTCGTCCCGTGAGCGTTCGCCGCGCAGTTCGTCGAGCAGCTTGAGCATGGCCGGCTCTCCGCCCAGGACTTGAATCGCAAACGACGCTTCGATGATCTCGTCGGGCAGCTCGGCCGGATCGATGTGGCGCAACAGGCTCGCATAGCCGCGTGCCCAGGCTCCGCAGGCCGCAGCGTCAGCGGCCTCGGGCACGAGGGCTTCGATCTCGCTCTCGGCTAGGTGCTCACGCACATGCAGGCACAACGGGATGAGCTTATCGGCGACGTCGCGGAATGCCCCTTCGTCGGTAAACGGCACATCCTCCAGGACTTCCGTGAGCCAGACGCTATCAGGGATGCTGCGTGGAACGCTCGCGACAGCGCAAAACATACCGAGCACACGATGTATCGTGAAGGCTCCCAATGCCCGTGTCAGCTCGCCCAGCTCGGGTGCCGATAGAGGTAAGCCGTAGGGGTTTACCGGGTCGCTCTGGGTCGGGGCGCGGCGGGTGCTGCCGTCATCGGCTGCCGTGGCGTGGGGGGCGTCGACTTGGTCGGACTCTGACATGCGTACTCCTGGGGCGCGCGTTCTACGTGATGGCGTGGCAACTGCCAGCCTTGGGCAGCCGGGGTGCGCGCGCAAACCATCCCAATTTTCGTCGCCCTACCCGCTCACAAAGGATGCCGTGGCGGCAGACCTAAGCGATGATGGTGCCCGACCTTCTGTAATCCATGCTGCATTCGCCCCATCTGCCTACAATGCGCGCGCTGCTCGGTTCGATCCTTGTGGTGCTGTGGTTCGTCCGCTTCACGGCCGAGGTGCGTGCCGAGACCGACGCGGGCGTGGCGGTGCCGGTTGCAGAGGTCGACGCAGACGCAGGTGCAGTCGTGGCTGGCGACGCGGGCGGCCTCGAGCTCGCGCACCCGGAGCACGACGACGAGCCGCGTCCGGCGCGCCCGCCCAAGGGCCAAGCCAAATCGTCGCTCGAGCCCGCGTCTGCGCCCGCCCCGAGCCCACGCGAAGAAGCGGCGCGGCGCGAGGCAGAAGTCGAAGTCGAGAACATCGAAGAAGCGCGGCGTGCTGCGCTGAACGAAGCCGAGCTCGCCAAGACCGAAGCACAACGCTCGCTTGCCGAGCAGCGCGCGGAGCTCGAAGGTATTCGTCGCCTACACAGCGAGCTGCGGGAACGTCTGCGCGTCGAGCGCGAAGCTGCGCGCGTACAAGTCGCGGAGCAGAACCTGCGCATCGAGAAGCTGCACAAGCAGGTGCTCGACGTACCGCCCCAAAGTGCCGAAGCCGACGCGCTGTACACGGAGCTGCGATTCAAGACGGAAACCTTGCGGCGCGCCATCGACCAGCAGATGAGCGACTATCGCGCGCTCGCTCCGGTGCCGCAGTACACGGGCAATGCGGCCGCGCTGGCAGCTCCCACGCAGCCCTTGGTAGAGGCCAAGGCCGTGCTGCTCGATCTCGCACGTACGGTGCGCACCCAGGCCGAGGCGCTGAGCGACGAGCAAGCCGACCTCGCCTGGAGTCGCCTCGACCACATGGTGAAGGAGGAGCAGGCATTCAGCGCCGAGCGCATCACGCTCTTGGCCCGGGTCACGCCTGAGCTGCGCGATGAGTTGCTCGGCTTCGGGCGCGTCGGTATCGATCAGCTGCAGCTCGCGGTGTCGCATCTACAGCTCTCGCTGCAATGGGCGTTCCTGTCGAAGGAGCGCACCATCAAGCACTGGGTCTCGCGCGCCCACGACCCGTTCTTGGTGGGCGATGCGCTGTTGCGCTTTTTGGCTGTGCTGGTGGTGCTGTGGGTCTACCGCTCGCTGCGGCGGCTGCAGCCAGGTTTGCGTCGCGGGGCAGATGAGTGGCTCGTGCAGCTCACCCGTAGGGCTTCGGTGGCGCGCGCGCTCCGGCGCTTCATTGCGGTGCTCGACGTGGTGTACCCGGAGCTCTTGTTCCTGGGCGCTATCGTGTTGATAGGGGGCGTAATCCTTTCGCCCTACGCCAACGTCATCTCTGTTTTCTACACCGTTGCGCTGTACTTCGCCTGGTATCGCCTGGCCGTGGTTGCCTGTCACCGCGCGCTCTCTTGGGGCACCATGAGCGGTGTACCTGGTGTAGACCAAGGCCGTGCGGAGCGCGCGCTCAAGACCGTGCGCCTGGTGGGGCGCTTCGGGCTGTTGCTCACGCTGCTCTTGCTCGGCGCGGTGGCCGTCCTCGGCAAGGGTTCGCTCTACCACCTGATGGTGCGGCTCGCCTTCGTGCTTTCGGCGCCGGTCGCCTATCTAGTGTTCAAGTGGTGGCACGACGACATCGTCGACGCCTACCTGCGCTATCGGCCCACGGGCGTGCTCTCGAGCATGGTGCGCTCGACGCGAGGTCGCTTCTACGGCTTTTTGGTCGCGCTGCTGGCGCTGCTGGTGCTGGTTGCGAGTGCGATGCTCGGGGCGCTGCACAAGTTCGTGCTCGAGTTCGATCACTCGCGGCGCGCGCTCGCATACCTATTTCGTCGCAGGCTCGAGCGTCAGGCAGGCAGCTCTGCGGACGAGGCACAAGGCAGTGCGCCACTCGACGTAAAGGCCGAGGCCTGCTTCTCGCGTGAGCCGGTGGAGACGGCCGCACTTTTGTGCGAGCGCTTCCCGGGCATGTCGCTGTTCGAGAGCGTGCTGCGCGACTTCCGAGAGGAAGGGCACGAGGGCGCGTTCTTGGTGGTGGGGCGTGAGGGCTTCGGCAAGACCACCTGGCTGAAGCGGGCCAAGAGCAAAGCCGAGGCGGAGGGCCATCCGGTAAAGCTCGTGAGTCTGCACAAACGCGAGCTCACGAGCGCAGGCATCTTCACCACGCTGCGTGACGCGCTGGAGCTGCACCAAACCGAGCCGAACCTCGATGCGCTTGCGTCCGCCCTGCTCGAGGGGCCGCGGCGCGTGGTCATCATAGACGATGCGCAATTTTGGTTTTTGCGCGCCATGGGCGGCGCCGAGGGATTTGCGGGTTTCAGTGCGCTGGTCGAGCGCACTGGCAAACAGGTGTTTTGGCTTACCGCCTGCGGCCATCACGCGTTCGAGTTTTTGTCGTGGATCTGGCGGGGCGACGGCGTGTTCCGGCAGGTGGTGCAGCTCGCTCGCTGGAGCGAGGAAGAAATTACCGAGCTGCTCGAGAGGCGCACCGGCGCAGCCGGCCTACGCATCGTCTACGACGACCTATTGGTCGACAGACTCGAAGGCGTGGATTCGGCTTCTCAGCTGCTGTCCACGGCGCGCGATTACAATCGGCTGATCTGGGACTACGCCGAGGGCTCACCACGCTCGGCGCTCCTGGCCTGGCGCGAGTCTCTTGTGCCCGCGGTAGGTAGGCGCGCCCGCGTGCACCTCTTTGCGTCGCCGAACGTACGGCCGCTCGAGCGGCTCGAAGAGGACGAGAAGTTCGTTCTCGCCTGCGTGCTGTGGCACGGCGCCATTTTGCCGGAGCACGCCGCAACCTCGCTCAGGCTTCCGCTGCAGCAAGTGAGCGTGACCTTGCGCAGTCTCAAGGAGGCGGGGGTCCTGATACAGCGCGGGCCGCTCTTCGAAATCTCCGAACATTTTTGGCCGGCAGCCACGCGCCATCTGGTTCGAAACCACCTCATCGGAGCCTAAGGAGTCGAACCTGTGAACCCCGCCGCGTCCACCTCAAGCGAGCTCAGCGTTCTCGATGCGATCCGGGTCAGCGGCATCCTCACGGGCGTGGTGATCCTGATCGCCACCTGGTTCTTGGTGCGCTTTATCTCGGCGGCCCTGACGCGCATCGGTAACCGCCTCCCCGATCGCAGGCTCACGCTCAATCAAATCTCCACGCTCACGAGCTTTGCGCTCTCGATAGCGGGCATCGTGCTCGCGGTCAGTGCGGCGGTCACGCTGTCGAGCGAGGTGGTGCTCGCCATCACGGGTACCGCGGCGGTCACGCTCGGCTTTGCGCTCAAAGATCTGGCAGCCTCGATCTTGGCGGGCATCGTCGTGATCTTGGACAGGCCCTTTCAAGTGGGCGACCGCATCTCGTTCAACGGCCTGTACGGTGAGGTCTCGGCTATCGGCCTGCGTTCGGTGCGCATCGTGACGCTCGACGATCAGCTCGTGACCATCCCCAACAACAAGTTCCTCACCGACGTGGTGTTGGCGGGTAGCTGGGGCAAGCTCGACATGCTGATCGAGATGGACTTCTACGTGGGCCAGGACCAGAGCGTGTCGCTGGCAAAGCGGCTGGTGGAGGAGGCGCTGGTGAGCTCACGCTACAGCTGCAACAGGCGGCCGTGGATCGTGCTGGTGAGCCAGTCGGTGCACGAAAACCACTTCGCCGTGCGCCTGCGCGCCCAGGGCTACGTGCTCGACATCAAGTACGAGCAAGCGTTCCGCTCGGACGTGCACGAGCGCGTGCTCGAGGCCTTTAGCCAAGCCGGCATCGCGCCCCCCGCGCAGCTGCACCGCACGCTGTGAGAGCGTAGGAGGGCTCTCAAGCCGGGCTAGGCGACAGGTCCGCGGCCAGCGTCCTGCGTTCGTCGAACACGAAGCAGCTTCCGCGGTAGTGCTCGCCGCCTGTGAGCTCTAGGTATTTGAGGATGCCGCCTTCGAGCTGATACACGTGCTCGAGGCCCACTTCCTCCATGTACAGCGCGGCCTTCTCGCAGCGGATGCCGCCGGTGCAAAAGCTGACGATGGTTTTGCCGCGCAAGACTTCGCGCTGCGCCTGCACTTGGGCCGGGAACTCGCTGAACTTCTCGATGCGGTAGTCGATGGCGCCCTCGAAGGTGCCGAGGTCCACCTCGAAGGCGTTGCGCGTGTCGAGCGTGATCACGGGACGCCCGTTGTCGTCGTGGCCTTGGTCGAGCCAGCGCTTGAGCGTCTGTGCGTCCACGGCCGGGGCTCGACCTTCGGAGCCCACCACATCCGGGCGGATCGTCGGATAGTTCATGCGAATGATCTCGTTCTTGATCTTGATCAGCAGTTTTTTGAAGGGCGGCGCGTCGGACCAGCTCTCCTTCGGCTCGAGATCAAAAAAGCGCGCATCTCCCTTCAGCCACTCGACCCAGCCGCGCACCGCGTCTTTCGGCCCTGCCAAGAACAGGTTGATGCCCTCTTCGGCCAGCAGGATGGTGCCCTTCAACTCACGGCTGCGTGCTTCGGCGCGCAGGCGCTCACGCAGACTCGGGAGCTCATTCAGGGTGACGAACTTGTAGGACGAGATGTTGAGTACGGCGCTCATCGCGGGCCGCTATATAAAACAGCTCGGGCGCAAAGGCGAAGCCGACAAAAAGCGGCCTTTACTCGCCATTTGGTGCGCCTATGTTTCTGTCATGCTCGACCTCGATGCGTACTTTGCGCGAATCGGCCTGAAGACCGTGCCGAGCGGGCCCACGCTGGCCACGCTGAACGCACTGCTTCTAGCCCATGTGGCGACGATACCGTTTGAAAACCTCGACGTTCTGCTCGATCGGCCCATAAATCTCGCGCTCCCAGCGCTCGAGCACAAGCTCGTGCACAGCCGCCGCGGGGGGTACTGCTTCGAACAGAACAGCTTTTTCCTCGCGGTGCTTACGCAGCTCGGCTTCGAGGCCTACCCCTTGAGCGCGCGCGTGCGCTACCAGCGTCCACCCGACGTGATTCCGCCGCGCACCCATGTGTTTCTGCGCGTGGAGCTTTCGGGCGAGTCGTACCTGGCCGATGTGGGCGTGGGAGGCATTTCACCAAGCTGCGCGCTGCGCCTCAACACGCAGGACGAGCAGGCCACACCCCACGGGCCGCATCGCATCGCGCGCGCGGGCGAGCGCAACTTGCACCAGGTGCGGTTTCCCGACGGCTATCACGACGTGTATGAGTTCACGGGCGAGCTCATGCCGGACATCGATCGAGAAGTGGGCAACTGGTACACGAGCACGCATCCCGCCTCGGTTTTCAAGCAGCGCTTGATGGTTGCGCGTGCGCTGCCCGATGGCGGCCGGCTCACGCTGGTGAATCGAGAACTGAGCGCGCGGGCGGGTTCAGGGGTCGCGACCACGCGCGTGCTCCGCTCGGAGCGGGAGCTGCTCGATGTGCTCCACGCAGGCTTCGGGCTGAACTTTCCGAATGACACGCACTTCACTTGCCCTGGCCTCGATTTTCCGAACGAAGCGTAAGCAAGGGGCGAAGGCGGAGCAGGCATAGCCGCCCTTTGGCCGCTTGCGCTACGCCTGATGCTTCCATTCTGCTCAAATCGTAAAAGTACCTTCGCATCGTATGGTGATTAAAAACGAGAGCGAATCCAACGGATCAACTCACCTCTGGCCATCGATACGGGGTGCAGTGGAGTATGAAGTCGCTGCCAGGGAGAAGGTTGAGCATGCGACGCCTCGGACTTTTGCTTGTGGGACTTTCGCTTTGTGCCTGTTCGGCGTCTGACGACACCAAGTCGGGTGGCGCGGGTGGCGCTTGGGATCCGAACCAGGGCAGTGGCGGCGCTGGAGGCGGTGGGGGTGGCAGCAGCCTTCCTCCGGGCTTCGAAGAGTGCGCGAATGATACGCTCTCGGCGGGCCTAGCGCGCGCGGCGAACATCGTCTGGGTGATCGACACCTCGGGCAGCATGGATGAAGAGGCGACGCTGGTTCAGAACAACATGAACCGCTTCGTCGAGTCCAT
>CAZEWA010000286.1:0-6843 GCA_964515685.1 uncultured Polyangiales bacterium | reverse complement strand
AGCTGAAACTCTATGATTTCGTCCCTGCTCAGGAGGGATGTGCAGAGCGCCTCAAGGTGGCCGCGGTTGATGGTGCGAATCAGGAGCTGATACTCGAACGAGCGGCCCTCGTTCAAGAGCTGGTAGCTCATGGTGGAAATCGAAAAGTGATGTTGCCGCAAAATGCGACGCAGCTCTTCCTCTGACAGCATCCTCGCTCGCTCCACGCGCACGACTCCGCGTACGAAGAACCGGCTCGGCATCTTTACTTCGAGCTGGCGAAACACTGCCAAAGTGAAGAGCGTGATGGCCGTAGCCAAGGCACCCGGAAGGTAAAAGCCGATGCCAAGCAGCGTGCCTATGGCCGCCGTCATCCAGATGGACGCAGCCGTCGTCAGCCCGCGCACCGTGAGACCTTCCTTGAAGATCACACCAGCACCGAGAAAGCCTATGCCCGTCATGATTCCCTGCGCCATGCGCGTAGGGTCGGTGCGCACCGTGTCCACGGGAACCATGGTGAGCCACAGGGGCTGATAGGTTGTTACCAACATCAGCAACGCAGACGCGACGCAGACCAAGGCATGCGTGCGAAAGCCTGCCGGCCTCCCATTGAAGGTTCGCTCTATCCCGATCAGGCTGCCCGCAAGTAGGGCAGCTCCGAGGTGACTGGCAATCTCGATCGTTTCGGCTGTCGTCACGGCTGAACTAGGAGCATAGAACGAGTGCGCGCGCGCGTCGACCAGCGGCGGCTGGCGCAAGCCTAGAGAATCAGCTTGTTCGCGTCGCCCGCGACGACCTTCACGGTGCGGGTGTAGCCGGGCCCCTTACCGAACGGCCGAACCAAGAGCGTGTGGGTGCCCTCGCGTAGCTTGAAGAGCCCTGGCGTCGTGCCGAGGCGCGTGTTGCCTAAAAACAGCTCTGCCCAGCCCGATGGCGAGGCCACGCGTAAGGTTGCAAGTCGCGCACGGGCGATCGTTTTGGGCTTTGCAGGGAGCGCTTTTTCCGCGACAGCCTGTGCAGCGACGGGCTCGGATCCAAGCTTTGCACGCGCATCCGGCGGCTCTACTGCAAAGCCCGGCCGCGCTGCGCCCGGCTTGAGCTCTAGTGCTGGCTCCACGGAAGGCGGCTCTAAAGCCTCGGCAACGCTCGCTTGCACTTGCACGGTAGGCCCCGCCCCAACCTGCGCGCTGGGACGCACGAGCACTACAGTTGGCGGCCCCGCATCGCCTCCCATGCGCTGATAGAACACAACAACAGCGAGCCCGAGCACAATGAAACCAAGCCCGACAAGACCCGCCCCTAGCCGACGCTGGATACGTGCGGAGCGAAGTGAGAGCAGAGGCCGCAAGCTGCGGGGCAAGCCCGACCGACTCGGGCGTGCGCGCGTGAGCTCTGTGCCGTGCTCGACAGCCGCGACGCGTGGAACGAACGCGCTCTGCGCAGAAACCGCCTGGGCCACAAGGTCTGCTGCGGCCGGAGTCTGAGACGCTATGACCTTCGGGCCTGATCCGGCTCGGCTCGGCGTGATCTCTGCGTGCAACAGGTTTCGCTTCTGCTGAAGCTGCTCGGCAAATAGCCGATGCATGAAAGCTGACAGCTCAGGGGCTCCCACAGCGGCTCTCGCAGACAAGACGAACCGCGACAGGGCGAGTCCCATCTCGCGAGCTGACGCGAAGCGCTCTTTCGGATCCTTTTCAAGCGCGCGGTCGACTATCCGTTGCAGCTCCTCCGGGACATCGTTCGTCCACGCTGGTAAGGCGTCGTACACCACGGCGCGCAAGGTTTCCGTGTCGGTCTCGCGGCGAAAGAGGCGCTTGTTTTCCAGTGCCTCACGCAGAATGACTCCGAGCGCCCAAATATCGACACGCCGGTCGATTGTACCGCCGCTCACCTGCTCGGGCGACATATAGGCGAGCTTGCCTTTGACGACGCCGGCCCGTGTAGTGGTCAGCCGCTCCGAGGCGCGGGCGACTCCGAAATCGAGCACGCGCACCGTTCCGTCGTAGGCCACGAAGATGTTCTGCGGCGAAACATCACGGTGCACGATGTGGAGCGGTTGATCGACTTCGCCCACCGCAACATGCGCAGCATGGAGCCCCTCGCAAGCTTGCGCTATCACATAGGCCGCCATTTCCGGCAGGATCTGGCGGCTCTCGGCGTCCGTGGAGGCTCGCGCGAAGAGCTCGCCCCACGTCTCGCCATGGACGTACTCCATCGCCAAGTAGTACGTGCCCTCGGAAACACCGAAGTCGAGCACGCGACAAACATTGGAGTGCTGCACGAACGAAGCGATGCGCGCTTCGTCGAGAAACATATCGACGAAGTCCTTCTGGTTGGCGAAGTGCGGATGCACGAGCTTGACCGCCACAGGCTGGCTGAACCCACCGATGGCCTCCTTGCGCGCGAAGAATACAGCTCCCATGCCTCCCGCCGCGATGGGTTTGATGAGGCGAAAGCTGCCGAGTGTGCGCCCTTGCATGCCCTTCCACAGCGCAAACAGCGGAGAAATTATGTCGCCGCTCTTGGATTCCGACTGACCGGACTGTCCTTCAAGCGCAGCCTGCGACGCACCCGCTCGGCCGACGCCACTGCCTGTCGCGCGCGGACTCGCGACCCGGGTCGCATCGGCGTTCACCTCATGCGACGCTGCGCCGGACGCACCACGGCGCAGCGCCCCCTCTGCTTGGGTGTGCGTCGAATCATGATCGGGCGGGTGTTCAGACGAGGTCACCGAAACTCGAGTTGCAAGGCTGACTTGACCTAGATGGGCATGGCGATTGCCCCTAGCATCCGCATTCTCGCACAGTCTTTCGTGCTCCAGGCAATGACCTCGACGGTACGCCTCGTGCGTCCAAACGAAAACAGGGCCCCCCAAAATCGAATGGAGAGCCCTGCGTGCTGCCGTAGCGGAATTTTCAGAGAAAGCGTACAGCCCGAACGAGCCAACGCTGCTCACGGCGCACCAAGTCATAGATGACGGTCTGCTCGTAACCGGTATCCCCGAGGCGCGTGGTGACCGTCGCCCGCTCCCCGTCCAGTTTCACCGAATGCTGCAGCAGGGACTGACGCGTAGTGTCAAACACACCCATCGCGCCACGTACAGCCTCTGCGAGCTCCAGACTGTCGCCTTCTTGAAACTGCTGGACCTTACCATCCAAGGACACCTTCACCGGAGCGACGCTCGGATTCACGTGACCGAGGGCGCCGTCGATGCGGGCTTCGAGCTTTTCTCGGGTTACGTCGTCGAGAAAACCGTCGAGCTCCTCACGATCGGTGGTGATCAGTGCGTCGGCCGCCACAGCGACACCACTGAGACTCAAGCATGCAACGAGAATAGAGGTTCCGATTCTTCCCACGTCTCGATGCATTGCAGTGCGCGTGCCAGAACAGCGCTTCGGCGAATTCGGCCAGAAAATCGCGAAATCTAGCCTTTCCGTTCCGTAAGCCAAGACGCCAGTGATGACAAACTGACAATCTCTCCGCGCGTGCAGGGAGAAGCTCTTGTCATCCTGACACCAGGCCGCGCTGCGACTACCGATCTGAAAGAGTTGCGCGCATTACGCCCACGGGGGCCTGCAGGTGCGTCCAAAGCTCGAAGGCCAAAGCCCCCTGGTGCAGCAACATGCCCAGGCCGTCTACCGTGGTGAGTCCGAGCTCCTTGGCTCGCACAAGGACACTGGTTTCACGCGGTTTGTACACAAGGTCCACCACGCTGGCTCGCGCAGGCAAGCACTCCATGGGCAGTGACGCCGCGAAACCAGCCGCATCCTGGGAACTGGCCAGCGTTGCACTCGTAGATTGCACAAGCAGCTGACTCTCGGCGAAGGCAGCCCGCAGGGTCGCTTGCGACATATCGCACGCAACGAGCGAACAGGGAGCACAGACCTCGGCGAGTGCTTCGACCAACTGGCCGGCTTGCTCAAGCCTGCGCGCTGCTACCGAAATCTTGCTGGCGCCACCTTTGGCAAGCCCTGCCACAGCAGCACGTGCGGCGCCGCCTGCGCCGATCACCGTGACCGTCGCATCTTCGAACGTAACGCCGGCCTCTTCGAGCGCGCGAGTAAAGCCCTGCGCATCGGTATTGTGACCTATCAGGCGTTGGCCATCGCGCACGATGGTGTTGACGGCGCCGATGGCTCGGGCCTCCTTCGTGACTTCATCGAGCAGGGCAATCACGGATTCTTTGTGAGGAACCGTGACATTGGCGCCGCGAATCCCGAGCGCACGCAGGCCCCGGATGGCCTCGGCGATATCGTCGGGATGCACGGGAAACCGGACGTATGTTGCCTCGAGACCGCGCGCAGCAAAAGCCGCGTTGTGCATCGCTGGGGAGCGAGAATGTTCGACAGGCCAACCTAGAATGCCGTACGTGGCGCTCATGTTCCGGGCAGTGTCGCCTACGGCTCGCGCTTCGGCAATGGGATGTGTACAGACTCAGGATCGAGCACTTGGGCCGCTATCTCGCCTTCGTGCAAACGCAGCCGAAAACGCTCGCCCGGCGCAATCTCCTGGGGGCTGCGCAGCGCCCTTCCCGTGCGCTCGGAAAACGCGATGGCATAGCCGCGCGCAAGCACACTCAAGGGCGACAGGGCCTGCATGCGCCCGACGAGTGACGCAAATGTGTGCCGGTCCTTCAAGAGCTGCGCCGACATCGCTTGGTCGAGTCCCAGCGTCCCGTGCTGCAAGCGCAAACGTTTGGCGGTGAACAGGCGCGGAGACAACAGCGCAAAATGCGTCCGAGCACGCTCGAATGCCGCTCGCTGCAGCGCGAGACGGGCGCGCGGGTCCCGTGCCGAAAGTTTGCGGTTTTGCGCCTTGAGAGCCACTTGGCTCCGCGCCAGCTGCACTTTGATACTGCGTGCCAGACGCTCCTCGAGCCGGCCTAGGCGTTGCTGACTCTGACCGAGTGCATTGCGGGGATGGCGCAGCTTGGCCATCGAGCGCGAGAGTCGTAAACGCTCCCGCGACAACTTGTTTTCGAGCCCGCGCGTGATGCGGCGCACGCGATCGGCAAGTTGCTCAGCCAGCACATCGTGCTCGGGCACTGTAAGCTCTGCTGCATTCGAGGGCGTAGCAGCACGCACATCCGCCACCAGATCGGCGAGCGTCGTATCGACCTCGTGACCTATGCCCGTGACCACGGGCACGCGAGAAGCTGCGATGGCTCGCACCACGCCTTCATCGTTGAACGCCCACAAATCTTCGGCCCCGCCACCACCGCGCGCCACGATCACGACGTCGAGCTCGGGCACATTTTGTACGCCGCGCAAGGCTGCGATGATCGAGCGCGGTGCCTCAGCCCCCTGCACGAGGCACGGCGCCACCACGATCCTCACAGGACAACGGCCGCGGGCCACGCGCAACACATCGTGTAGCGCAGCGCCCTGTTCGCTCGTGACGAGACCGATGCAGCGCGGCAACAGCGGCAGAGGTCGTTTGCGCGCGGCATCCGTCAGGCCTTCCGCCGTGAGCTTCGACAGCAGGCGCTTGAACTCTGCATTGAGTCCACCCGCTCCGGCGGGCAACGCGGTGCGGGCCACGAACTGAAAGGTGCCGCGCGCCTCGAACAGCGTGAGCGCGCCACGCAAGCATACCCGCGCCCCATTTTCGATGGCAGCACGCGTCCTGCGCGCGTCGCTCTTGAACATCACGACCCGCAGCTGGGCCGCTTCGTTTTCGTCGTTGAGCGTGAAGTACAGATGGCCCGAAGCTGCGCGCGAAAGATCGCCGATTTCGCCGACGATTCGCAGATCGCCCCAGGTGTGTTCGAGCTGTAGGCGCACGGCCCGATTGAGCCCGCCCACGGTTAGCATCTGCTCTTCTTCGAAGCGCACCGGCTCTAGCTATCACGCGCCCCGGAGCGAGCAACGTGCTATCGCGCGCATGTGCCCCAAGCCGTACTCGGCCTCGGAACGAATCTCGGCGCGCGCAGAGCCATCTTGCGCTGCGCCCTCCTCCTGCTCGAATCCCAGCCAGGTCTCGAGATCTTGGCGCGTTCCGCCCTCTACGAGACGCCGCCTCTCGGTCCGCCCCAGCCCGACTACCTCAACGCGGCGCTGCGCGTGTCCTTCGCAGGCAGCGTGGAAGCGCTGTTTGCCATCACGCAAGCCGTCGAAAAAAAGCTGGGTCGCGAACGCCGGGAGCGCTGGGGGGCGCGCACGCTCGATATCGATATCTTACATTGGTCCGAGGGCGCTGTGCACACGGCAGCGCTGACGATTCCTCACCCGGGCCTCCTGTCGCGGAACTTTGCCCTAGCGCCTTTGCTCGACGTGATGCCGGAAGCAGAGCGCTCGGTGCATGAGACGCTGGCGAGTCTGGGTGGCGCGCCCCCCACGGCGAGCCCGGCCTGGCTCGAGCCCACGCCACTTTCGGAGCCGCTGCTGCTGCCGGCGGGACTGGAGGACGCAGAACTTGCTTGCCTGGTCGTTGGTGCAGTGGGCCGGTGTGGGCTCAGGCCCGAGGCCGCGCTCGAGTGCCTGCCATTCGTCCAGCCACGGCTCACCATGGATGCGCAGTCGCTGCGCCAATTCGTCGCCCATCGCGAAGAATTGGTGCGCCAGGGCTTTTGGGTGCGCGATGCGGCCATCACCCAGATAAGCGACCTTTACCTACGCGGATTTTGGCTGGGTGAGCAGGCGGACCCCAGGGAAATCGGGCCCACGCCGCACTTCTCGATCGACGCGAGAAACACGCACTGTGTGATTGTGAGCGCTGCCTCCGCTCCTCGACGGTGAGATTCTGGTGTTGAATCGCTGAGATCCGTTAGGATGCATGGGCCTGGGCAGGGAGCCTGCCCTGCCGAGCGGTTCTGGAGGAACTTGGATGGCCGACACGCGCAAAGACAAGCGCGCACCTGTATCT
>CAZEWA010000285.1:0-6866 GCA_964515685.1 uncultured Polyangiales bacterium | reverse complement strand
GAAGATCCGCTTCTGGATGACCTTCGGCGACGAGTACCTGACGCACCTGCGCGTGCTCGCCAACGTGGGCATGCTGCGCATCGATCCGGTGGACTACAAGGGCACGCCCGTAGTTCCCATGGAGCTCTTGAAGTGCCTGCTGCCTGATCCGGCGAGTCTCGCC
Source organism: uncultured Polyangiales bacterium (assembly GCA_964515685.1). Classification (GTDB taxonomy): domain Bacteria; phylum Myxococcota_A; class Polyangia; order Polyangiales; family DASUME01; genus DASUME01. The sequence continues at coordinate 6,703 of CAZEWA010000285.1, read as the reverse complement.
GAGAACTACACCGGCAAGACCAGCATCGGCTGCATCTTCGAGGGCATCAAGGACGGCAAGTCCCGGAAGGTCATCATCTACAACGTGTGTGATCACGCGGAGACCTACAAGGAAGTGCGCGCACAGGCGGTGAGCTACACCACGGGCGTGCCCGCTATGGTGGGTGGCGCGATGATGATCAGCGGCAAGTGGAAGCAGGCCGGCGTCGTGCACATGGAGCAGATGGATCCGGATCCGTTTCTTGAGCTGCTGGCCAAGTCTGGCCTGCCCTGGCACGTCAAAGAGCTGTGACCGTGACGCGCCCTGATAAAGGCATGCTGGCTATCGACCCTGCGAAGGTGCCCGACTCTCCGAGTTGGGTCATCGACCTGCCTGCGCTCGAGGACAATCTCAAGATCCTCAAGCAGGTGCAGGACGACGCAGGCTGCAAGATCCTGCTCGCGCTGAAGGGCTTTGCCACGTTCCCCACGTTCCCCTTGGTCAAGAAGTACCTGGCAGGAGCCACCTCGAGCTCGCCGCATGAGGCGGAGCTTGCACGGCGTGAGCTCGGCGGCGAGGTGCACTGCTATGCGCCCGCCTTCAGCGAAGAAGACCTGCGCGAGGTTCTGCGCTTCAGCGATCACGTGGTGTTCAACTCCTTTTCGCAGTGGCGCAAGCTTGGGCCCATCGCGCGCGCTGCGGGCGCATCTTGCGGCCTGCGCGTGAACCCCGAGCAGCGCGAAGTGGAAGTGGAGCTGTACGACCCGTGCGCGCCCAACTCACGCCTCGGCGTCACGGCCGCGGAGTTTCGCGCCGATGAGCTCGAAGGCCTCGATGGCCTGCACTTTCATGCCTTGTGCGAGCTTGGCTCCGATTCGCTCGAGCGTGTGCTCGCCGCCTTCGAGCAGAAGTTCGGCAAGTACCTGCCGGGGCTCAAGTGGGTGAACTTCGGCGGCGGCCACCACATCACCAAGCCCGGCTACGATCTCGCATTGCTCGTGGAGCTCGTGCGCGAGTTCAAAGCGCGCTACGGCGTCGAGGTGTACCTCGAGCCCGGCGAAGCCATCGCGATTCGCACCGGCGTGCTGGTGGCGACGGTGCTCGACGTCGTGAAGAACGGCATCGACATCGCCATTCTCGACACCAGCGCCACGGCGCACATGCCTGACACGCTGGAAATGCCCTATCGGCCGGAAATCGTGGGTGCAGGCATGCCGGGTGAGAAGCCATACACCTATCGCCTGGGCGGGCTCACCTGCCTCGCGGGCGACGTAATCGGCGACTACTCGTTCGACAAGCCCTTGGTCGAAGGCGACCGCATCGTGCTGCTCGACATGAGCCACTACACCATGGTGAAGACCTCGACCTTCAACGGTGTGCGGCTGCCGAGCCTGGTGCTGCGGCACGCAGACGACCGCTACGAGCTCGTCAGGCGATTTGGCTATGAGAGCTACCGGGATCGTCTCGGTTGAGCGCAAAGGTCTGGGTGGTATTGCGCGCGCGGAAGTTCGCGGGCGTACTGCCACTTGTCCAGCGGCGAAACGCCTTGTAGAAGGCGGCCACGTGGGCGAAGCCAAGCATGAACGCAATCTCGCTGATGGCGAGGTGCGGATCACGCAGGTAGGTCTTCGCTAGTGCGTGCCGCACTTCGTCGAGGATTTCGGTGTGGCTTGTGCCCTCGTCGTCGAGCCGACGCCGCAGCGTCGCGACGCTCATGGCGAGCGTATCGGCCACGGTGGACATGCGCGTATCGCCCGAGCGCAGCTGCGAGGTAACGAGCTCCCGAACCTTGCCACTGACCCCTGAGCGTTGCGCTAGACGCTCGAGTTGCGCTTGAGCCGAGAGCTCGCACGCGGCGTGCAGCGCGGCATTCGCTTGCCGCATCGCAGCTTCGAGGTAGCCGCGACGGAACACCAACGCGTTCTGCGGCATGTTGAAGCGCACAGGGCCCCCGAATGTTCGCTTGTACTCTTCGGCGTAGGACACAGGGCCGTGCTCTACGTGGACTTCCAGCACGGGTTCAGGCACTTCCGTGTGCGAGCGGGCAAAGGTTGCGGCCAGCGCCAGCGCGTAGTCGTTCACAGCCGGGGGCAGCTGCGTCTCCTGGATGCGCATGTTCCAGATGGCGAGATCCCCGCGCTCGACGAGGTCTACATGCAGCGACCCGTGCATCAGTCGCTGGTAGCGGCTCATGCACTGAATGGCCCGCCCCAGGGTTGGAGCAGTGCTGGCGTGCTGTTCGAGCGCCTCGAGATCGCCGCGCTGGTAGGCGCGACCCGCCCGCAAGCCCACGGTCTCGTCGCCATTGCGGGTGATGGCTTCTTGCAGGAGTTGGGTCAGCGCACCGTGCGGGGCTCGGGCCTCCGAATCGGTAAGGTCGCGCAGGCTGAGGCCCTGCTGTTCGAGTTGTTGGGTAAGCCACGGGTCACAGCCGCCAAGGCGGACCAAGGGCCAAATTAGTCGGACAGAAAGCGTTTGTTCAAGGATGTACACGGTGTGCTCACCTCGTCGTACTCAGCTTCTAGTTCGCTCTGCCGCTTGCCGTCTACGGCTAGGCGTAAACGGTCAACGGGTTGTCCCCAGGTGTACCTTTCTGAGCCGGAGGCCCACCTCTCACGACCGCACCTGTAGGGCAATGCAGGCCCAACTCTTTCACAAACGTCGTGTCACCCTGCATTCGGATGCATTGCCGCTTGCGGAAGGCCCTATTCCCACAGGAAAATCGGGAGAGATGAGACTTGGCGGGCTGCGGGCGCTGTTCTGGTGCCTGTGGCTATGTTGTGTTGGCTGCGGACCAGGTGAGGACGTCCTCACGATCTCGCGTTGGACCTTCGAGCCCCCCTCAGGGTTGGCCCCGGTCAGCGTCGAGTTGCCGGCCAATTTCCAAAGCGAACTGCCAGCTCAGACCACTACGTTTTGGCTCCGCACCCAAGTGACGGTGCCGGAGTCGATGCGAGGCGAGGGCCTCGTGTTGGCCTTTCCGTTGTTCCTCGGGACTTCAGAGCTCTACGCCAACGGGCACGAGGCGGCGCTACTCGACGTCGAAAGTGAGGGCGCCTATCGCGCCATCGGGGGACAGCGCTTCCGCATCCCGGAGGAGTGGGTCCAAGATCACAAGTTGGAACTGGCGTTACGCGTACACCATGCATGGACGCGCAGTGCCTGGATCGACACCGCGCCGCGCCTGAGTGCGTCGAAGGGGGGCGATACCTGGACGCGGTCCGTGCAGGTCTGGAACCAGGGATCGGCGATGTTGGCCCACGCCATCATTTCGGTCCTGTTCGCTTTCTACGCGCTCTTGTATTGGCTCGACCGTCGCCAGGTGGCGTTCAAGTGGATAGCGCTCGAAGCCTTTGCAGGCGCGTCTTATCCGGCAGCATTCAATGGCAGCGCCTTGCTGGTTTTGGGCGAGTACGAACAGCTGTTGTTGGCCCTAGGGCTGCCGATCTCGCTTTGGGCAAGCGTGCACTTTGCCCACGCCCAGTTCCAGCTCGAGCGGCCGCCGCGCTGGCTCGACGCGATGTTGGTGGGTGTCTTGGCTATCGTGTTGCTGGGCTATGGTCGTTTTTCGCTGACGATCTTTGCCGGGCCGCCGCTCGTTGCTTCGCTCGCTGTCAACGTGCTCTATCAGATGTGGCTCACGATGAAGTTGTGGCGCGAGCGTCGCTCCTATCGTGCCGTCGCGCTGTTCTTTTCATGGGCCGGTCTCGGGGTACTGTCTGCACCGGACATGATCGCTTGGTTAGGCGGTGGCGAGATTTTGGGGGGACTCCAGGGAGGCTGCCTGGGCATCATGCTGATTGCGTGTCTGCAGTCGCTGGTGCTCGGTACAGAGCACGTGGCCCATGTGCGCAACGCAGAAGACCTCGCCCGTCAGCTCGCTGACCGCATCGGCTTGCTGGAACGGCAGAACCATGAGGTCGAGCGGCTCAATGAAGAACTATATCGGCAGATGGCGGCACGCTCGGAGCAGCTCGCCCAAGCGCTTACGCGTCTGGCGGCAGGCGCGCTGGCCGAGCCCATCGAGCTCACCGAAGATGCCGTGGTGGACGAGCGCTACCGTGTGATTCGGGGCGTGGGCGCGGGCGGCATGGGGCGTGTTTACGAGGTCGAACGCTTGGTCGACGGCATGCGTCTCGCGCTCAAAGTGCTCGCGCGCCCGGACGGCATGACGGAGCTCGCGCGCTTCTCGCGTGAAGCGCAGATCGCAGGGCAGCTGCGGCATCCGAACGTGGTCGCCTTGGTCGACGTGGACGTGGCGCCTACTGGCTTTTTGTTCCTTGTGATGGAGCTCGTGCCTGGCTTGAGTCTGAAGGAACACGACACGCGCTTTGGTGACACCGACTGGGCACTCGAAGTGCTGCGCCAGGTCGCCGAGGGCATCACGGCCATCCACGACTGCGGTGTCGTGCACCGCGACCTGAAGCCCGCCAACGTGCTCATCGTTGCAGACAGCGAGTCGAGCAGGGTATGCGCCAAGATCACAGATTTTGGTGTTTCCAGCGTGGGAGGCCTCGACCGTCCGGATGGGCCCTTGGACCGCGCGCAGAGCAGTGCACCTAGAAGTGCGTCGCGTGCTCTCGAGGTGGCCGAGAAGCTGCGAGCTGAAGCGGCTGCTATCGAAATGCTCGATCTCGACGAGACGCATAAGCCTGCGATACGCACGACCAGCAGTCTGCCTGTGCCTCGAAAGACCACAGAGCCCGTGGCAATAAGGCCTCCGCCAAGTGCCAGCGTGACACTCGTGGTGGAGGACACGGAGCACCAAAATAAGCGTCCGGCGAGCAGTAGTGAGAGTCTGTCGACAAATCGCAGCACGCGCACGGGCTCTTCCTCGAGTGGGCTTACGCAGACCGGCATGCTGATCGGCACCCCACGCTACATGGCGCCCGAGCTGGCGGATGGCGCTCGCTTCACCACGCCCGCGGTCGACATCTTCAGCTTCGGGGTAATGGCTTACGAGCTTTTGACCCGCAAGGCACCGTATCCCGAGCCCGTAGCGCTGATCAGGATGTCTCAGCGGGAGATTCCCGCCATTAGACCGCTTGCGCCGCTGTGTCCCGAGCTGTCTGCAGACGTCGTGATTTTGATTGAGCGTTGCCTCCAAATGGATCCGGAACTCAGGCCGTCGGCGCGGGAGCTCGTGGCCGGGCTGTCCGCTGCTGTGGGTAGAGCGTACGAAACAGAGAACGAGGGTTGAGCCATTTATCGAGCCCAACTAGCGCGGCACTATAGAGCGCGGATCCGAACAGACTTCGATACGCGAAGTACCTCCCGGTTCGATGCCGACGCGCAGCGTAGATGGCAAAGTTATCTTGTGGATGTTTAAGCCATTTTTTGAGTGCGACAGGCAATGGTTGACGACCGGCCGAGCGGACGCCAAAAGAGCACTTATGTCTGACAAACTGAATGGAGTGCTCGCGGAGAGCGAGGAGCGCTACCGCTCGGTGATCACCGCCATGTCGGAGGGGGTGGTGCTGCTTGCGGCCGACAGCACCATTTTGGCATGTAACGAGAGTGCCGAACGCTTGCTCGGTCTGTCTGCAGGTCAGATGGCTGGGCGCACCCCGTACGACCCGCGTTGGAGGACGATCCGGCCAGATGGCTCAGCTTTTCCTCCCGAAGAACACCCGGCGACGAGGGCATTGCGCAGCGGCTTACCTGAGCGCGACGTCGAAATGGGAGTGCACAAGCCCGACGACACACTCAGTTGGATCTCGATCAATGCGCAGCCCTTGTTTCGGAGAGGGCAGGACGCACCCTATGCGGTCGTGACCACGTTCAGCGATGTGACCGAGCGCAAGCGAGCGGAACTCGAGCTGAGGCAGAGTGAGGAGCGCTATCGTCGCATCGTCGAGACTTCGGTCGAGGGGATTTGGACCATCGACCTCGAAGGTCGTACGGTGTTTGCCAATGAACGCATGTCACGGATGTTGCGTTGTACCCCCGAGGAGCTTTTCGACTCGAGTTTGTGGGACTTCGTCGATCCGGAGGAGCATGCTCTCGTCGGCCAGCGCATGCAGCAACGCGCCCATGGAGTCGGCGAGGATCACGACTTCTGCTTTCGTGCGAAGGACGGGACTCGCGTGTGGACAAGCCTGGCCACGTGCCCAATCACGCTGCCAAATGGTCAGGTCGGCGCCATGGCGATGGTGCGTGATATCACGATGCAAAAGGTGTTGCTCGATGAGCTGCACGAGGCTCGCAGGCTCGAGGCCGTCGGGCGCCTTGCGGGGGGCGTCGCCCACGACTTCAACAACTTGCTGACAGCGATTTTGACGTCCGTTTCGCTTGCGGAGCGCAGTGGCCGGGCTCTGCCTCAGTACCTTGAGATCATTCGCTCGGCGGGTGAGCGTGCCGCTGAGCTGACGAAGCAGCTGCTCGCGTTTGCGCGTAGGCAAAAGATTCAGCTTGAGCCGCTCTACCTGGGAGCACTCGTCCAAAGTATGGAGGAGGTGCTCTCAAGACTTGTAGGGGAACACATTCAGGTGGTGCTAGACATCGCGCCCGATAGCTGGCCCGTGCTTGGGGACGCGAGCCAGATTGAGTGGGTCGTACTTAGTCTTGCTGCCAACGCACGAGACGCAATGCCCGAGGGGGGACGCCTGCAGCTGACCACTAGCACGGTGACCCTCGGGGTTTTGCAGGCGCAGGCCGAGTGTCATGTAGCGCCTGGAGAGTACGTGCTTCTGACGATGCGCGATACGGGACCGGGCCTGGATGC
>CAZEWA010000284.1:0-6878 GCA_964515685.1 uncultured Polyangiales bacterium | reverse complement strand
AAGAAGAAGGGGAGCGCGAGCAAGGCGATCGCGGTGAGCTCGTCCTTGTAGCGCCGAAAGATATTCACGCCTGCCCCTTCACTTGGTTCCGCGAAACCCGCCCGAAACCCGCTAACGCCCGAAGCTGACGCTTTAGCGCGCCACGGCCGAGAAGCCCGTGCGGGTTGCGTCCGGGCCATCTAGCCAGTGTGGAGCCCTGCTTGTCGTGTTTTCGGGCATCGAATACAGCAGGACAACCCATGGGCCAGATCTGTCAGGAAATCGTGACGTTACGCAGTAAGTCTGCGTGATCGAGGGCCTTGCCGGAGCCGAGCACCACGCAGGAGACGGGGTCGTCCGAGACGGTCACCGGCAGGCCGGTTTCCTCTCGCAACAGCACATCGATGTTCCGAAGCAGTGCACCGCCACCTGTGAGAACGATGCCCTTGTCGACGATGTCGGCGCTGAGCTCGGGCGGGGTGCGCTCGAGGGCCAGCATCACGGCTTCAACGATGGCGTTGATGGGCTCGCTCAGCGATTCGCGGATCTCGGCGCTGTTGACGACCACGGTTTTCGGGATTCCCGCGAGCAGATCGCGACCCTTTACTTCCATGGTCTCTAGTTTGTCTTCAGGGTAGGCGGTGCCGATGGTGCACTTCACGCGCTCCGCCGTCTGCTCGCCGATCAGCAGGTTATATTTGCGCTTCATGTAGGCGATGATGGCTTCGTCCATCTTGTCGCCTCCGACCCGCACGGACTGCGAATACACGATGCCGGCTAGTGAGATCACCGCGACTTCCGTCGTGCCGCCGCCGATGTCGACGACCATGTTGCCGCTCGGCTCGGTGATGGGTAGGCCTGCGCCGATGGCAGCGGCCATGGGCTCCTCGATCAGGAAGACCTCGTGAGCGCCGGCACTCTCTGCGCTTTCCTTCACGGCGCGCTTCTCCACCTCGGTGATACCAAACGGCACACAGATGATGACGCGCACACGTCCGCGGTGGGCCCGCTGGATGAAGTAGCGCAGCATGGCCTCCGTGATTTCGAAGTCGGCGATGACGCCGTCCCGCAGAGGACGCACGGCCTCGATGTTGCCGGGAGTACGTCCCAGCATCTCTTTGGCCTCCGTGCCGACCGCAATCACCTTCTTTTCGCCGCGCGGGCCGCGTTGAACCGCGACGACCGAGGGCTCGCACGAGACGATGCCTTTGCCCTTCACGTAGATGAGCGTGGTTGCGGTGCCGAGATCGACCGCGATATCGTGAGAAAATAGGCCCTGGAGCCAGTCGAAAATCATCGAGCTACGCGCTCCATTTCAGGGGCCCTAGACACAGGGCCGCACGTAAGCGCGCTAAAAGCAGCTGTAACTTCGCGAAAAAAGACCGCTTTGAGCGCCTAGCAATAGAACGGGCGAGGTTTAACAGAAGCGCGTGGTTGGATCAAGAACGCGGCCATTCTAAGTCGGCCGACTTTTGTCCCGGCAGGCAGCGTCGCCGCCCCGCTCCTAGCGTCTGGTGCGGTCACCAGGTAACTTTCGCCTTCTCGGTCGCCTTGCCAGGACTTGGGATTTCTCGATGAGCAAGAACGAGCACGTACGCATTTTCGATACCACGTTGCGTGATGGTGAGCAGTCTCCCGGCGCGACCATGACCCTCGAAGAAAAGCTGCGCATCGCACGCATGCTCGAGAAGCTTGGGGTCGACGTGATCGAGGCCGGCTTTCCGGCCGCTTCGCCGGGCGAAATCGAGAGCGTCAAGCGCATCGCCCAAGAGATCGAAGGCTGTGAGATCGCGGGGCTTTGTCGCACGCGCCTCGGCGATATCGAAGCCGCCTGGAAGGCGCTCCAGTACGCCAAGTCCCCCCGCCTGCACACGTTCATCGCGACCAGCAAGCTGCACCTCGAGCACAAGCTGAAGCTGAGCGAAAGCGAGGTGCTGGCCGAGATCACACGCGGCGTTACAGCTTGCCGTGCGCTCACGGAAAACGTCGAGTTCAGCGCTGAAGACGCGACGCGCAGCGACCTTGTATTTTTACGTGAGGCGTGTGCCGCAGCCATCGAGGCTGGCGCCCAGGTTATCAACCTGCCTGATACCGTCGGCTACACCATGCCCGACGAGTACAAGACGATCGTGCAGGCCATCCTGGAAGTGATCGGCACGCGCGACGTCATCGTGTCGACCCATTGTCACAACGACTTAGGGCTCGCCGTGGCGAACTCGCTCGCCGCTATCAGCGCAGGTGCGCGGCAGGTCGAGTGTTGCATCAACGGCATCGGCGAACGCGCAGGCAACGCCGCGCTCGAAGAAGTGGTGATGGCGCTCAAGGTGCGTCCGCTTTTGTTCCCGGTGACCACGCGCATCGTCACAGAACACTTGTTCCCTACGAGTCGTTTGGTCAGTGAGATCACGGGCCTCAACGTGCAGCCCAACAAGGCCGTGGTGGGGCGCAACGCCTTCGCGCACGAAGCGGGCATTCACCAGCACGGCGTCCTGCAAAACCGGCGTACCTACGAGATCATGGAGCCCCAGCAGATTGGGCTTCCCACCAACCACATCGTGCTCGGCAAGCACTCGGGTCGCGCGGCACTGCGCGATCGCTTGAGCTCACTCGGCTACGACCTCGACGACGCCCAGCTCTCACGCGCCTTCGACAGCTTCAAGCGTCTGTGCGACAAGAAGAAGACCATCTACGACGAAGACCTCTACCCACTCGTGGCCGAGGATCTGAGCTTGAACGAGGTCTACAAGCTGACGCGTGTGGAGTTCAAGGGAGGCACCGAGCTCAGTCCGTGGGCGCGGGTCTCGGTGACCATCAATGGCGTCGAGAAGACCCACGAGAGTACGGGCGATGGGCCTGTGGAGGCCGTCATGGAGGCCATCAAGACGCTCAGCGGTAAGCTCGCGCTCAAGCTCAAAGACTACGAGCTCAGCGCGGTGTCTGGTGGAGCCGACGCCCAGGGCAAAGTCAGCCTTACTATCGAAGAGGCAGGGCTCGAGTCACGTGGTCAGGGCCGCCACACCGACGTCGTGCTCGCCAGCGCGCTCGCCTTCGTGAACGCACTGAACCAGCAGGCGTACCAAAAACAGCTATTTGCGCGTAAGTCAGACGTGCCATCCGCCAATCAGGCGTGACCCCCGAAGCAAGAGGAAGAGGAATGAGTAAGCTTGAAGTCTTGGTTACCGCAGGCGACGGCATCGGGCCTGAGGTCACGCAGGAAGCTGTGCGTGTGCTCGAGCTCATGGCCAAGCGCGCAGGCATCGCGCTGCAGCTTGAGCACGAGGCGTTTGGTGGCGCCTCGGTCGATAAGCACGGCGTGCCCGCCACGGACGCGCTGCTGAAGCGCGCCACCGAGGTGGATGCCGTCTTGCTCGGTGCAGTCGGCGGCCCCCAGTACGACACGCTACCCGCAGAAAAACGCCCCGAAAAGGGCCTGCTCGCACTGCGCAGCGCCATGGGTGTGTACGCGAATCTGCGCCCCGCCAAAATCTTTCCCGTGCTCGCAGACGCATCGCCCTTGCGCGCCGATCTGGCCCGTGGCGTCGACTATGTCGTGGTGCGCGAGCTCATCGGTGGCCTGTACTTCGGTAAGCCGCGCAGCTTGAGCGGTGAGCCGGGTAAGCAGGTCGGCATCAACACGCTGACCTACACCGAAGACGAGATCATCCGCATCGGTCGTAAGGCCTTCGAGATTGCCCAGAAGCGCAACAAGAAGGTGTGCAGCATCGACAAGGCCAACGTGCTCGAGACCATGGTGCTCTGGCGCAGGACCATGGAAGCGTTGTCGAAGGAGTACCCCGACGTCAGCCTCAGTCACATGTACGTCGATAACTGCTCGATGCAGCTGGTGCTGAATCCCGCGCAGTTCGATGTGCTGGTGTGCGAGAATCTGTTCGGCGACATCCTCTCGGACGAAGCCGGTGCGACCACGGGCTCCATCGGTCTCTTGCCGTCGGCCTCGCTCGGCGAGAAGTGCGCGCTGTACGAGCCCATCCACGGCTCGGCACCGGACATCGCAGGCCAGAACAAGGCCAACCCGCTGGCGGCGATTTTGTCGGTGGGCATGCTGTTCGAGCACACACTCAAGAACCGCGCGCTGGCCGAGACCATCGAGAACGCGGTGAGTGCCGTGCTCGACGACGGCCTGCGCACGGGAGACATCTTCCGCGGCGGCGAGGGCAAGCGCCTGGTGGGCACGCGCGAAATGGGCGATGCCGTGGTGGCCAAGCTCGGCGCGTGAATGTCCCGAGCTGGGGGGCGTGGAAGTGGCGCCTCGCGTAGCCGTCTCCGCACGGCCCGCGCCAGCAGCGCATCCTGGGCGCGTAAAGCCCCCTGATTGCGGGGCCCCCTGGTTGGTGGAGACAAAGCCGTGCCGTAACGTCGGTGTTCCGAACGCTGTCTAAGCGGCCGGCTGCTCCAGATTCTGCGTGTTTCGGTTGGGCTCGTGGTAGCGTTTAAGCTTCCAGTACGGAGTCCCTGCCGCTCGTATGTCGCAGTCCGAAGCTCCTCTCCCAGCCAGCGCCGCTCCGACCAAAAAGGGCGGCCTACGTTACCAGCCAGGGCTGGATGGATTGCGTGCGCTCTGCGTGCTTTCGATCCTGCTCTATCACGCCGACGTGCCCTGGCTGCCGGGGGGCTTTCTGGGCGTGGAGGTGTTCTTCGTCCTCAGCGGCTTCCTCATCACCTCACTCCTGCGCGCGGAGGTGCTCACGACCGGTCGCGTCGACCTGGTCGACTTTTGGCGCAGGCGAGCCCTCAGGCTTCTGCCCGCATTGTGGGCCACGCTGTTCGCGGTCTCGCTGTACTCCGTGTGCTTCTTGCCCGAGGAGCTGTGGCGGCTGCGCGGGGAGGTCGTGGCCGGCCTTGTCTACGTCTCGAACTGGTACTTGGCTTGGGGCGAGCAGAGCTACTTCGAGCAAGTGGGGCGGCCTTCGTTGCTCAAGCACCTGTGGTCGCTCGCGATCGAAGAGCAGTTCTATCTGGTGTTCCCCGTGATCTACGCGCTGTGCGCCCGCAGGTTTCAGGCGCGCACGCTTGCGGCATCGGCTGGTCTACTCGCCCTGGGCTCCAGCTGCTTCATGGGCTTGTCCTTCGTGGAGGGCGAGGACCCCTCGGGCCTTTACTATCACTCGGGCGCGCGTGCGGCGGCCATGTTGCTTGGTGCGCTGCTGGCCACGCTGTTTCAGCCCGACAATGTGCACCCGCGGCTCACGCGCTTTATGTCGAAGCCCGTGCTCAGTGCGCTCGGCGCCTTCGGGCTTGGGGGCATCCTGCTCTCCGCCGTGGGCTTGAGTGAAGCCGACACGCTGGTCTTTCGCGGCGGCCTCGTGCTGGTGGATGTGTGCGCGCTGCTGGTGATCTTTGCGGTGGTCTACCCGGCAGAGAATCCGGTGAAGCAGCTGCTCAGTCAGCCGCTCTTGCGCTGGATAGGCACGCGCTCTTACGGTCTGTATTTGTGGCATTGGCCTATCTTCGTGGTGACGCGGCCCGGGCTCGATCTTGGGCTCGAGGGCTTGTCGGCGCTGGGGTTGAGGCTCGGACTTTCCTTTGTGGTGGCTGAGTTGTCTTACCGATTGATCGAGGAGCCAGTGCGCAGCGGACGTTTGTTTGCTTGGTTGCGAGCGCGGCGCGTGCAGCGCGACGTGCCACGCCCCGTGCTGGCGACGGCCGTGCTGTTGACGCTCGGCTGCATGTGGGTGACGCGAGGCTTCGTGCAGGCGCTACCACCCGCCGAGCCCCGTTGGGAGCACCTGGCGCAGCCTGAGAGCACGCAGCTCGCGCTCACCGGCCAAGTGCCCACGGCGCTCTCGCGTAAAGCCGAGGAGCACAACACCCACGCGGAGCACGAGCGCGCAGCCGGCAGCCCGCGGCGCGTACTTATCTTCGGGGATTCGGTGGTTTTGGGGGCCAAGCACTCGCTGCTCGACGGCCACGAAGACTACATCGAGGTCGACTCGGAGATCGGCCGCACCAGCAGCACCGCGCTGCCGCGCCTGCGTAAGCTCAAGCGCCAACGCAAGCTGCGACCGGTGATGATCGTGCATCTGGGCAACAACGGCTGGCTCTACGAAGAGCACGTCCACGAGATGATGGAGCTGTTTGCCGAAGTCGAGCGCGTGGTCTTCGTCACTGCGCGTGTGCCCAAGCGTTGGCAAGATCGCAACAATGCCATCCTCGCCCGCGCCCTCGAACAACATCCGCGCGCCGTGCTCGTGGACTTTTGCAAAGAAAGCGAAGGCCACAGAGAGTGGTTCGGCGTCGATGGACTGCACCTTACCCATGTTGGAGCGAAGGCTTTCGCAGATTTGCTCGCGCCTTACTATCGGGAGTGATGTAAGCCTTCTACATGGAAAAGCAGCTATCACGCGCGCTGACTGAGGAGCTCGGGCTCACTGTGGTGCAGCTCGAGCCGGTGTCGGGCGGGGATATCAACGACGCCTATCGCGCGGAGCTTGCCGACGGAACCTTCCGCTTCGTGAAGACGCGGGCCAGCGCTCCGGCCGGTATGTATGCCTGTGAGGCAGAAGGCCTGGCATGGCTGGCACAAGGTACGGAGCTCCGCATTCCTGAGGTGTGCGCCGTCAGCGACGATTTCTTGGTGCTCGAGTGGATAGCGCGCACTCGGCGCAACGCGCACTTCGACGAAGACTTTGGGCGCGGGCTCGCTCAGCTCCACCGCAGCGGTGCTGCAAGTTTTGGCCTCGCGCGTGACAACTACCTGGGCACGCTCGTGCAGCCGAACGGTGCGCGCAGCGACTGGGCTACGTTTTACGCCGAGCAACGCCTCACGCCGCTCTACCAGCGCGTGAAGCAACAGGGCCTGTGCGACGCTGCGCTGCAACGCGACTTGGAGCGCCTGCTCGAGGCCTTGCCCAGGCTCACAGGCCCCGCAGAGCCGCCCA
>CAZEWA010000283.1:0-6878 GCA_964515685.1 uncultured Polyangiales bacterium | reverse complement strand
TGTTGGTGGCGCGCACCAGGGCCCGATGGTGCTCCACCGCGCGGAACTTGGCGAGTGCCAGATGCTCCCAGGGCTCGTGCGTGTCGCCGAACCATGCGTCGTTCGACATGTTCACGAACAACTGCGGATTGGCTTCGGACACCACGCCCCGCACGAAGTTCGGGAGGATATCCTCGTAACAGATGAGCACACTCAGCCGATAGGGTCCGAGCATCAGCGGCTTTCTGTGTGTACCTGCGGCGAAGTTTCCAGACTGCGGAGACCAGTCGTACAGGATGGGAAAGGCCTCGCCAAAGGGCAGATACTCACCGAAGGCGAGCAGGTAGATCTTGTCGTAGGTACCGGTGATGTTGCCTTTTTCATCGGTCAAAAAGGCCGTGTTGTACGGGCGCAGTTTGCCGTTGAGCTCGCGCCTTGATAGGCCTCCGAACAGCGTGGGTACATCGATACGACCACCGAGCACCGCGCGCTTTACGTTCGTCATGCGCTCGGGGATAACCCAGTTGAAGGCCGACTCGGGCCACACCAAGAGATCGATCTTGTCCTCGCGCGTGAGGGCTTCGCTCTGCTCGATGTGCCTGCGCAGGCCCTCTTCGGGGTCCGCGTGCTTTTCGAACAGCCCCATGTTGGTCTGTACTGCACCCACCGTAATCTTGGGCGCTGTGGCGGCGCGTGCGTCGACTTCTTGAATGCGATAGGCGCCGTAGCTGAGGGTGAGGACCCAGAGCCCGAGCGCGATGCCGGGCTCGCGGTAGGATGGGGTGCCTTCGCGCACGGATCTTATGAGCGTGTAAATGCCCGCATTGGCGGCGGTGAGCAGCATCGTAACGAGCAGCGGTCCACCGAGGTCTGCGACCTGGATAGCGAGCGGCAAGTTGTGCAAGCTTGCGCCGAAATAGTGCTCGAAAAGTAGCGGAATCGCCCATTCGACAAGGCACATGGCGGAGCAGGCGGCGATCAGAGCGTCGAGCCCCAGGCGCCGCCCGTGGCGATACAGCGCCGAGAACACCAGCAGTGCGCTCGCTTGGTACACCCAGACGATGGCCGCGAACAAGATGCACAGCGCGAAAGGAAAGCCCGAAAAATCTTCGAGCGTGTTGACGATCCAGTAATAGCCGCCGACATTGGTCACAAACCCGAAGGTCAGGCCCAGCCCGACGATATCACGGCGTCTCAGGGCGACGCGCGGGTCGAGCGCCCACAGCATGGGAACGAGCGCGACGAACGCGAACGGCCACAGGTCAAAGCCAGCGAAACCGAGGAAATATAGGCCGCCAGCGAGGGCAGCGAGTGCGTAGCGGACCAACATGTGCGCGGAGCGTAGCAAAGCCCGGCACAGGCCTCACCGAATTGCGAGGACGTAGCAGGGCGCGATTGGGTTCCCATCTTCTTGTCCGAGACCCTCGGGTTGCCCATACTCCGCCCTCCCGGGGGCCGTTTCGGAGCCTCTGCTGGGGTCGGGTAAGCCTTTCCGGCTCATTCGTTATCGGTCTCGAGGAGTTCATGCTCGATCGCTTTCTCGCTGGCGTCATTCGCATGGTTCGCGAACGTCAGTTCTTCCTCATCGGCATCGTCGCGGTGGTGACGCTTGTGGCAGCGATCGCGCTGCCGAGCCTTGAGGCAGATCCTTCGCCGCGTGCCCTCCTGCTTTCGGCCGACACGGGCCAAGAACAGGTCGCAGACGAATTCCGCAAGCGCTTTGGCAGCACGGACAACGTGATAGCGGTGCTGCTCGAAGCCAGCGAAGATGTGCTTACAGAAAAGCCGCTCGGCTACATGTATTCGCTGGGTGAGGCGCTGATCAAGCTGCCGAACATCGAGCGTGTCGAGAGCTTGACGCGCACGCCGTTTTTGAAAGCCGAAGACCCTGACGCGGTCCTCAATCTCGACGAAATGGCGGCCGCAGAGCCAGACCCCACCGCAGACGACCCAGAGCTGCTGTCGGCCTTGTCTGATGTGGTCGCTTCGGCTCCAGACCACTTCCCGATGGGACTCGCTTCGCTGAGCGAGCGGGCAAGTGGCATGCGCAACATGGGCGCCCTTATCACGAGTGCGCGTCCGAGCGCAGACGACATCAAGGCCCTCAAGGCAGCCGTCGTCAAGATGCCGATCCTGCGCGGGCGCTTGATCAGCCGAGACGGTCGCTTCGCCGTGATCGCCATCGTGGTGGACGACTCAGTTACAGGTCACAACGAGCTCAGCGAAGCACTGGGGCATGTTACCGACTGGATCAAAAAGAATCCGCCGCCTGACGAGCTGAAGGTCTATGTCACGGGATTGCCGGTGGTGCGCACCAGCATCGTCGACAACATGCGTCGCGATCAGCGCTTGCTCACGCCCGCCACGCTGCTCGTGAGCTTGGTGATGCTGCTTTTCGCCTTTCGCTGGTGGCCTGGCGTAGTGTTTCCGCTGCTCAAGGTGGGCCTCACGTCGCTCTGGGTACTGGGCGCGATGGCTATTTGCGGCGTCAAGCTCAACGTCATCACCAACATCCTGCCTGCCTTGCTCATCATCATGGGACTCAGTGATTCGATTCACTACGTGAGTCGTTACCTGCAGGAGTTTGGGCGCTCGCGCGATTCCGTGAAGGCGACCGCGATCACCATTGGCGCTATCGGAGCTGCCTGCTTCGGTACCGCGAGCACCACGGCCGCCGGCATGTTTGCGCTCTACGTGTCCAAGACGCGCATGCTGGCTGAATTCGGCATCATCGGCGGCCTGGGCGTGATGATCTCGTACATCGATACCGTGGTGTTTTTGCCCGCCATGCTGCGCAGCTTCAAGCCGCCGGTTCAGCTCGCCCAGGCGGAGGTCAAAAAGACGCGCAAAGCCAACTTGCTCGACACGATCCTGTCGCTCATCACGATCTGGATCTTGCGTCGCGCCAAGCTCGTGGTCGGAATCTCGATCGTCTTCACGATCGCGGCGGCGATCACTGCGAACTACCTGCGCGTCGACAGCGCGCTGCTCGATCAGTTCGAGCAAGACGACCCGATGTACCTGAGTACGAAGCTGCTCGAGCAACATTTCGAGGGCGTGCGGCCGCTCGAGGTAAGCCTGGTGAGCACGCAAAAGGGGCGCTTCTACGAGCCCGATACGCTCAAGGCCCTGGCGGGTGTCACGGCCTGGCTCGAGAAGCAAGACAGCGTACTGAGCGCAACGGACCCGTCGATGCCGTTCGTGCAGGTTTGGTCTGCCCTGACTGGGACGGAAGCGAAGGCGAGCGATGCGCTGCGCACGGCCGACGAGCTCAAAGGCCTAGCCTATGTGCTCGGCAAGCGTTCTCCCAATCCGCTGGCGTCTCTCGTCACGGAAGGGGGGGACCATGCGCGCCTTCGGGTCCGCCTGCGCGACGATGGCTCACGGGCCACGCTGCACCTTGTGGATGAGCTCCGCGTAAAGCTCGCGCAGGCATTCGAGGGGCAACCCGACGTCAGCTACGCGCTCACGGGCGATGCTTACCTGAGCTCGAACGGGCTCGACGCCGTGGTCGATGACCTCACAGGCAGCTTGGGGGTCGCCACGCTCACGATCCTGCTCCTGGTTTTTATCTCCTTCAAGAGCTGGCGCTATGCCCTGCTGTTGCTGCCGCCGAACGTCATTCCCATGGTGATGGTGATGGCGTGGATGGTTTGGCGAAACATTCCGCTCAATGCGGCGACGGCCATCATCTTCTCGGTGAGCATCGGCATTACGGTGGATGCGGGTATTCATTTGCTGTCGCGCTTGCGCGAGGAGCTTCAAGAAACGGATTTCCTGACAACCGCCATCATGCGCAGCGTGCGTGGCACGGGCAGCGCCATCGTGCTCGCCTGCGTGACTTTGGTGCTTGGGTTCGCAGCGCTGCTGTTGAGTCGATTTGTGCCTGTGCAGCGCTTTGCGGAGCTCATCGCCATGAGCATCGTGGGCTGCCTCTTCTCCACGCTCATCGTGCTGCCGCCGTTGTTGCAGGTCGTGGGACGTGACTTCGTGGAGCCGGGTGGTCGTGTGAAGAAGCCGCGGGATGCTGGGCACGGATGATGTGCTTTTCACAGCCGTTGTCGGTGCCTGCTGGGTTTCGCCTCATCGCGGCCACCTGCGTGGTTTTGGTCGGCTGTGCACGCGAAGCGAAGGGCACGCCGCGCGATGCGGAACGCGAGGCAGGGGCCGCTGCAACCCGCGCTGAAACAGCGCCGTCGAGAGCGGTGGACGCAGCGGTTTCGGCACTACCTGTGGCGCAAGACGTGCCGCTGATTCGCGCGCGCCGTCAGTTGATGAGCACGCTGTACGAGATCACGCTCGTCTCTAGCGAAACGCCGCAAGCGCGCAGCGCCATGGAAGCAGCACTCGATGAAGTGGCGCGTCTGGAGCGCGAGCTATCCGAGTGGATCCCCGAGAGCGATGTGTCGCGAATCAACGCGCAGGCGGGCAAGCAGCCTGTCAAGGTAGGGCGCGATACGCTCGAGAACATGCGAGCGTCGCTGGATGCAGCGCAGCGCACCGAAGGCGCGTTCGATCCGACCTGGGCAGCATTGCGCTCGTTCTACTTGTTTCAGCCAGGTCAGCGTCAGGTCCCCGACCTTACGGCGGTCAAGAAGCGCAAGGCGCTCGTGAACTTCCGGGATGTGGTCGTCGATGAGGCTGAAAATACCGTATTTCTCAAGCGCAAAGGCATGGCCATCGGGCTTGGCGGCATCGCCAAAGGTTGGGCCGTGGACCGCGCGTCCGCGATTCTTATCGACGCGGGCTTTCCGAACCACATGGTCTTCGCGGGCGGCCAGGTGCTCGTGCGCGGCTTGCGGGGCGACCGAAAGTGGCGCGTGGGGATCCAACATCCGCGCATGCAGGGCTACATCGGCTTTCTCGAAGTGAGTGATGTTTCTGTGGCAACCGCGGGCGACTATGAGCACAGTTTTGTGGCGGAAGATGGCAGCCATTGGCACCACATTCTCGACCTGCGCACAGGCTTGCCAGCGCGGTTATCTACATCCGTCACCTTGATAGCCAAGAGCGGACTAGTTGCAGATGCGCTCGACACGGGATGCTTCGTGATGGGGGCAGAGCGCTGTCTTCCCATGCTCGAGGCGTATGCTGAGCCGGTCGAAGCTGTGATCATCGACGACCAAATGCGCATGTTCACCACGCAAGGCACGCGAGATAAGGTCGTGATGCGCATGCCGCTAGATAGTGAAGGGCGTCTGCCCCGGCCCTCGAGATAGAGGCGAGGCCGCTCACTCGCTAACAACGAGCTAGCTCGTGGTTGCTACGGAGAGCCGACGCGTCCGGCGAACAAGATGAGCCCGCTCGAGACCTGACGAATCAAGAACACGAAAGGGCGGTCGACCGCGACAGTGGGAGGCGGACGAAGCTGGGCGCTGCGTGTGCGAATCGTGACAGCGCTCGCCCCGGACGCTTCGGTGCCACGCTCACTCACTTCGACGTAGGCGCCGTGCACTACGTCCGCCACGAACAGGTCGCCGGGCTTACCCGCGATGGCGCTCAGGTCCGCGTTCGAACTGAAGAGCCGCTTCAGGCCCAGCGCCTCAAGCACCGGCTTCAGGCTCGTCGATTCGAGCTTGATCGAAAAGCGCGGCAGCTTGAGTAGAATCTTCGCAGGGGCGAGGCGCTCGAGCGTGCGTCCCAGCACGTCCGCGTCGTAGACAGACTTTGAGGCGTGCTGGGGCGGTGGCAGCACCACGACCATGGCGAGCTCTCCGCCCGCGTAGGGAATCTCGATGACCGTCGTGTCCTCGCCCAGCATGCCCATGGAGAAGGTTGCTTCGCGCTGCATGAAGGGCACGGCCTTCTCGCTGCCGTCCGCACGCTTGAAGGGCTCGTCGCGCGTGGCGTGAGCATCGAACGCCTCTTGCCACGCTAGATCGGCTCGCACCGCGCTGACCAATACCGCGCGCGTGAGGGGCTCCACGGAGCCTGGCGGCAGCAAGCTCTGTAGCTTGTCTGCGGTGAGCCGTGCGACGTCGCGATTGATTTCCAGCCGGGCGGCATCGGCATCCACGGCAAACGGCAGTTGCTTTAGGCTGGCATGGAATCCCTCGCGCACGGTTTTCTCGAACGCTGAAGCGAGTGAAAGGCTCGAGTCTACATACAGTCCGCTCGCTATCTGCAGCGACTGACCCTGATTCGAACGCGCGGCAAGTTGCGTGACCTCGCTAGCGACCAGCAGGCCCTGATCCGGCTTGAGCCCCAACGTCCGCACAAGCTCGTTCGCGGTCTCTCCGCGTGCTCCCGCTGCTGTCATCTGCAGGGCAAGCTGAGTCGTGATCGGCGCAAGAACGAGGTTGAGCCGGTCGGGCTCTACCGCCTTGAGCATTTTGAGGGCGAGCTGATTTGCGCGCGAGACTACGCTCGGCGGTAACGTGGACTGGGGCATGGGCGCTTGCTCCTCGTGTGAGGTACTGCCGTCGAGGAGCGTGTCCGTGGTGTCGTCTGCATCCGGCGCCCGGCTCTTTTCACGCTCCGTGTCGGAGGGCGCATCCTGCGTTTTAGGGGCGACGCTTGCCTGTGGCGTGCTCGGCGAGGCATCTGGCGTCTTATCGGGAGTGCAGGCGGCGAGGCAACCGAGGACGGCAGCCCATTCGAGGTACGATAGCGTTCGCTGTGCCACTGCCTCGGAGCATAATGCAATGCGCGGTCGTCGCCTAAGACTTGCGACACCGGCAAAATCAGTGCCTGCCGCAGGCTACGCGCGCTTTCTGCGGTGAGCCGTCTGGGGAGGCCGAAACCGCGGCCTTTGTGCGGTTTATGGTGAGACGGGCAGCTCGAGGGTGCGATCGAACAGGCGCAAGCTGGTCGCTTCGCTCGGCAATGCAGGCACGAACACGAATTCACTCCCGGAGTCGGCCAGTACACCGCGATACACGGTCACGGTGTCGATCAAG
>CAZEWA010000282.1:0-6906 GCA_964515685.1 uncultured Polyangiales bacterium | reverse complement strand
TCAGCCCTCGAGCCGAGCGCGCTGAAACTCCGAGCGCTGAAACGCCTAGCCTAAGTCTGGTCATCGCTTCGGCTCCTCTTTCTCGCCGCCTTGGCTGGGACCGAGCCTGTACAGCGGACCTGACCACCCCGGCCCGGGCGCCCCAGATCTGTTTGGAAGCGTCGAAGGCGCCTTCGATTCCCTTGTGGACGTTACGCCCCACCGTCACTGCCAATCGACGGATGAGGCGCCCGAAATGCGCCGCCGCGTTTGTGTAAAGAAATGCGAGCCCCTCCCTTTTCGGTGGACGAGCGCAAATTGAAGAGCGGAGCAAAACCACTGAACCGCTACTTTTCTCGGTAATTTACCATCGGATCGCATCCCGCATCAGTTTTGAAAAAGGCGAAACATGCTCAACATACAGAGCCGTGGTCGCGGCGGCCTGCCGATCGAGAGACGAAAGACGGCTCGGTGTGGAGTGCACACAGACTCTGGCTCTCGTTAGAACGTAAACCGCCTTCAGGGCAAAACCGGTGCCGCCGGACCGCAAATTTCGCCAAATAGGGGATATTTCTGCTAATCATCGGGAATGAAGAATGAAAGCACCGAGCGCGCCCTCGACCTAGGCACCGTAAAGAAGTGGGCCAAGGGCCAGGAAAAGCAGTTTAAGGATCTGAAAAAGAAGCTTGAAAAGACGGACGATGTGGCCGCCGTTCTCAAGGCACTCGACGTCACCGATCCCGGCCTGCGCACCCTCCGCAACACCGCCCGCAAGCTGCAGCGCGAATTCCCCGCGGCAGCACGCTTCCAGAAGAAGCTCCTGCGTGAGGTCGACGGCGAGATCAAGCGTTTCGCCAAGATCCTCGCACTCGTCTGAGCGACGGCGCCCCGCGAGCGGACTCTCGTGTAACATCATCGAACGATGACTTTTGTACCCGAGGTCCGCGCCGCTGCCACGCGCCCTTCATGGATAGCAAAGCTTTCCCTACTGGCCTTGGGCGCAGTATCTGCGTTTGCTGCCACGTTCGCCTACAGAGCGCTGTATGAACTGCCCGGCAGCGAAAGCTCGGCGCAAAGCGTGCTGCGTGGCACGAGCAACGTCGTGCACGCAGTGCGGGACCTGGCCAATCTCGAGACGACGTCTTTCCATCTAGAGCGCGTCATCGACCTGCGAGAGCGCAAAAGCCATTTGTTCGGTTTAGTCGAAGCCGACGACGCCATCCTGCTGGTGGCAGCGGCAGATGTCGTAGCTGGTTTCGATCTCTCGGAGCTGCGCGAGGAAGACGTGCAGATCGATGCACCAGCAAAGGGGGTAAAGCTTATGTTGCCCCCGCCTCGCATCCTCTCAGCAAGACTCGACAACGAGAGGACCTACGTGCACTCGCGCACCACCGATGCCCTCGCCCAGCGCAAAGAAGGGCTTGAGACCCAAGCGCGACAGGAAGCGGAGCGTCGACTGCGACAGGCGGCGCTCGATGCTGGGATTTTGGCCCGCGCCCGTCACACAGGCGGGCGTACAGTCCGTGGCTTACTGCAAAGCTTGGGATTCGAGCAGATCGAGCTCATTTTTCGCGACGAATAGCGAGCGCTTGCGCCTCGGGCCCTTTTTCGTATTCATGCGTGATGGCCGCCGATGACACGCTGCGCATGGATGCGTTCCAAATACGCCCTCTTCGTCAGGAAGACGAGATCCGTTGGCGAGCCCTCTGGCAAGGCTATCTGTCGTTCTATCGATGCAGCTTGCCCTCCGAGGTCACGGAGCGGACTTGGCAGCGATTGATGGCTGAAGAAGAGATGCCCCACGCGCTGGTCGCTGTCACTGCGGACAATCAAGCCGTTGGCTTCGTCATCTACCATTTCCACCTCTCCACCTGGTCACTCGGTGGCGACTGCTACCTGGAGGACCTGTTCGTCGCAGCTGAATCGCGCGGAAAAGGCGCGGGCTACGCGCTTCTCGAAGCGGTCCATCGAAACGCGAAGGCTGCAGGTGCAAATCGCGTGTACTGGCACACCCACGCGGACAATCATACGGCCCAGACGCTGTACGATAGGGTCGCTGTGCGCTCGCCCTTTGTCCGATATCAATGGGCTACGACAACACCGACGAAATGAGAGGGCCGAACCCCGCCCTGATTCGCCCTCGAGCTAAGCCTGCACTGGCGTTCGACTTGCCCGCTCGGCGAAAATGGCCAACGATGCCTACGTGACGTTACGTGGCTCTATCCTCGGCTTTTTTTCGTTTTTCAGCTTGCTCGGCTGCAGCGAACACAGCCCGCAAATCGCCTCACAAACGGCGGAAGCATCGAGCCAAGCCGGCCTCAAAGTGCACTCGGTTGGGCCCGCGAACGCAACCAGCGTCGTGTTTCTGCTGCACGGCTTTGGCGCGTCGGGCGACGACTTGCTGCCCCTGGCACGCACGCTGAGCGCAAAGACCCCCTACCGATACGCTGTGGTCGAAGCACCGCTCACACGCGCCGAGGGAGGGCGCGCCTGGTGGCCTATCGATTTCGCTGCGCAACGCGCACGCTTCGAACAGGGCCGCGGTCTAGACTTGCGCAACGAAGACCCGGCCGCGCTACCCGCCGCGCGCTCCCAGCTTTTGCAGCTCCTTGATGCAACCCGCAATGCACCGGGTGCACGCGTAAAGCAGGTCGCAGTGGTCGGTTTTTCGCAGGGAGCCATGCTCGCGCTGGACCTGGCGCTCGGGAGCCCGCGCCCCCCTCCGTGCATAGGCTTCCTTTCGGGAACGTTCCTGCGGGAATCCGCATGGCGCCAGCAGCTCCGCAGCGCTGCCAAGTTTGAAGTGTTTATGAGCCACGGCACCGAAGACACCATCTTACCCTTTGCGCTCAGTCAAGAACTCCATCGCGCGCTCACGGATCAGAATTTCCAGGCCAGATTCGCGCTGTTTTCGGGTGGACACGGCATTCCGCCAGGCGTCGTGACCAAGCTCCAGTCCTTCTTGCAGCAGTGCCTCGAGCCCTGAGCGTCGGCTCTTACCGCAAGCCCTTGCCCCTGGGCCTTGCGCGCCCGCGCAGCGCGTGCGAGTTAGCCTGTGTTATGGTCCTATCCTTTGCTTCCCTGAGCCCCAAAGTCCCCCCGGACCGCTACGCGCTCGCCGCGTTCATGGCAGGCGCCGGCATCTTGCACTTCACCCATACGGCGACCTTTGCATCGATGGTGCCTGAGGCCCTACCGGCTCCAGATCTGCTCGTATACGTATCCGGCCTCTTCGAGCTAGCCCTGGCCGCGGGCTTGCTCATCGCACGCACGCGCAAGCTTGCTGCGTGGGGACTCATCGCGCTTTTGGTGGCCGTATTCCCTGCCAATATCGGCATGGCACTCACTCCAGAGCGCGGTCTCGTGGGCGTCCCGTTGGCAATTCCCGAAGTTTTACTCTGGCTTCGCCTGCCTCTGCAGTTCGTGCTCATCGCTTGGGCCAAAAGGCACACGCGTTAGGCAAGCAGCCACAGCTCAAGCGCCACGTTCGATCCATTACGAAAGCAGCTCGGCGTGGCCCCACCGCGCTACCCTCGGCGCCCCTAGGCAGCCGCAACCATGCTTCGTTTGCGTACTCGTCTACAGCACCGCGTGCACGGGCTAGCTGGCTCTGCAAACCCAACAGACATCGTTATTTGGCGCCTGTCGGGTGTGAGATGCATCATCTTACCTGCTACAGTAGCCGCTAGCGGTGCCGTAGGTGCGCGGTGTTCCCCCGAGCGCCGGATGCACAGGGTGACAAGTACTTTTGCACACCCACTCCGCAGCGCACTGTTGCTAGCATTCGAACGGCGTGCAGACGCGGCTGCACGTAAGGGGAGCGCGACTTCAAATGGACTTATGTACCACGACGCCTCGAAGCATGGATGCAGGCCTCACGAGCGGTGCCGGGTTTGCCTCTTGGCGGACTTGGTTCGCCGCCATGGCCCTGCTCGGCGTCACAAGCTGCAGCGGAAGCTCTTCGGGAACAGGCGGCGAATCGCTCGATGGCGACGCGAGCCTAGACGAACGAGACGGCAGCGATGAAGGCCCAACATCGTGCGGCGACGGCGTCCTCGACATCGGCGAGCGCTGCGACGATGGCAATCGCACGAACGGCGACGGTTGCACCGAAAACTGCCTGATCGAGCCAGGATTCGTGTGCTCGGAGTCGGGCGCAGCCTGTGAGTCGACATGTGGTGACGGCATATTCGACGACGGAGAAGCCTGCGACGACGGCAACATCAAGGGCGGCGATGGCTGCTCGGCAAGCTGTCAGGTGGAGGAGGGCTTCGGATGCCCCCGTCCAGACGTAGCGTGCATCGCAATCCCTGTGTGTGGCAATGGAACCCGCGAACGCGGTGAAGCATGCGATTCAGGCAAATTGAGCGATCCTGGTTGCATCGACTGCCAGATCCAGCCGGGATTTTGGTGCACCACGCCGGGTGATCCCTGCATCGCAGAAATCTGCGGCAATGGTGTGCGCACCCCCGATGAAGCCTGCGACGACGGCGGCACAGACGACGGCGACGGCTGCAGCGCAACGTGCGAGATCGAAGCGGGCTTTCGCTGCACGAGCAGCGGTTGCCGTGCAATTTGCGGCGATGGTGAGTTGCTCGGCGACGAGACGTGCGACGACGGAAACACGCTCGGCGGCGATGGCTGCAGCGCGGGATGTCGCGTGGAATTTGGAAAATCCTGCAGCGTGCCAGGCGAACCCTGTGTAGACGCGGTGTGCGGCAACAGCCTGCTCGAAGGCGGCGAAGGCTGCGACGACGGCAATGTGATAGCGGGCGATGGCTGCGGTCCCACCTGTCAGCTTGAACCCACGGTTACGGTCGGTCCCAATCCCGTGGTGAACGTGCGCTGCGGCGATGGTCTCATCACAAGTGGGGAAGCCTGCGACGACGGCAACGTGCAGAGCGGAGATGGTTGCTCGGACGCCTGCAAGATCGAGGAAGGCTTCGACTGCGACGACATGCTCACGTACCCAGGGTCTGTGCGCTTTCGCGTCACGTATCGCGACTTCATGGGGCGCTCCGAATCAGGCGGGCACCCGCACATGCGAACAGCGGGCTCCACCACACCACCTTCCGGTTCCGATCGCGGCATCGTCGGTAGCGTTTGCACCAGCAGCAATACGGCCTCCTGCGGGCGTCTCGATGTTGATGGTAAGCCGGCTCTGGCGCCAGGCACGCACCCCACGGTCAACACGGATGGCGGGAACACCCCCGAGGCCTTTGGGCTCTGGTATCGCAATACCAACACCACCATGACGGGGGCCAATGGCGTAATCGCGGTCACCGCCAACCCCGGAGGCGCGCCTGCCGGGGGCGACTCCTTGCTGCTCAATCGAGTCGCCGCGACCGAGGCGTATCGCTTCGATAGCGCGAACTTCTTCCCGCTGAATGGGCGCGGGTACCTGGACACACCCGACCAATCCAACAATTTCCACTTCACCACCGAACTGCGTTCGTTCTTCCAGTACAAGGGCGGCGAAACCCTGAGCTTCCGCGGCGACGACGACGTTTGGGTCTACATCAACGGTCGCCTGGCCGTGGATATCGGCGGCAACCATGGACCCGAATGGGGTCGCGTGGTGCTGGGCGATGATGGGGCCCCAGGTGGAGGTGACAGCGACTGCTCTGTCGGCAACAACGTCGTCACGACCGAACCTGCCGCCTGCACGCAAAGCGCAGCCGAAGCCGCGGACAATCAGGACTCGCGCTTTGGCCTCGTCAAAGGCAACGTCTACGAGATCGTGCTCTTCCATGCCGAGCGCCATCCCACGGGCTCAAATTTCCGCCTTACGCTCACGGGCTTCCTTTCGCCGAAAACCTACTGCACGCCCATCTGCGGGGACGGTAAAGTCGTAGGTCCAGAAGCCTGCGACGACGGCGACAAAAATGCGGATGGCGTTTACAACGTCTGCAATACCTCCTGCTCGGGCCGTACCTATTGCGGCGACAACATCGTCGAAGCAGGACACGAAGCTTGCGACAACGGCTTCAACCTTGACGCCTATGCCAGCGGGATTCCGAATGCATGCGCTCCGGGCTGCAAGCTGCCGCCCACGTGCGGCGACGGCGTCGTACAGGCGCCTTACGAGTTCTGCGACGACGGCGAGGACAACGCGGACGACGCATACGATGGCTGCAACACACAGTGCGCCTACGGCCCGTTCTGCGGCGACGGCCAGATTGACCCTGGGGAAACCTGCGACGACGGCCTTGGCCCCAATGGCAACACCTCGCAAACAAGCGAGCCGGGCCGCTGCGGCTACGATTGCCAGCCGGCCTTCGTCATCCAATAGCGCCGCATCGCCTGGGTCGAAAGACCTAGACCGCGCGCTCTGACTCCCCAAAGGGAGACCCATCTCGACTGGCCGTGTCCGTGTCTGCACCATCATCAGGTGCAAGCACGCGGCCTGGCGTGGCATGGTTCCGCCATGGCAACCGTATACGACTTCACGCTCCCGACCATCGACGGCCAACCCAAGTCTCTGGCGGACTACCGCGGCAAGGTTCTATTGCTCGTCAATGTCGCCTCACGCTGCGGGCTCACGCCTCAGTACACAGCCCTCGAGTCCGTGTATCAGGAATACAAAGACGACGATTTTCTGGTGCTCGGTTTTCCCTGCAATGACTTCGCGGGACAAGAACCCGGCACGGAGACCGAGATTCAGGCGTTCTGCAGCACGCAGTACGACGTGACATTTCCGCTCTTCTCCAAGCTCAAAATCCTCGGTGAGCAGAAGTCGCCACTCTACGCGCATCTGACGCAGCAAGAGACCACTCCCGACGGACCAGGCGAGGTCTCCTGGAACTTTGCGAAGTTCCTCATCGGAAAGGACGGCAAGGTCGTGGCGCGCTTTGGTCCGAAGGTAGCCCCGAACGCGCCCGAAATCGAAGAAGCCATCGAACGTGCGTTGAGCCAAGCCTAGAGCTC
>CAZEWA010000281.1:0-6920 GCA_964515685.1 uncultured Polyangiales bacterium | reverse complement strand
TGCCTTAGACCACTCGGCCACTCCTCCAAGTGTACGAATTCGCGCGAGTTTAGGCCGGGTTTGGGAACCCGTCAAACCACGGTGCCGTTTTCGCATTTTCCCGGGCAGCACCGCCGTGCCGCGCGCGTGTGCTCGCACGTCGTGATTTGTCTGCCACCGCACCGCACATTGAACTCGCCAGAGCGCGCTCGCTTGCGCGCGTCCAATGCGTTCGATCTCCCTGCCAAGATTCGTCATATCACGTGTACTAAAAAGCTACGCACTGACGGGAAATCTTGTGTACGATGTGCACGGCATCGCACACGTCCGCAGCCCGCAAGCGGTACGCAAACAAGCTCAAACAGGCCTACGCATTGACTCGACTGCGCATTTAGTCGACGAGGTCAACGCTGTTTGCATGCGAAGTCAAGCTAGGGTCAGCTTTGGTCAATCAGACGTCGTGCGCGTTTCGGTAGGCTGCGTGAGTTGTCGTTATGCCTGCGTGGAAGTGTGGTGCACACGATTCGCTCTTGGAGCGAGCGCTCAGCCGAGTGCCAGTGAGTGCGCCCCCAAAACGCGTAGGTCGGAGGTACTACCGTGATCGTCCAAAGGACTCGCTCGCTCAATCCTTCTTCGCTCGGAATGCTCGGGCTCCTGCTAGTCGCGGGAAGCGGGTGCGGCGAGGATCCGTTACCCACGGGAACCAATAATTTCCCGAGCAACCCCGGTGGCGGCTCGGGCGACGGCGATTGGGCGCCCGGTGATGGCGATTCGAATCCCGGTGGCGACGGTGACTGGAACAACCCGAATCCCGGCGGCGGCGGTCACACGGGCGCGCTCAGCAAGCTGCCCTGTGACCTTCAGCAGGTAGTCCAGACGAAGTGTGTGAGCTGCCACGCGGACATGCCGTTGTTCGGCGCGACGATGTCGCTCACGAGCTACGAGGCCTTCACCGATCCTTCCAGCGATCCGAGCGTGCCCGTCTACCAGGCCGTGAAGGACCGCATCCATCGCATGGGCACGGGACGCATGCCGCCCTCGCCGGGAGAGCTGACCGAGGCGGAGCTGGCTGCGTTTGACGCGTGGATCGACGCGGGCGCGCCCGAGAACACCACGAGCTGTTCGGGCGGCGGCGACGGCGACGTCATAGGCCCGGGTAGAGACCCGTGTGCCGACGGCGAGTGCGAACTCGATACAACCGGGCTCGAGTGTTACAAGTTCACGGCGCACAATGGCGACAAGAAGGCCAAGTTCAAGCTCGGTGAGGCCCGGGACAAGTACTTCAACTTCCACTTCAAGGCGCCCTGGACCGGAACCGCCTACGGCATGATCATGCGTCCGATCATCGACAACAAGTCGGTCATCCACCACTGGCTTTTGTTCCAGCAGAATGGTGGCGTCGGCTTCAAGGGTGACGGCGTAAAGGCACCTTCCGACGGCACGCACCCCGACGGGGATCTCGTGCACGGCTGGGCGCCCGGTGGCGGTGTGGCGAACTTCCGCAACGAGGACGTGCCGGGTGGCGTGGGTCTCGAGTTCAAGGAAGGCGACGCCTTCATCGTCGAGTACCACTACAACAGCACCGACGCGAATGCGCAGGATGCCTCGGGCGTGGAGGTCTGCGTCCAGAAAGAAAAACCTGCTCAGCTCGCAGGCGTGTCCTGGCTTGGCACCGATGCACTCGTCCCGAATTCATCGCGTGGGCAAGGGACCTGCAAGCCAACTTCGAACCAGCCCATCCATATCCTGTCGGTCTCGCCCCATATGCACGTGAAGGGCAAGCACATGAAGGCTGTGATCAACCGCAAGGGCGGTACCAAGGACGTCCTGCACGATGCACCCTTTGAGTTTGAAAACCAAACCTGGTACTCGCGTAAGGCGACGCTTGCGGCGGGCGACACGATCACGGTGCGCTGCGATTTCAGCAGCGCGATTACGCGCTTCGGCACCGCAACAAGCGACGAGATGTGTTACCTATTCACGGTTGCCTACCCGAAGAACGCTCTGGCGAACAACGACCCCATCGGCCAGGCGTTCCACGGTGCCGGTTCCTGCCTCGGTGACGGCGCCGAGGGCGCCGCATGCGGCCTTTTTGGCAGCTGCATCGAGTGAGTAGAGAGGTCGTGCCGTGCGGGCTCATTGGGCTGCTGTAGTCTCCGTGGTTTTGGCCCTTGGGGCAGCCACTGCACGCGCGCACGAACCTCCAAAAGGAAAGGCACTGCTTTGGCCCGACCAGGCGAGCAGTGCTTTTCCTTTTGTGCTGACCAATCGCGGCATCCTCTTCCATGAAGCGGGCGAGCCGGGGCAGGCGACCTTCAGCTTGCGTTGCAACGAGGCCTACTTAAGCGCCGCGACGTACGTGCCCTTTGTGGCGTTTGATCCGGCGCGCGAGCGGTTTCTGTTCTCGTCGTCTGGAGGCATGCTCACCAGCGACGACCTGGCATGCAGCACCGAGCTGCGCCTGGACATAGGCTCCATGGGCTCGCTCGGTGGCGTCGTGGGCAGCGTGGTGCATTCCAAGGCGCGCCCGGAGCGGATTTTAGCCTCGACCGCCATCGAATACGGGGTTTCCGGGTTGTGGCTGAGCGAGGATTTCGGCGAGCAGTGGCGGCAGCTGTTCGTGAGTGAAGCCTCTCAAATGCTCGGACAGATGTTGGCCTCCCCTTCAGATCCAGACCGCTTCTACGCGGTGGGCACGTCGGTTGACCTCGAGACTTTCATTTTCGAGGATATCTGGCTGCGCACCGACAATGGTGGGCTCAGTTGGGAGTCGCGGGTGCTCGACCTGCAGCTGACTCCCGTCGCCGTACATCCCAAGAATGCAGCCATCGTGTTCGCCCACGATGGCCCGACTGGCAAACAGCGCCTACTGCGCAGCGTCGACGCAGGTGCTTCCTTCGAAGTGGTGTTCGAGCTCGAGTCGGTCGATGCGTTGACGTCCGATGAGCTGGGCAACACCTGGTGGCTCGGCGGCAGGTCAGGGCTCTACGTTTCGTTCGATCGAGGGCAGAGTTTCATGCAGGTGCATCCCGAGGTCGTGGCGGTCGACTGCCTCGACCAGCACGGCGACGTGCTGTGGATGTGCGGCGTGAAAGAGCCTGGCCCCGGGCAAAACTTAGTCGAGGGCGTGTGGACGCTAGCTGCCGGCGCGAGGGAGTTCGAACTCGCACTCGCGTTTACGCAGGTGCTTGAGAACCGAGCCTGCGAAGGCGCGGCTGCCGGCGTGTGTCGCGTTCCGTGGCTCGACTGGCAGCTCGAGATTTTACCAGGCGACCTGCTCGATCCCGACGAACCCGACGCGGGTCCTGTAGACGCAAATCCTGTAGACGCGGGTCCTGTAGACGATGACGCGGGCGTAGGGATGGGCGTGAGGCGCCTTCGCGCTGACGACGGCTGCTCGGTCTCGCCGAGTCGCGCGCAAGGCTCGTGGTTCTCGGCGGCGGCGGCGTTTTGTGGCCTGCTCGGCTTGTCTCTGCGGCGTGCGCAGCGCCGTCGTTCGAATGCGGGCTAGCTAGGGCCTCTCACTTCGCACGCGCTGACGTGCGCGCTTGCCTCGCTAGCGAGCGGGAGCGCGCGCTTAAATTCGTGAAGCGACGTGTGCTTGTGCGCGACATGCGCTCGCACCTTGCTGTCTCTTGCTCGGCGAGCCCAGCTTAAACCTGAATGGACAGCCACAAGCGATTCACAGCGAGGCGATGGGGCTGGGGCTGGCTGTTGTGCAACCTGTTGTACGGCGCTCTCTTGGCCGTGGGGGGATGCGCGCACCTCACGCCTGGCGGGTCCAAGGAGGTCGCGAAGGATCAGGCGACGGGGCGCTCCGTGCCAGAGGCCGAGCTCAAAGCGGACCTGCAGCGCTTTACCCAGAGCTACTTCGACCGCAGTGGCGAGGCCCTGGAGCAAATGGAACCGGGATTGACGCCGAGCCTGCGCGCGGATCTGCTGCGCCGATTGCTCATCTACGACTCGTCGGCGCTCGCTATCGCGACAGGGCCCGTGCCTGCGGTCAACCTGCTCGATATGCTTGTTTTTACGCGTCTAACGCGCGAGTCGTTCGAATCGCACTGGTTGCCCAAGCGTTTTGGTGAAAACGCACAGCCGTTGCTCGAGGTTCTGCGTCAGGCCGAGAGCGAGATCTGGGCCACGGGCAGCAAGTTGCTCACGAACGAACAAGAGCAAGGGCTCAACCGGATGATCGAAACCTGGCAATCCGCGAATCCTGATAGGACCCGCGTGGAGCTGGTGCGCCTCGATCAGTTCTCGAAGCTTGTGGGCAAGCAAGCCGTGGACAAGACCGCATCTGGCGCGATGAGCAGCGTCAAAGCCATGGGACATACGGTCGATGCCGCGGTGCTGCTCGGCGAGCGCGCCATGTTTGTCGGGCAGTTCATGCCCAGTCTAATTCGCCTGCAAGCACGTCTCGCTGCCCTAGAAATGTACGCCGACGGAGCGAGCGTGCTGTCTGACCAGGAGCCTGTTTTTGCGCAAGCAGCACAGCTTTTGCAGCGCACCGAGAAGCTCATGGCAGAGGCTTCGGCGCTGACAGAGCGAGCGCAGGGGATGAAGCCCATGCTCGAAGACGGCGCAATGCTCGCGGACAAGCTGCAGCGCGTTTCGCAAGAGGCGCGCCTCTTGACCGAGGCGCTTGGGCCTCTTTCCACGAATCTCACGCCGCTTCTCGAGATGCGTACAGATGCACGAGGCCAGCAGGTGACCGCGCTCGAGCGCGTGCTCGAGCAATCGAGCGCATTGAGCGAGCGCTCGCTCCTGTTGCTCGAAGAAGTCAGATCCATGGTGCCCGCCCAGGGGGCAAAGAAAGATGCAGGCTACGCGGGTCTCGCGTCGGCGCTAGAGCGCGGCGTTCGGCGTGTCTTCTGGTATTTGGTGCTGCTCGGTGTGGTGTGGACGACGCTTTTTTGGGGCGGATACTATCTAGTAAGGCGGCGCATGGAGAGGCCGCCTGAGCACCCTCGGCCACGTGGCGGGCACGCGGCGCATCGCCCGTCTTCGGCTTCGTAGCGGCGCCTCGGGGTGAACGGCGTCCGCGCACGTCGCTTTCAATTTTCGCCGATGCTATGCAGGGGCATGGTCCTTCCTCTGCCCGTTGCGTCGCTTGCGCGTGTTCGCTGGTTAGCTTTCGTGTTGTGCGTGTTCGCTCTGTGCAGCGGCTGCGTCCTTGATTGGAGCGACCCCAACAAAGGAAAGGACCTGCCAGACTCAAGTACCTCGGATGCAGACGCGGGCACCTCGGATGCAGACCCGGACGCAGGTCGGCTGGGCGATGGGGGTGTGGGGGCAGATGCTTCCGAGGACCCCTACATTCCCCCGCTGCCTTGTGGAGAGGGCTGTCCTGGCAACAGCCAGTGTGACGAAGTCACAAACCTCTGTGAGTGCGACAACGGCTATGCGGCGACTCCTCAGCGCACTTGCAAAAAACTCGACGCTTGTGAGTTGCTCGGGTCGTCGGCCTGTGGCGTGAATGAGGTTTGTCAGGTGGTTTCGGACGCAGCGTCGTGCGCGTGCAAGGAAAACACGACGTCCTGCGGCGACCAATGCTTGGACCTGCGCGGCGACGCAAAGAACTGCGGCGAATGTGGCCTTGCGTGTGCTGCCGGCGTGAGCTGTGAGAACGCGCAGTGCAAGCAGCCTGCCGCAAAGCTCGTGCTGGGTCGCGGCCGTACGTGCGCCTTGATGAACGACGAGGTCGCGGGGTCCTACGGACTCAAGTGCTGGGGGTACTCAGGCAACGGCTTCTATCGCGACCCCGAGGATATTAGCGCTCTACGCCCGCGCGCCATCAGCGGGGTTGCGCGCGCACGAGACGTGGCATTTGCCACCCAAAGACACTGCGCGATCCTGCCCGATCAGGACGTGGTGCGCTGCTGGGGCTCTTGCGGCAAGGAGTGCGGCCTTGCCAGCACCACGACGCTAAACGAAGTCTTCAACGACGTCGCGTATCCGGGGGTCGTCAGCATCTCGAGCGCGATGCCGAGCTACGTAAATACCGGCAACACCTGCGGACTGACCGGCGGCGGAGTGGTCTCCTGCTGGGGTAAGGGGCAGATGATCACGCTCGGCGGCCTCAGCGGCAGCACGGGAGACCGCACCTCTCCGTGGCGGGTCGACGTCAATGGTGTAACCAACACGGCTTTCGTCGACCTGTCTGCCGCCATCTTCCAGACCTGCGCCACCAGTGCGGCGAAACGCGTCGCGTGTTGGGGGATGGCGGGAATGGTGCTCGGCATTCCCGACGGCGAAACCAACACCCCGCCGAATGGCGTGTGGGTGCAAAAAGCATCGGGTGGAGACCTTACGGGAGCCCTGTCTGTCAGTGCGGCTGGCGCAGGCTCCTGCGCCGTAACCGATGCCAAGGAAGTCTGGTGCTGGGGCGGCAACGAATCGGGGCGGGTCGGTTCGGGCAACCAGACTAAGCAGCTTACCGCCGTGAAGGTGCCCTTGTCGGGCGTGGTCGATGTCGCAGCCGGCGGGCAGCACACTTGCGCGCGACAGGAGAGCGGGCAGGTCTACTGCTGGGGCTCCGTGGCGTACGTCGGCCTGGGTTCCGCCGTGGCCGGCGACTCGGCGGATGGTGGTTCGTTCTTGACCCCACAGCGCGTGCCCGGCCTTGAGAAGGTGCTCGAAATACGCGCCCATGAGACCCACTCTTGTGCACGGCTCACGACGGGGCAGGTGGTCTGCTGGGGCGACAACGCGGACGGTCAGCTCGGCGATGGCACCACGATTCAGCGCTTTGTTCCGACGCCCGTGGTCGACTTGTACTGAGCTCGCAAGCTTGCTGCTGCTCTGAGCTCAGGGCTCAGGGGTGCCGTCCCGGGACGCGGCCGCCAAGGTACTGGGCTTCTTTTTCTTCTTCTTTTTCGGCTCCACCGGCGGCTCGCCTATCAGGCTGCCTACCAGTACATCGCGCGCATCGTAGAGCTTGC
>CAZEWA010000280.1:0-6925 GCA_964515685.1 uncultured Polyangiales bacterium | reverse complement strand
TGCTCATCCTCATCATGGCCAGCAACCTCCCGCTCATGTTCGTGGGCTGGGAAGGCGTGGGCCTCTGCAGCTACCTGCTCATCGGTTTCTGGTACGAGAATCCCAACTACGCAGCGGCCGGCAAGAAGGCCTTCATCGTCAACCGCATCGGTGACTTTGGCGTGTTGATGGGCATGTTCATCTTGTTCGCGGCTACGAGTTCGTTCGAGTTCGCCGAGATAAACCAAGCTGCACCCAGTCTCACGGCTGCGTTCAAGTTCGGTACGATGGAAGCCTCTTTCAGCATTGCGACCATCGCAGTGCTGTTCTTGTTCTTGGGCTGCGCCGGTAAGAGCGCGCAGATTCCGCTCTACATCTGGCTGCCCGACGCCATGGCTGGCCCAACCCCGGTTTCGGCGCTCATCCACGCCGCTACGATGGTCACGTCGGGCGTCTACCTCGCCTGTCGCCTGTCGCCGGTGTTTGTGCAGTCGCCTTCCGCCATGGCCGTGATTGCGGTAGTCGGAACGCTGACCGCGCTGGTCGCTGCCTCGATAGCGCTGGTGCAAAACCAGCTCAAGAAGGTGCTCGCGTACTCCACGGTCAGCCAGCTGGGCTTCATGTTCGCGGCCGTGGGCGTGGGCGCATTCTCCGCCGGCATTTTCCACGTGTTCACGCACGCATTCTTCAAGGCCTGCTTGTTCCTTGGAGCAGGCAGCGTGATGCACGCCGTGCACGCGCATGGCGACGCGGACCTAGACGAGCTTGGCGGCATGAAGAAGTGGATGCCCATCACGGGCGCCACCTTCCTGATCAGCTGCTTGGCGATTGCCGGCTTCCCGCTCACGAGCGGCTTCTTCTCGAAGGATGCCATCCTTCACGGGGCACTCAGCGCAGGGGAGTACTTCACCTTTGCGCCGTGGCTCGGAACAGCGGTTTTCGGCGCGCTGGTTCTCGGTGCGTTCGGTACGGCTTTCTACATGTTCCGGCTCTACTTCCTCACCTTCACGGGTGAGTTCCGGGGTGGTCACAGCCACGCTGATGCCCATGGTGATCACGGTCACGACGCGCATCATGCCGAGCCCCACGAGTCGGAAGCTCCGATGGCTTGGCCGCTCATCATCCTCGCGGTGGGTGCATTGGCAGTCGGTTTCCTGGGCATGCCCGCATGGGCGCACGTGCCTGATCTCTGGGGCCACTGGCTGCAGGGAGTGGTCGCGTCTATCCCCGGCGCAGAAGCCCACCATCACGATGCTGGCAGTGGCATGACGGCCTTGATCGCGGGCTCCATCGCGGGCCTTGGCGGCATCGGCCTCGCTTGGGCCAAGTACAAAGATAAGGCTTGGCATTCGGCGACCAGCCTTTCCCCACTGCACCAGTTCCTCATGGACAAGTGGCGCGTGGACGAATTCTACCAGGCGGTTGTGGTCGGTCCTCTGACTGCGACAGCGAAGCTCGCGGGCAATGTGGACCGCATCGCGGTGGACGGCCTGACCAAGCTCACAGCCACGACCGTGCAGGGCCTCGCGTTCCTGTCGACGCGGCTGCAGAACGGTGTGGTGCATCTCTATGGCACCGTCATGGTGTTCGGCTTGATCGGACTTACGTGGTGGGTTGCCTATCCGCACCCGTACTTCGACAGCGCGGTCAAAGGTGATGCCGTTCACTTCGTCGCTGGCAGCGGCCTTGGCTACGAATACCGGTGGGATTTCGATTCCGACGGAGAATTCGATACCGAGTGGGGCGCGGATCAGCGCGATGTCAATCACGCGTACGTCGTGTCCGAGGTCGGCGAGGTCGAGCTCGTGTTGGTAGAGGCCTACGGTCGACACAAGGGGCCCTATCGTCTGCGCCTTGCTTTGGGCGAGCGCGAGGAGTTCAGTGCGGGTCATCTGGGTGAGGGCTGGCGGACCAATCCACACTCGCATACCCCACCGGCGATTCGCTTCAGTGAGGACGGCAAGTTGTTCGTGCGTCCCAACGCTTCCGACCTGAGGGTCAACGGCATCGCGACTTCCGGTGAAGACGTCCAGGTTCAGCTCGGTGACATGCTGCAGTTTGGAGCGTTTTCTAAGCTGCGCGTGGATGCCGTCGTCAAGAGTACCTTGGCGGTGCGGAACGTCTTCGGAAACACCGCGCATACGCGCGAAAAGGTCGTGATCGAAGTGCGTCCAGGCACGGCGCTTAGCCGCCTAGTCGATGCGGCCGAACAATCTGCCTTCGCACAGCGCGGAGAGGTCCAGTGATGGAAGCGCTTTCTTCGTATTTCGACGTGACCGTGCTCGCCTGGTTGGTGGCAGTGCCCTTCTTGGGCGCGCTGGCCGTGCTGTTCATGCCGCGGCAGTCGGTCGCCGCGGTTCGCAACGTCTCGCTGGCGGTGATGTTGTTCGAGTTCGTGGTCTCGTTGCACCTGCTCACGGGCGACTACACCGGCTCCTCCTACCAGTTTTCGGCGGAGTACCCGCTGGTGGAGAGCTTCGGCATCTCGTACCGGGTCGGTGTCGACGGGATTTCGCTCTGGCTACTCCTGCTGACCACGTTCATGACGCCGGTCGCACTCTTTGCCTCGTGGACGACGGTGACCACGAAGGTAAAGGAGTTCGCCATCTTCTTCCTATTGCTCGAATCGTTCATGGTCGGCGCCTTCGTGATGCTCGACCTGTTCGTGTTCTATGTCTTCTGGGAGCTGATGCTGGTACCGATGTACTTCATCATCGGCATCTGGGGCGGTCAGGACCGCATCTACGCATCCGTGAAGTTCTTCCTCTACACGATGGTCGGCAGCTTGCTGATGTTCGTGGCGATTCTGTACGTGGTGATCGCGTACAAGGACCTCACGGGCGTGTACACCTTCGACTTGACGCAGCTTCAGGGCATCGTCCTGCCGCGTACGACGCAGCTCTTCCTGTTCGGTGCCTTCGCCTTGGCGTTTGCCATCAAGGTTCCGATGTTTCCGTTCCACACCTGGCTGCCTGACGCTCACGTGCAGGCGCCCACGGGAGGTTCGGTAATCTTGGCGGCCGTGCTGCTGAAGATGGGTACGTACGGCTTCATTCGCTTTGCCATGCCGCTGTTCCCGCTCGCCTCCCACAAGTTCGCTCCGACGCTCGCGGTGCTTTCCGTGATCGGCATCATCTACGGCGCTTACTGCGCGTGGGTGCAGAAGGACGTGAAGAAGCTCGTGGCCTACAGCTCTGTGAGCCACTTGGGCTTCGTCATGCTGGGCATCTTCTCGGTTACCCGACAGGGAGTCGGCGGCGCCATCTTGCAGATGGTCAACCACGGCATCTCGACCGGCGCACTCTTCTTGCTCGTCGGAGTGATCTACGAGCGCCGTCACACACGCCTTCTCAGCGAGTTCGGCGGCCTTGCCAAGGTGATGCCCGTCTACGCGTTGCTGTTCGTGATCGTTGCGATGAGCTCGGTGGGCCTGCCGGCCACCAACGGTTTCATCGGCGAGTTCATGATTCTCAGCGGCACCTTCGTGTCGAAGAACCTTCCTTCTTCGTTCATGTTCACGCTGTTTGCGGCGACTGGCGTCATCCTGGCTGCCGTGTACATGCTGCACGCGACGCTGAAGATGTTCTGGGGGCCGAACGACAACCCAGAAAATCAAGAGCTTGCGGACGTGGGGAAGCGCGAGTTGTCGGTGCTTGCCCCGCTCATCGTGCTGATCTTCGTGCTCGGGCTCTTCCCCAACATCTTCCTTGAGAAGATGAACCCGTCGATCAACGCCTTCCTCGCTAACTACGACACGAAGCTCGAAGCTACGAACAAGAACGATACGCCGCGCGTGCTGGCGCTGGATGGCTCAAGGGCCCTTTCCG
This sequence comes from uncultured Polyangiales bacterium, assembly GCA_964515685.1. Lineage (GTDB taxonomy): Bacteria > Myxococcota_A > Polyangia > Polyangiales > DASUME01 > DASUME01. The sequence goes on along the minus strand of CAZEWA010000280.1, from coordinate 3,119 downwards.
AGAAGTTTGCGCTCCGCGAGAGCGATGGAGTCGAGCCATGAATGAATGGATCCTCGTAGCACCGCTCTTGTGCGTGGTCGTGGGTGGCCTCGCGATGATGCTGGTCGACGCGTTCGCTGAAGAGAAGAGCGAACTTGCGATCATGACCGCTGTAATCCTCGCGGGGAGCGCGGCTATCGCGGGTGCCGTCTGGACCAGCGGCTTTGGCGCAGGGGAGACGACCGAGCTCGTCACGAAGTGGCTCGCAACCGACAAGCTCGCGTTGTTCTCGGATGTTGTCATCGCAGGCGGCGCCGCACTCGCGGTTCTGTTGGCGGGCGGCTATCTGCGTGAGCACAAGTTGGAGCGTGGCGAGTTTTACCCGCTCTTCTTGTTCACAGCCTTCGGCGCCATGGTTCTGGCGCGCTCCATCGACCTGCTGACGTTGTTCGTGGGGCTCGAGACGATGTCCCTCGGAATCTATGCGCTGGTGGCTTTCCGGCGCACCAACGCGCGCGCTGCCGAGGCGGGCATCAAGTACTTCTTGCTCGGCTCCTTTGCGGCCGCCTTGCTGTTGCTCGGCAGTGCCTACCTCTACGGCGCCACGGGCCACACGGATTTCGTCGGCATTGCCGAGGGAATCCGCAGCGGCGCAGCAGATATCAAGCTCGTGCTCTTCGGCGTGATACTCGTGACAGCCGGCCTCGCGTTCAAGATCAGCGCGGTGCCGTTCCACATGTGGACGCCTGATGCCTACGAAGGCGCCACGACGCCCGTCACGGCGTTCATGGCGATGTGCGTGAAGACGGCCGCGTTCGTGGTGATGGTCCGGGTATTTCTGGTCGCCTTTGGGACCGCTGAGCTGTCTTCGGGCACCTCCGGTTGGCCGCCCGTGCTGGCGGGCCTCGCGGCGCTCACCATGGTGTTCGGAAACCTGGGCGCGGTGGTTCAGACAAGCGTCAAGCGCATGCTTGCGTACTCGTCTATCGCCCACGCCGGCTACATCCTCATCGGGATCGTCGCCGCCTCGAAGGTTGGGGAGACCGCAATCTCCGCCGTGCTGTTCTACTTGGCGGCCTACACGGTCTCGAATGCGCTCGCATTCGGCGCGCTCATCTTCGCAGGCTCTGAAAATCGCGAGGCAGTGAGCTACGAGGACTTGGCGGGTCTAGGGCGGCGCAAGCCCATCTTGGCGCTGCCGTTCATCCTCGCCATCTTGTCGCTGATGGGTTTCCCTCCCACGGCCGGGTTCTTCGCGAAGTACTACATCTTCTCCGCTGCGGTGCAGGCCGGCGGCGGCATGGTGTGGCTTGCCGTGCTCGGAGCGCTGACCAGTGCGGTTGGGGCTTACTACTACCTCAAAGTACTCGTCTTCATGTTCATGCGTGAGCCGGCCGAGGGAGCTCCCCAAGCGGTGCCGATGCGCTCAGGCTATGTCGTGACCGCGATGGTTGTGGCGGCCATCTTTGTACTGCAAATGGGTGTGTCTCCGAGCGGCTATCTGGAGCTTGCGACGGTCGCAGCTAAGCTGTTTGCTTGAGGGAAGCTATGAGCGCGTTTCGCTTGGTGACGGTGTTGGGGTGTGTCTCTGCATTTGCTTGCGGGCCCAGTGAAAAATCACAACCGGCTGAGCCGCAGAAACCTGCTCCCACAGACGCTGGAATCGCAGCGAATGCGCCCGCTCCTACACCGAAGGTAGCCTTCTCAGGCTCCGTCACAGGCGTGATCCGCTTGGCACCCGGAGTTTCACTGCCTTTGGCTGTGCTGCCAACGAGCGGCACCGCAGATACGGTGGTGGCGCCGGGCTGTCCCGCTATTACGGCGGCGGACGCCAAGCGCGTGCAAGAAGATCCTCAGACGCGTGGTCTGTCGCCGATTCACGTGGCGTTGACCGGCATGACGGCAGCCCCACCGCGCGAGCCGGTCACCCACGATGTGCTGATCCAAGATTGTCGCCTCCGGCCCGGCCTCATCGGAGCGGTGTCGGGAGACAAGTTGCGCGTGACGAATCGCTCGAACACCGCGTTTTTGCCGCTCCTTCCGGGCGACGCCTTCATGCAGGCCATCCTGCCTGATGCGACCCGCGAGGTGGAACTCAAGGGCCTGGGACCTGCGGAGCTCAAGTGCGGGTTCGGCAGCTATTGCGGTGAGAGCATCGTGCTAGCGGTGGCTCACTCGTTGTTTGCGGTGACGGACAGCAGCGGGCAGTTTTCGATAAGCGGCGTTCCTTTGGACCAAGACCTTACGGTTCACGCCTGGCACCCATTGTTCGACGTCGCCGACGCGAAGTTTAGGCTGAGTGCGGCTGAGCCGAGCAAGGTCGTGGAGTTCGTGTTGACGCCCAGTGCCGCCGCTGCGCCTCCGCAGCCTGCCGAGAGCAGCAAACCCCAAAAGAAGCGCTGAGGCTCGTAATAGGCGTGCCTCGGAAGGCGCGCGCTTCGAACCTGTGCGCCTAGAACGCGTGGCCGAGGGCCAGCGTGCCGCTCATGTTGTCGGTGCCGTTGATTCCTGACTTGGGCCCAAAGCCTACGTCGACGCGCAACATGAGCGCACGGCCCCAGAGCAAGCGAGGGCCACCGCCTACGGAAACGCGCATCGCGGGGCCGCCGTCGAGTCCAGGTGTGCCACCGAGCTGGGACCAAACTCGGCTCGCATCGGTGAAAGCCGCAGCGCCCAACGCGAAGTTGTGGCGACCGACTCTGAATCGATAGAACGTCGAGCGAAGTTCCAGCGTCGAGAGCACCTTGACCTTGCCGAGCTGACGTCCGTAGGGAAGACCGCGATTGGCTTCGATACCGGCCGGACCCGCGATTTGCGTGTAGCCACCGATGCTGCCCATCTCGATGAGCGGCACGTCTCCGACGGCGACGTCCGCGAGTGCGCGCAATGCGAGCACCAAATACTCCTCGGCAAGCGGGAAGAACCAGCGCGTATGCGCATACGCGGCAGCGTAAAGTATGTTGCGGTCGTCCGAGGGGCCCCCTCCGCCGCGTAGGGAAAGCTCGTGGTAGCCGCCGGACTTGGGGCTGAACTCGTGGTCGCGCGTGTCCCACAACAGTCCTAGTAGCCCGTCGGACAGCACCTGACGCGTGTAGCCATAGAGTAGGTTGCGCGCAGGGCCGTCGGTGTCGGCCAGGTCG
>CAZEWA010000279.1:0-6986 GCA_964515685.1 uncultured Polyangiales bacterium | reverse complement strand
GGGCCCCTTCCACACGGGCTACCACGAGCTTGAAGCTTATCTGAACGGCATTGGCGCTAAGCCGACACGACGCCCGCACAGCACCGGAAGCCTGGCGCCGCGGGCCCATCAGCGTCGAGGACGCGCGCGCGCACGCAGCTTGGCACGAGTGGCGCGGGCTTTGTCGCTCGGGAGCAAGGCCATGTAATCGAGCGCAGCTTCGACGCGCGGGAGCCCGGGATTGACTACCGGTGGATTCGTGGCGAGCACATCCGCGAGCGCCGTGATGGCCTCAGCGGTCTGCACTGAGCCTACCTTCTGGACCGCAAGCTGCTCGCGCAGCGCATGATGACTGCGCTCACCCACGATTTTTCGGCGCACAAGGTCTGCGTAGCTCACCGCAAGTGCCTCTGGGCTAAACGCGTGCGAGCGCACGAGCTCGAGGCCCACACGCATCACGGCATCCGCCCCGATCAAGCCGTCTTCAAGCAGCACTACCGCGGGCTGGAAGTAGTTGTGAAAAGCGCAAACCCGTCGCCCAAAATCGGCGAACACGTTGCTCGGCTCAACGCGCTCCAGGTGGATGAAGATACGCCTTGCCACGTCGCGCTTCGGGAGCGAGCGTGCAAGCTCCAGGAGCTCCGCGGCATCATCGTCGTAGGCACGCGACGCTTCGAGAATCTGCGCGAGCACCGAGAGCCCTACCGCGCCTGAACACAGATCCGCGTAGAGCGAGTACACGAACGCATCCGCCTCGGCGTCGTCCCCGAACATCACTTCGTCGCATGCGTCAGCCACCGCCAGACGCGAAGTCAAAAGCGCATGCAGCTTGTAGCTCACCTGATCTTTGAGGAATCGAAAGCGGCCACGCATCAGGCGGTTCAACGAGGGCTTGAGAACCAGCCCGTTCCAACTGATACCGTCGAGGGCGAGCTTCTCCTCGATAACCTTGCGCATCTGCTGCGGGCTGCCCGAGAGGATGTAAACCCCCTTAGGTCCCGTCGCACACAGCTCCCGCAGCAACACCTGCGCGCCGGGGAACGTGCGCTTGTCGGCCGCCTTCTCGAAGGCAGCGCGCACCAGCCCCTTAAACGAATCGAAGTCCGTACTCAGGTAGGTCTTATCGAGATCCCAACGATAAACCGTGTGTGCAGCGCTGCGCCCCTTTTCTGCTTCGTCGGACGTCACGAGCGCGAGGCTACCTCGGGAGAGCGGTCGAGGCTACGCTGCAAAAGTAGAATGCTCACCGGTTTCGCGGTACGAGGTCGCGACGCATGCGCTCATCCCAGTTGACTCAAGTGTCCCCGGACGTCTTGGTTCTTGCCGCCTTCGCACCTGAATTTGCCGGGTTGCGCCCTCATCTCGGTGAGGCGCTCAGCGGCACCCTGCGCGGCATCAGCGTCGTAGCCAAGACGGTGGGCGTGGGCATGGCGGTTTCGGGCGCGGGAACTGCCAATCGCCTGCATCAACTCAAGCCCCGCGCGGTCATTTTGCTGGGAAGCTGCGGCATTTACCCCTGTCCTACGCAGTATCGCCCCCTCGACCGCGTGATTGTCCGCAGCTGTCACCTCTTCGATCCCTCGGCCGCCGCCGGTAAAGCAGCGTTCCCGGAACCGATGCAGACCGCCATCGACACCCACGGACCTCTGAGCGCAGGGCTACTCGCGGCTGCCGGGCCACGTGCACACATTGCCCCCGTAGCCACCACCTTAGCCATCACGACCGATGACGCCGTCGCACGCGCGGTTCACCCCGTCACGGGTTTCGAGGGCGAAAACCTCGAGCTCTTCCCCATCGCGATTGCGTGCCGAGCCGCGGACATTCCTTTCGGTGCTGTTTTGGGAGTGACCAATATGGTTGGTTCCACAGGCCGCGTCGATTGGCGACAATTTCACCGCGATGCCGCCATTGATACTGCAGAGGTCTTTCTAAACTGGATCATGAATGGAGCCGCGGGACTGCCCAGCGCGGTCCCCTGCTGATCTTCACTTCAAACAGTTGACACTGTTCATCCGGCTAGCGACCATGCGACCGTCACTTTCGGGCGCTGTCACACATAGGAAGCAACCTGTTGTGGAGTGGCTAGAGGGGCATGTGTTATCAAAAAGGGACGTGGCCATGTCAGAGACGCCGTTCCCGCACGTCGAAGAGCTAGACAGCCTTGCTAAGGGACCCCGTGACGTGCTGGCTCGCCGCAGGCTGAGCACGCCGGGTCGAGCGGTGTCTGCGTTCGCGCCTGCTCATCGAAAGTCGGATCCACCATTGGTCGAGAATTTCCCACTCACGCCTGACGACTACGCTTTTGTCGCGGCATTGCGCGAGGCAGGCCTCGTATGCGAACTCCACGGCGGCGAGATGGCGAGGGTCGCACGTCACCTGCTGAGCCAAAGCACGCGGGGCCGACACCTCGACCTGCTATTCGCGTACTACGCCGCGGGTGGAGACGCGCTCGTCAGCCGCCGCCGCATGGTGACCGACCGCTGGTTCATCTATTCCACCAAGCAGGCCCTGCACCTCAACCAGGTGCTGGTACGGTTGCTTGGCGTGTTGCCCGAAATTTCGGGCACGCGACTCGAGCGCGTTGCCGATGAAGAAGGCCCACTCGTGCTGCGCTGCGATGAGCATGTTTGCGCACTCGAAGACGAAACCGAAGAAGGCACGGAACAACGCACCGTGAGCGTCGCTGGACTCGTGCGCGCCCTCAATGTGCTGCTCGACCGCCAGGGCGTGCGCTCTCGCTTGGTCGGGTTGTTCGGCGATGGAACGCGCGAAGCGTACGTAGCGATTGCCTCGATGGCCGCCGCCGTGCCGCTTGCACAAGCCGGATACCTCAGCGCGCCCGATGCGGAAAACCTCATGGAGCAAACGGGCTGGTAGCCTGCTCCTTGGCAAAGCCGCAGCGTGGCAGGAACACGCCGGCTTTCCGTAGCCGCTTTCATAGCTGCTTATCGTAGTCGCTCAGGCACCTTGTCTTCGGCCGATCTGCGTTACAGTACGCGCCGGACCGAAGGAGCAATATGGCCAGCGACGAAGCGACCCGAAAGCCCATCCCACGCGACAAGGCGCAAGACTACACGCAGGAGCTTGCGAAAACGCGGCGTGATTTCGTGCGCGCCGAAACCGGCGCAGCGCTTGAACACGTGGGTAGCTACTCGTTCGATCCGAGAACACTGCCTGGCAACATCGAGAACTTCACGGGCGCAGCGCAGGTTCCTATCGGCATTGCTGGCCCCCTGCGCATCAACGGCGAGCACGCACAGGGCGACTTCTTTGTGCCGCTTGCAACCACCGAGGGCACGCTGGTCGCGAGCTACAACCGCGGCATGCGCGTGCTCACCGAGTGCGGTGGCGTCACCGCAACTGTTGTCGAGCAGTTCATGCAACGTGCTCCCGTGTTTATCTTCGACGACGCGCGAGAAGCACGCGATTTCGGCCACTGGATCGAGGAAAACCTGCAGGCGATTCGTGAAGTCGCACAGTCCACGACGCGCGTAGGCAAGCTCGTGTACGTGGCTCAGTACGCCGTCGGCTGTCTGCGTTATTTGCGCTTCAATTACACCACGGGCGACGCCGCCGGGCAGAACATGACCGGCAAGGCAACCTTCGCGGCCTGCGAGTGGATCAAGGCTCACTACCCGAAGCCGAGCCGCTACTGCCTCACAGGCAGCATCGACACCGACAAAAAGCACTCGCGCATCAACGTATTGCAGACCCGAGGCAGGCGTGTGGTCGCCGAGGTCGTACTGAAGCGTGACATCTTGAAGCGTCTCACCGGCGTCGATACGAAAGACCTCTTCTACGCGCGCCAAATCCACAATACAGGCGCCATTCTCGCGGGCTCAGCATACAACGGTGCACATTCGGCCAATGGACTCACCGCGCTCTTCATCGCCACAGGGCAAGATGTAGCCAACGTGTCCGAGTCCCACGCGGGCATCGTTTACACGCAGCTACTCGACAACGGCGACTACTACTGGTCGACCACCCTCCCCGCGCTCATCGTCGGCACGTACGGCGGCGGAACAGGCCTCGCCACGCAGCGCGAGTGTCTCGAGATGCTCGGTTGCTACGGGCAAGGCGGCGCCGACAAGCTAGCCGAGATCTGTGCCTCGGTGGTTCTTGCCGGCGACATCTCACTCACCGCAGCCATCCTCCACGGAGATTGGGTCTCAAGCCACGATCAATACGGTCGAAATCGTCCCTAAGCGCCCATTTTTGCTCTGCCGCGCTCCGAAGTAAGCCTTTTCAGGCCGACAAACGCGAGCGCGGGGGTCGACGAGAAGCGCCTCCGAGGTTAAGTCCTCTCGCGGTTGAGGAGCGAGATGGACCAGCACGAAAAACTGAACGAGTTCGGGCCCAGTAGCTACGCCGATTGGCTGAAGCTCGTAGAACGCGATCTGGCCGGCGCACCCTTCGAGAAAAAGCTCGTGAAGCGCATATCAGGGGTCGATATCCGCCCTCTCTACACGCGTAACGAGAACGCTCAAGACCATGCACTGCCCGGCTTTGCGCCCTATCGACGCGGAGGCTACGCGCTCGGCGCCGCTGAAATGGGCTGGGAAGTCCGGCACGAGGTCGAGCAAGCCAATCCGAAGGACGCCGCAGACAGTGCACTCGATGCTTTGAACGGTGGCGTCCGCGGCCTCGCGCTGCGCTTGGACCGCGCCACCCGTGCAAGCTCCGACGAACACGGTGTCGACGGCTTGGCCGCAAACAACTTAGCCGAACTCGAGGCGGCCCTCGGACAAACGCGGCTCGACTGGGTCCCCGTCACGCTGCGCGCAGGTGCTGGTGCGCTCCCTGTCGCTCTCGGCCTCGTTGCGCTCGCGCAAAAACGCGGCCTCAAGCTCGAGGCCCTCAGTGGCGGATTCGGCGTCGATCCCATCGGCACGCTCGCAAGTTACGGTCAGTTGCCTGGCTCGCTCGAGTCGGCACTGCAAGAAGCCGCCGCCCTGGCGCGCTTTACGCGCGAAAAAGCGCCGCGAGTACGCGCGCTCAGCGTGGACACCAGCGCCTACCATGAAGCCGGTGCCGACGCCGCGACGGAAGTTGCCGTCGCTCTCGCCACAGGCGTTGCCTATCTGCGTGCTCTCACGGACGCGGGTCTTTCCGTAAGCGATGCCGCCTCGCAAATCAGCTTCGACCTGAGCGTCGGACGTGACGTGTTCGTGGAGATAGCCAAGCTCCGCGCCGCGCGCCTGACTTGGGCCAAGGTCGTTTCCAAAAGCGGCGGCAGCATCGAAAGCCAGATTATGGTGCTGCACGCGCGCACATCGCTGCGCACGAAGACGCAGCGCGACCCGTGGGTCAATCTGCTGCGAGGCACGGGCGAGAGCTTTGCAGCAGCCGTCGCAGGTGCAGATGCCATCACCACCTTGCCCTTCGATACGCTGCTCGGCGAGAGCGACGACTTCGGCGCACGCATGGCTCGCAACACACAGGAGTTGCTGCGGCACGAAGCCCACTTGAACCGCGTGGTCGATCCCTCGGGTGGAAGCTTCTACGTCGAGCAAATCACCGATGAGCTTGCTCGTCTTGCCTGGGAGAAGTTCGCTGCCCTCGAAAAGGTCGGCGGCATCGCTGAAGCTTTGAAGCAGGGCAGTCTGCAAGCAGAGCTCGCCGCGGCACTCGAAGTGGAGCGCAAGGCCGTTGAAACCCGCCGGATCTCCATCACGGGCGTCAACGAGTTCCCCCATGTGAAAGAAGAGCCTGTGCTCCGCAAACACGCGGATCAGACACAAGCCAAGGCGCGCGCCCAGGCCGCGGCAGGCGAGGAGCTCGCGTCTTTCGCGCGCGAAAACCTTGTGGAAGAGGCGCTCTCTGCGGTGGCTTCGGGCGCTTCGTTCTCTCGCGTCCGCGCAGCCCTGAACCAAGGCGCGTTGACCCGCGTCGAGGCGCTTCGTTCGGAACGCCTAGCGCAACCGTTCGAAACCCTACGCGATATCGCCGACCGCCACACGCAAGCCAAGGGCAAGCGTCCGAGCGTGTTTCTCGCGAATTTGGGTCCGATTCCGGCCCACAAGGCGCGCGCAGGCTTCGCACAGAACTACTTCGAGGCCGGTGGATTTGCGGCACTCGGCAACGATGGCTTCGCCGATGCAGAAGCCGCAGCGGAGGCTTTTGCCCAGAGCGGCGCCGAGCTTGCTGTTCTTTGCTCGAGCGACGAAGTGTACGCAGAGCTCGCTGTCTCCACTGCCCAAGCTCTCGCGAAGCGCGGCGCCAAGGTGATTGCACTCGCTGGCCAGCCTGGCTCTCAAGAAGCTAGCCTGCGCGCAGCCGGCGTCACGGACTTTGTCTTCGCCACTGCCAACGTCGTTCAATCGCTGCGCTCCATGCTCGAGCGCGTAGGGGCCAAATGATGTCCAAGATCCCTAGTTTCGCAGACGTTCCGTTCGACGGTCAGAGCGCTCAAGCCGCTTCGGTCGATGCGTGGCGTGCTCAGGTGGAAAAGGAGACGGGACGCTCCGTAGCCAACCTCAACTGGCAAACGCCTGAACAAATCCCGGTCAAGCCTCTCTACACAGCGGAGGACCTGGCGCCGCTCGACCATCTCGACACGATGCCCGGCCTTGTTCCCTTCGCGCGCGGTCCATACGCCACGATGTACGCGCTCAAGCCCTGGACCATCCGCCAATACGCGGGTTTCTCCACGGCTGAAGCCTCCAACGCGTTCTACCGGCGCAACCTTGCGGCAGGCCAGATGGGCCTGTCCATTGCGTTCGATCTTGCGACCCACCGCGGCTACGACAGCGACCATCCTCGCGTGGTGGGCGACGTCGGCATGGCGGGCGTGGCCATCGATTCCATCTCCGACATGCGCATTCTGTTCGACGGCATTCCGCTCGATCAGATGAGCGTGTCGATGACAATGAACGGCGCCGTGCTTCCCATCATGGCGCTCTACATCCTCGCGGCAGAAGAACAGGGCGTAAAGCCCGAAAAACTTAGCGGCACCATCCAGAACGACATCCTCAAGGAGTTCATGGTCCGCAACACGTACATCTACC
>CAZEWA010000278.1:0-6992 GCA_964515685.1 uncultured Polyangiales bacterium | reverse complement strand
TCATGGAAGAGCAGCACGGCACGCAGCGCGTGAACACCAAGCGCACGCTGCAGCTTCTCGACACCGGTGCGACCACACTCGCCACCGGTTGCCCCTTCTGCATGACCATGATCACGGACGGTCTCAAGGCTGAAGAAAAGGAAGAGAAGATCGGCCAAAAGGACATCGCCGAAATCCTCGCGACCAGCGTGGGTCTAGACGACAGCACCGACTCCGCGGAAGCCGCAGAGTGAACTGAGCTTCTCTTACGCGCTGAGTACAAGAGAGAGCCGCTGCACGCTTAGGTGTGCGCGGCTTTCGCGCTTAAAAGCGCTGAGGAAAGAGCTGAAGCTCTACAAGAGCCAACGGAACGAGAAGAAGAAGCGTTCGCAGGAACGAGCCCAGAGGCCTCGCTTTCGCCATTTGAAAAGTTCGATTCGCGTGGAGTCCGCGAGATCTATCTCGACGCGCTTGCGCAGCACGATGGCAACGGCAGGACTCTCCATGGCGACGTTGAGCTCGAGATTGTTGTGTATGGAGCGCGCGTCGAAGTTGAAACTGCCCACCGTGCACCAATGGTCGTCGATTACGGCGGTCTTCGAGTGCAGGACGCCGCCGCGCCACTCGTAGATTTCGACTCCCGCGCTGAGCAACCTGTCGTAGAGATGACGGCTGGCGAATTGGGCTATTTTGACATCGGAGTCGCGGGGCACGAGCACCCGCACGTGAACGCCGCGGGCGGCAGCGCGGGCCAGGGCCTTGCGAACGCGCCCCGCTGGGATGAAGTAGCTATTGCAGATGATGATGTAACGTGTAGCTCGGGCTATCGCGTTGACGTAGTTGTCGTAGATGCCGCGCCTTTCGGCGTGAAACTCGTTAGCGAGGACTGTGACTTCGGTATCTCCGGGCGTGGGGTTCGAAACTGTGAGACGCGGCGCAGCTTTGGGAAACGTGCGGTAGAAGAGGGCGCGCAGTTCTTGGGCGGCCGTGCCGATGAGTTCGATGCCGTCGTCACGAAAGCCCCCTCCGCCCTGGTGCTTTGGAGCCCAGTGGTTTGCGATGTTGAAGCCACCCGTGATGGCGATTTTGCCGTCCACGACCAACAGCTTGCGGTGGTCGCGCTGGTTGATGCGGCCGAAGTGGAAGCGTGCACGCCAAGGGGCGATGGGGTTGAACTCGATGACCTCACAGCCGGCTTTGCGCATGGCCTCGAACATGGAATCATCCGCTTCGATGCTGCCCACGGCATCGTACAGGATGCGTACGACGATGCCCTCGCGCGCTCGCTCGGACAGTAAGTCCGCAAATTCTTGGCCCGTACGGTCCGAATCAAACCAGTACATCTCGAGCAAGATTTCATGCTCGGCCCTGCGAATGGCGTCGAGCATGGCCGGCAGCGCTTGCTCGCCATCGTGGAGTAGGCGGACCCAGTTGCCGGTCGAGCGGGCACGGTCATGGATGCGATGTCGGCGTAGCGGCCTAACCTTCACGTGAAGAGGATACCCTGCGGAGACGCATTCGTGTCTGTGGGTTTACGGGGCATCGGGCGTACGGGCGAGCTGCGCGCACGCCGCAAGTAGGTGAAGCCGCACATGAATACGACTGGGCCGTGGGACGCCCGGGCGCGTGTCAGCTCCAATTGTAGCCTAAAACAAGGGCGCGACTTATCAGGGCGAAACCGTCCGCACTTACGAACAGCAGCAGCTTGAAGGGTAAGGCGACGGCACTTGGCGTCAGGCCGTGGAGACCGAGGGCGAGCAAGAGCTGCGCGACCACCAAGTCGAGGATGAGGAACGGCAGGAAAACGAAGAAGGCTAGCTGAAAGGCTCGCTTTAGCTCCGTGATGGCGAAGCTTGCCCACAGAACGCGGAAATCTGTGGCGTCGAGGCTTTCACCTCGCTCCTTGGAGAGCGAAACGAAGAGCTCGGTTTCCCCCTTGCCTGCGTTGCGTACCAAAAAGCTTCGCATCGGTTCGCGTACGCTCTCGACCATCGCCGCCATATCGAGCGCGGCGTTGGGTGCTGATTTCAGGGTGATGTGGTCGAGGATGGGAGCCATCACGAACAGCGAGAGGGCGAAGGATAGTGCGGTGAGGATGCTCGACGAGGGGATGTCCTGCGCGCCAAGGGCGTTGCGTAGCGCCGAAAAGACCACGGAAATCTTCGCAAACGAGGTCAGCGTGACCAGCGCGAGCGGAATGAGCGCGAGAGCCATCAAGCCGAGGGCGCTGGCGAGAGAGGGGCCTTCAAGCAGCGAATTCATGACAGCGGGTTTTCTGGCGGCGGGCTAGGCGAGTGCGCATCGGGCGCTTCAGCGAGCTCGAGCAGCAAGCGCGCTGGCGTCCGCGGATGGGTGGAAAGCAGCAGACGTCGCCCCTCCACGCGCACGATCAAGAGGCCGTTGTGGCCATCCAAAGAGGCGCGCCCTTCCACGTGGGCGAAGCCCTGCGCAAGGGGGCCAAATCCGCGCTTGGCGAGTATGCGCAGCATCCAAAACGCAAGCACGGAGACCACGACGAGCGCCACCACCACCTGGAGCAAGCCGCTCAAGGCAGAGGTCATCGAAACAGCTTCCGCAGCGGAACCGTCCGTCGCGAGTAAGGAGCCCATGACGCGGGCGTCAGCATCGAAGGCAGAGGGGGCCTTGTCAAGGCGCGGCATGCGGTGAATTTGCGGAGTATCCTTCGTCCATGGGGTGCGTGAACTCAGCGGTGAGGTTGTGTGCAGGCGTCTGGCTCGCGTCGATATGGGGCTGCGCGGGGCAGTCCACGCGAAAAAGCGTGGGGAACGAAGCTGCGCCACGCGAGGCGGAGGCCAGTATATCGCCTGATCTACTACCAGTGCCTGCGCCTTCCGCGGCGCGGCCCAGCGTGCCCACGTTCGTTGTCAGCGGCGCGGGCGCCTGGACGGCGACCTCCTGCGATCTTGGGGCGCACTGGGTGGTTTCGGAACGCTCACCCGATCACGACGACCACGGCCCCTTTAGCAACATGCCGGGTGTGCTCGCGGATCGCGGGATTTTCTTGCTCGCCACTGGCTGGGGTGCGCCGGGCCACGTCTATGCGTCGCAGGATGGCGTCGACTGGAGCGCGCCCCCAGCAGACGCGTTTCGTCGCCAGGGCACGCAGGTTCCGCTTACCTTCCATTCGGGTCTCGTGCGCTCGGCGAATCGATTTCTGCTGTTCGGCGGGGCGAGCTTCCAATCTACCGATGGGCGCGCTTGGATTTCGTGGGAGCCGGTCCTTCCGAGCTACGTAGATCAGCTGCGACTCGTGCGCGCATTTCCGGAGCGCGGACTCATCCTGCTATCGGCAGAAAATCAACGACACGAAGCGCATGCGCTCGGGCATTTTCCCTTGGTCTCCCGCGACGGCGGTCACTCGTTTGTCGAAGGCACGGGGCTCGCGCAAGCCTGTGGGGGTGGCTCAGCTAGTGCTTTCTTCGAAGACAAGCTGTTCCTAGCGAATCAGGCTTTGTGCAGCTCTGGCGATCTCGGCGCGACCTGGGGCGAGCTTTCGTTTCCTACCGATGCCGAGATAACCTCGCTGTTCAGCGACGGGAAGACCCTATTCGCCATCGCAGGCCAAACGCTCTACGCACGCAACGCTGAGCGCGGCTTCGAAGCCCTCTTCGATGCGGGCGTGAAGCTGCGCTTAGGAGGCTTTGGCGAGGGCACGTATGTGCTGGCTGCTGAACGCGGACCACAGTTCTTCTACAGCAGCGACCTCAGCACTTGGAAGGAGGGCGAAGTCATGAACCCGATTCCCAACGCGAACCTGCGCGGGTTTGCGTTCGGCTACGGGGCGCCCTCTGTGCGTTGCCCACGTCGCAGCGAGCCCTGAGCACTCGCTGCGCACGCGTGTGCGGCTTTACTCCGGGGCGCTTGAATCAGAAGCCCATCACCTTCGCGACGAGGTAGCGCAAAACTTCGCTCGTACCGCCGCCGATGCGTAAAAGGCGCGCGTCGCGGTACTCGCGTGCGACCCAGAAATCTTCGAGATAGCCCATCCCGCCGTGGAACTGCATACAGGCGTCCATCACTTCTTCCACCACGTCGCCCGCAAACAGCTTCGTCATGCTGACGAGCTTGCCGGTCTCGAGTGAGGGCATCCCGTGCTTGATGTAGACGTCTTCGTTGTACATTTCGGAGGCGCGGAAGGCGAGGGCCTGACCGGCTTCGAGCTTGGTGTAGAGATCGACGAACTTGTGCTGCCACACCTCGCGCTTGATGAGTGGCTTGCCAAAGGCCACGCGCTCGCGGCCGTAGGCGACACTGCGATCGAGTGAGCGCCTGGCTTGTGCGAGCGAAGAAATCGAACCTATCAGGCGCTCCGATTGGAAGTTCTGCATGAGGTAGATGAACCCCATGCCTTCCTGCCCGAGCAGACACTCTTTGGGAATGCGGCAATCTTCGAAGAACAGCTCGGCCGTATCACTCGCGTGGTTTCCGAGCTTCTTCAGGCGTTTTGAGACGGAGAAGCCGGGCATGTCCTTGGTGGGGAAGGTGAACATGCTGATTCCGTGATGTCCGGCGTCGGGATGGGTCTTGGCTAGCAGCGTGATGAAATCGCAGCGCGTGCCGTTGGTGATGAATGTCTTGGAGCCGTTGATCACGTAGTGGTCGCCGTCGCGGCGTGCGGTGGTGCGAATGGCGGAGACGTCTGAACCAGCATTGGGTTCGCTGACGCCGATGGCGCCGATTTTCTCGCCGCGCAGTGCCGGCGCAAGGAACTCACGCTTGTGATAGTCGGAGCCCACCTTCCACAAAATCGGGGTCGCCATGTCGCTCTGCACGAGCAGCGATAGACACACGCCGCCCGATCCACAGGCCCCGAGCTCCTCGGCTTTTACGACGCTGAACCAGAAGTCACCGCCACTGCCGCCGACCTCTTCAGGGAAGTGGGCGCCCAGGATGCCGAGCTCGCCCGCACGCTCAAAGACGCTGCGCGGAAAGGACTCCGCTTCTTCCCAGGCATCGGCGTTGGGCAGGAGCTCCTGCTCGACGAATGCCTTGACCTGCTTGCGAAATAGCTGGTGCTCTTCTGTGAATGGGCTGTTCGGCATGGCGCATTTCCTCGATTTGTCCCGCCGAAAGCTGCTCTTTGGGTCGGGCAGACAAACGGTGAATGAATGAACATTCATTTAGCGCCAGGTTGAGGCTGGGCGCAAGCATTCGTCGAGCGACCCGTGGCGCAGGGTGGTAGAACGACGCCATGGCTACCACCCTCGTTGCCGTCACCCAGATGACCTCGACGCCCGACGTCGCGCAGAACCTCAAGCAGGCCGAGCGCCTCGTACAACGCGCGGCCGAGGCTGGGGCAAAGCTCGTGATCCTGCCGGAATGCTTTGCCTTTTTGGGGCCCGAAGGGGGGTTGCGTGCCATTTCCGAGCTGCTGCCTCAGGGCGGGCCCATCCTGGAGGCCTGCCGCGCTTGGGCGAAAACGCTGGGTGTGGAGCTACTGCTAGGCGGCTATCCCGAGTGCGCCGAGGACGACACGCGCGTCTACAACACCAGCGTTCACATCGACGCAACAGGCGAGCTACGCGCCGCTTACCGCAAGATCCACTTGTTCGACGTGGATCTTGCCGACGGCACCGTGGCCAAGGAATCCGCTAGCGTAAAGCCTGGCGAGGTACCGGTCGTCACCGAGACCGCTTTTGGCAAACTTGGTCTCAGCATTTGCTACGATTTAAGGTTCCCTGAGCTGTACCGGCAGTTGGTGACGCAGGGGGCGATTGCGCTAGCGGTGCCCGCGGCGTTCACGCTGCACACCGGCAAAGACCACTGGCATGTGTTGCTGCGCGCACGTGCCATCGAGTCGCAGGCCTACGTGCTGGCAGCGGCCCAGACCGGACATCACTTCGAGCGCCGTGTTTCCTACGGCCACGCCATGATCGTGGACCCCTGGGGATGCGTTGTCGCGCAGTGCGGCGAAGGCGAAGGTTTTGTGCTGTCGGCACTTGATCCAGAGGTCGTGTCTCGCGTGCGCAAGCAGCTGCCGAGCCTCACCCATCGTCGCCTAGGCTGAGCGCGAAGCGAGGCTCGGTTTACGGGCTACTTGCGCATCCGGAAATCAGCCGGATGCAGCTCATGTCGACGCAAGAGGTCGTAAAAATCCGTGCGGTTGCGGCCTGACAGCTTGGCGGCTTCGGCGACGCGGCCCTGGGTACGACGTAGGGTCTCTTCCAGGTATGCACGGTCGAAAGCCTCGCGGGCTTCTCGCATGGACGGCAAAAGGTGTTCTTGGCCGAGCGCTGGCAGGATATGATCTGCGTCTGCAGACTCCGCGTCTGTTTGATTGCCGATCTGAGGCATCACCGCGAGGACATGCTCAGGTCGCACGATGCCATCTGTGGTGAGAAGCGTTGCGCCTTCGATGGCGTTGGCAAGTTCTCTCACGTTGCCGGGCCAACTATGGTTTCTGAGTAGCCGCAGGGCCTCGTGACTTAGATGCGGTGCGGGTCGCTCGTGCTGTGCAGCGGCACGAGTGAGAAAAAGCTCTGCTAAGAGCGGCACATCTTCATGACGCTCTCGTAAGAGAGGCATGGCGATGGGCACCACGTGCAAGCGGTAGAAGAGGTCTTCGCGAAAGCGGCCTGAGACGATATCGGCGCGGAGGTCACGATTTGTGGCAGCGATGATGCGGACATCGGTCGCGCGTGGTTCTGTAGCGCCGACGGGAAGGTAGATGCGCTCCTGGAGAACTCGGAGAAGTTTGACTTGTACGGCCGGAGGCGCATCTCCTATCTCGTCGAGGAACAGCGTGCCGCCGTTTGCTGCTGCGAAGAGCCCATCCTTTGAGCGAAGCGCGCCCGTAAATGAGCCGCGCAGGTGACCGAACAATTCGCTCTCAAGCAGGTCAGCGGGAAGGGCGCCACAGTTGATGCCGACAAAGGAAGCATTACTGCGACGCGACAGACCATGGATACTGCGAGCCGCGACTTCTTTGCCTGTTCCGGAAGCACCGAGCAGCAAGACCGTGGCATCGGTGTGGGCCACGAGATCGATCTTGT
>CAZEWA010000277.1:0-7002 GCA_964515685.1 uncultured Polyangiales bacterium | reverse complement strand
TCCTCAGACTCCGCCATGACGTCTCCTCTAAAACTTGGGCACCCGCGCCCTCGAAGCGCGTAGGTCTCGCGCGCGAGCAAAAATCAGCTTCGGCCGGTACCTAGGGGCACTCAGCCGGGCCGTGAAGTGGCATAGCCTTACAAAGTTGGCAAGTGGTTGCGCCCGGTTCTAGGCCACAGTCCCAGGCTTTATGGTCGGCGGGTGGGAGCTTATGCTTTCGCGATGGGGACACGTGCGGGGTGGGTACTGGCCGGTCTAGTCGCGTTCGGATGCGGTGGAATGACCCGTCCAGGGCCCGAAAATTTAGAAAAACAGCCTAAAAAAATCAGCCTGAGTTCGGCCCAAGCCGCCTGGGACCGCGTGGTTCAGGACTACATTGAGTATGCTTTCGCGCGTGACCCGGGGTTTGCGAGTTCCCAGGGATTGCACGCCTTCGACGGCCTGGTGCCCGATCTTTCTCTTTCGGGCATCGAGACGACGATCGGAGGCATTCGGGCGCTGCGCGAACGGGCCCGGGGGTTCTCGCCCGAGGGGCTCGATGACGCCCGGCGCTTCGAGCGAGAGGCTCTGCTGGCCCAGGCAGACGGCGAGCTTTTCTGGGCCGAGCGCGTCGAAGAGCACAAGCGAAACCCCTTGTACTACTCAGGCACGGTCGACCCTAGCCGCTACATCGCGCGCGACTACGCCCCTCTCGAAGTTCGACTCAAAGCCTCGATTGCGCACGTCCAAAAGGTGCCCGAGGTGTTGCGGGCCATGCGCGCAAACCTGGTGACGCCCCTTTCGCGCACGCACCTCGAAGTCTCGCGCGACGTCTACGCTGGGCTCATCACGTACCTCGAGCAAGACTTTGCGCTCGCGTTCGCAGAGGCGGATGCGCAGCCGAGAGCCGACCTCGCTGAGGCCTCGGCCAGTGCGATTGTTGCGCTGCGCGAAGTGCTGGCTTTTTTCGAGCAAGAACAAGTGCGCGCCACAGATAGCTTTGCGCTCGGGCCTACGTTGTTCACTGAAATGCTCTGGGCGACGGAGCGCGTGGACACACCGCTTTCGCGCTTGCTCGAGCTTGGACAGAGCGACCTCGAGCGCAACCTCGATGCGTTGAAAGAGGCCTGTGCAGCCTTCGCACCCAAACAGGATCTCGCGAGCTGTGCGGCGCGCGTCAACGACGACAAGCCGACGCTTGGGCCGCTCGAGGCTGCGCGCTCGCAGCTCGTGGCATTGAAAGCGTTTGTGGTCGCAAAGGGCTTGGTTTCCATTCCCGCTGACGAGGATGCCAAGGTCGAAGTGGCGCCGCCCCATCAGCGCTGGAACCAAGCGTTTATCGATATTCCAGGACCTTACGACCTGGGGCAACCTTCGATTTATTATATTGCGCCGCCCGACCCGACGTGGACGAAGGAAGAGCAAAATGCCTATATTCCGGGCGTCGCGGACCTTCTGTTCATCTCCGCGCACGAAGTGTGGCCCGGGCATTTTCTGCAGTTTCTGCACGCGAACCGAGTTGAACGCCTATTTGGTCGGCTTTTCGTGGGGTACGCGTTCGCCGAAGGTTGGGCGCACTACACCGAAGAGCTTATCTGGGAAGAAGGCTTTTCCACTGAGCCTAAGTTGCGCGTGGGACAGCTTCTCAACGCGCTCTTGCGCAACGTGCGTTACTTGAGTGCCATCGGATTACACACGCAGGGCATGACGGTGGAAGCGTCTGAACAGATGTTTCGAGATGTCGCCCTGCAAGATGTCGGAAACGCCAAGCAACAAGCGGCGCGCGGCACGTTCGATCCGGGCTATCTCAACTACACGCTCGGCAAGCTCATCATCCGCAAATTGCGTGCCGATTGGATCGCTTCTCGCGGTGGACGTGAGGCCTATCGCTCGTTCCACGACAGCTTGCTTTCGTTCGGCGGGCCGCCTTTGCCGCTGGTGCGCGGGGCGATGCTAGGTAAGTCGAGTCCTGCGCTCTGAGGACAATCAGGACGCTCGAGAAACGCACTGGAATGACTTTACTGACGGTTATCTCGCGCGGAAGGTGAGGCAGCTCGCTCGCAGCGGAGTAAGGTTACGGGGTGCGTGCTTGACGCGAGTTTTCAAGATGGTGAAACTGCGCAAGACACCGCGAGCATAGGAGTACGCCGCACATGTCCGTCATGCCTATCCAGTTGAATCAAGAGTGGTCGGGTCTCATGGAGGCGTACCGCGCAGACCATCAGGATTCTCGCAATCAGCTCTGCCACAGCATCGGGATCCCGCTCATCGCGGCATCCCTGCCAGTTGGCATGACGCTCGTGGGGCTACCCCTCGCCGCCACGATGTTCACGCTCGGTTGGGGCTTTCAATTCGTGGGCCACTACTTCGAGGGCAAAAAACCCTCATTCGTCGACGACCGGCGGCAGCTCGTGGTGGGCTTCTTGTGGTGGACGCAAAAAGCAGGGCTCAAGTTGATTCAGGATCAGCCACCGTCTGCGTGAGCGTAGAAGAGGCTTCCTCGAACCAGGCACAGATGACATAGCCGAGCAGCGCCGCGCCGAGTGAGCATAGAAATGCCGCTTCGAGTTGAGCCACGTACGCTGCCCAAATCCAAGTGCCTGTGCCGAGCACCAAGGCTGTGTACGCAGAAAATCGGCCGCCTTTGCGCGAAAACAAGCCGAAAATCCCTGCGACGCAGATGCCCGCGCTGCCGAATGCGGAGGCCTCGTGTACGAGGGAGTGCACGCTGTCGGCGCTGAGTGCGAGCACAAAGGCGATGAGACCGAACGCGAGGACACTGGCGCGCGCGATCTCGATTTTGCGCGCCTCGGTCGCTTGCTTGCTGACCACCGCGAGCAGGTTGTTTGAGATCAGCGAGCCGCAGACGAGCAATGTGCTGTCGACCGTGGACAGGATGGCAGACACGAGCGCACCGGAAAACAAGATGTAGCCGATGTTGGGTAAGTGCTTGTTTGCCAGCGTCGCCAGCACCTGCTCCGGGTGAACGCCTTCTAGCGTCCTGTGTGCAATCGCGCCGAGCAGGACGGGAATGCACCCGACCACGACGTACACACAGGCTGCGATCATGGCGGAGCGCCTCGCCACCCGTTGGGAGCGAGATGCGCTGGCGCGAGCCACGAGCTCCTGGGCGAACAGCGAGCCCAGGATGGGCACCGCCCAGTCGTTGAGGGTAGTCCATGGGCTCGAGACCACGGGAGCCGCTGTGGCCGCCTCGAGCGCTGGCGAGGACAAGAGCGCGTAGGTTTCAGGTAAGCCTCCTGTGCCCATCACCACGGCCACGAGTAGGCCTACCAAGCAAGCGATGAGGATGCCGCCTTGGACCAAGTCCGCGTAGGCATCCGCGAGTAAGCCTCCGAAGGTCGTGTAGGTCACCGCAACCACCGCGGCGCAGGCGATGGCGGCCTCTTCACTGAGCTCGCTCGTAACGGATAACACTTGGCCAAAAGCGCGAATCTGCGCGCTCGCCCAGAGCAGCGAACCAGGCACCAGCATCAGCGCCACGAGGCGCTCGACGCCACGGGAAAAGCGCGCCCGGAACAGGTCTGCGAGGGTTGTGAGCTTATGGGCCCACAGGGGGCCGGCGACGAGCGCGCCGAAGAGCAGTAAGCACAACCCGTAGCCGAAGGGGTCGCCTGAGATGGCGTCTAAACCATGCTGGTACACTTCAGAAGCGACGCCTACGCAGGCCTCTGCACCAAACCAGGTGGCGAAGAACGAGGCTGAGGCCAGGAGTGGGCCGAGATTTCGCCCTGCGAGCAGATAGTCGTCTCGAGTGCGGATGCGCCGCGAGATCACCACGCCGGCCAGAAGCTGCAGCGCCACGTAGAGCGCCAAAAAGGCAAGCGGAGCCGACATCGGGTGTCAGCGCAAAAGCGCGTGGCTTGCTACGTCGGGCTTGATGACGCTCGGCTTTGGAGCCAGCACTTCGGCATTCGAGAGTCCGGTGGCTTCATAGGTGCGGCCTCTGCTGGGCCGAAGGGGCAAGCCTTTGCGGTGGATCACGCGGAAGCCGAGCTTTTCTGCGTGTCCGAGCACGTCGGCGAAGGCGTGGCTGACTTGTGCGCCGGCCTTCTGCGTGACCTCGTCTTCGGTGGGCAAGTCGAAGTCGTTTGCGCCGTAGTGCATGCCCTCGAGCGCGCGCTCATTTTTTGTGAGCACACTGGCGCGAATGTGGACGAAGTTGTCGAGGTAGATGCGGCAGACAGCGAGCCAGCGTAGGTACTCTTCGTCGCTGATTTCTTCGCCACCAAGGTCGTTGTTGAAGCTCTTGTAGGTCCAGCACAGAAAGCTCGCGAGGCCGCCCTGCATCTCATCTTGGAACTCGCGCAGGCCCTTGAGGTGGTTGAGGCGCTCGGACAAAGGCTCGCCAAAGCCGATGACCATGGTGGCGGTGCTGCCCATCTCGGCTTCGAGAATGGCGCGTTGGGCGCGGTAGTAGTCGGCGACCTTGTATTTGCCGGGGCTGTGCCGCTTGCGGAAGGCCTCATCGAGCACTTCGGCGCCGCCGCCTGTGACCCAGCGCGTGCCCGCGGCCTTCAGAATCCGCGCGCCTTCTGCGTACGGCAGCTTGCTGACCTTGCAGGCGAACATGAACTCCGCGACCGTCATCTCGAAAAACTCGAGATCTGGATAGCGCGCATGGATTTTCCCGAACAGCTCGGCGTAGTCCTGAATGCGCAGGTCCGGGTGGAAGCCGCCGTTGAAGCCCACGAGGGAGCCTCCGAGCGCGCGCAGTTGGTCCACCTTGTCGCAGACTTGCTCGAAGCTCAGCAGGTAGCCATCGGGCGCGCCGGGCAGGCGATAGAACGAGCAGTAGTCGCACTTGGCCACGCAGACGTTGGTGTAGTTGACGATGGCCATGATGAGGTACGTGGCTTCGTCCACCGCGTGATAGCGAGAGCGCACGGCCGTGGCGAGGCGCGCCAGGTCCTGGCTCGGTGCCTCCTCGAAAAGAAAACGCGCCTGGTCGAGGTCGATGCGCTCGTGGCTTCTGATGCGGGCTTCGACTTCTGCGAGCATGGGCCTTCTCCTGGGGGTGCCGGCGAGGCGAAAGCAGCCTAGCAGCCCGAGCCGCACAGCTCCATACGAACGGGCTCGCACGGGGGGCAGGCTCCGGGCGCAAACCCGCGATTTCCCGAGAACCTTCGCGTTGTGGGGCCTGGGACGCGTAAGTTCTGTGCCGGGCGGTGGACGCTGGGGTGGGGGACCTGATACCACTTGGCCCATGGCGAACCCTACAGCTACGCTCCAAACCTCTCTCGGTGACATCGAAATCGAGCTTTTTGTCGATAAAATGCCGATCACCGCAGGCAACTTCGTCAAGCTTGCCAAAGAGGGCTTCTACAACGGTCTGCACTTCCACCGCGTGATCAATAACTTCATGATCCAGTTCGGCTGTCCGCATTCGAAGGATCCGGCGAGCCCGCGCGCGGGCACCGGCGACTCGCCCCACGGCCAGATCAAGGACGAGTTCCCCGAGGACGCGAAGTTCTCGAACGAACCGGGCACGCTCTCGATGGCAAACACGGGCCGTCCGAACAGCGGTTCCTGCCAGTTCTTTATCAATACCGCGCACAACAGCTACCTCGATTTCTTCACGCCCGGCGCTTCGCGTCACCCGGTCTTCGGGCGCGTGACCAAGGGGCTCGACGTGGTCAACAAGATTGGCTCGACGCCCACGGCCAGCGGCGATCGTCCGCGCACGCCCGTGCAGATGATCAGCATCACGGTCAACGAGTAGCGTCTTTTTGAGCCTGTTTACGCGGTGAGCTGCTGATGTTGGTAGATCTAACGTCCTGTTGGCGCAGTCGGCTTCAGGATGAGCTGAATTCGGCGAGCTTTTCCGCGCTTTCGGCGTTCGTAGACAAAGAGCGCAGCGAGCACGTCGTGTTTCCTTCGGAGGCCGACGTGTTTCGCGCATTTCGCGAAACGCCGTTCAACAAAGTCCGCGTCGTACTGTTGGGTCAAGACCCCTACCACGGTGCGGGGCAGGCCCATGGGCTGTGTTTTTCAGTGCCAGAAGGGGTGCCCAAGCCGCCTTCGCTGCGCAATATCTGCAAGGAGCTTGAAGCAGATCAGGGCGTGCGAGTGCCTGTGCATGGCGACTTGAGCGCGTGGGCCGCCCGTGGCGTTTTGCTGCTGAACACCGTGCTCACGGTGCGCGAAGGGGAGGCCAACTCCCATCACAAGCGGGGCTGGGAGCGGCTCACTGATGCCGCGATCTCAGCGCTGGGCACGGGGGAGAGGCCCCTCGTGTTCGCACTTTGGGGCAAGCCCGCGCAGCAAAAACGCGCGTTGGTCGACGAGCGCATTCACCGCGTGGTGACGGCAGCGCACCCGTCGCCCCTGTCGGCCCATCGAGGCTTCATCGGCGCACGGCCTTTCAGCGCGATAGAGGAGGCTCTCCGCTCGCTCAATCAGCCCGTCATCGATTTCTCGCTTTAAACACGCGGAAATCGCGCAGCTCCGCGTTGCCAGATCGTTGCATAAAGTGGCAGAGAGAAAGAGGGCGGTCTACCTTCTCCGGCAGAGATGGATATCCCCTTCAAAGACACTGAGGCACTCTACGCGTTTGGTCTGCCTTTCATTCGCGGAGAAAAACGCGCAGCTACGGCTGCCGAGCTCATGGCCTCTCGCTATGTGGCGTACGCCAAGGGCGAGATCGACTACTTGCTCGAGACGCACGACCCCAAGACGCGCAGCGAGGCGGACCGCAAGTCCACCGAAGAATGGTCCAAGAGCGCGGAGTGGCTCGGGCTTGAGATTTTGAGCACCGAGCGCGGCGGCCCTGACGATGACGAGGGCTTTGTCGAGTTCGTGGCGCGCTACAGCATCAGTGGTGCCGAGCAGGTTCACCGCGAAAAGTCGCTCTTCCGCAAGATCGACGGGCAGTGGTTCTTCATTTCCGGTCAAAAGGTTGCTGGCCAGACCATCCGCAATGTGGGACCCAAGGTGGGACGCAACGACCCCTGTCCCTGCGGATCCGGTAAAAAATCGAAGAAATGCTGCGCTGCCTAGCGC
>CAZEWA010000276.1:0-7008 GCA_964515685.1 uncultured Polyangiales bacterium | reverse complement strand
CCCAAGGCAACGTGAGCCTTACCGACGAACGAGCGTTGTGGTGTGTGCAAAGCGTCTGGTACGATTTTGCGCGGATTGTCGCCGCGTTGCTGCGAAGGAGAACATGGACAAACGACGGATGGTTTGGGCGTGGCTTGATTCGCAAACCGGCTTAGGAGCTTCGAGTCTGACGCTTGCCTTCTTGTGTGCAGCTGGCTGTGCCCGAGAGTCTGTACCCACGCAGCCGGGGGCTGCATCGCCCGCGCCTATCGTCGATGCACGCGGGGCTGCGGCGAATGCCGTCCCAGTCGAACCTGCGCTGCCTGCGGTGCCTATGAGCACGCAGGAGCCCGCGGTCCGGGCGCTTGCGGAAAGTATCGTCGCGCTCGGGCAAGGCCCCTTGGGAACGCCCTCGCAGCTCAAGGCGCGCCTTACCCTGCCTGAGGGGCTCACGTGGTCGTACGACACTGGAAAGCGCACGTTGGTAGAGGTTTCTGGCGCGACACTTACGTTGAGCATGCGCAACGGCACCTGGGAGCCGCCACTCGGAAACTCCCAGCGTGACCGGCGTGAGCCTACCGTCGAGAGCATCGAGCTTCGTGGGCCGGGCAGCCTCGGCCTCACTCCTCCGAAGAATGCACGTGTCGTTGCTACGCAAAACTTCCAGGGGCCCGCTGTCGTGGTGAGCTGGCCCGGGAACTTCTATCTGGCCGAAGCTCAGCTGGTCGAAGTGCGCGAGCCAAATGCCAACACGCGCGAGCCCAAGCTAGACGAGGCATGGTACTTGGGACGTTTCGTCGGCCGTGCACCCTTCCACTACGCGGAAAAGGAGCGCCGCAGCTTAGAGACGGCGTTGATCGATATCAGCCGCGCACTTGCCGAGGGGGGGCTCGACCTGCCGGCTTACATGGCCAAGACTTACACGCCGCTGCGTCATGCGAATCCCGAGCAAGTTGGCTACGGTCCGCCGAAGCGCGACGAAGACGAACGCGTGCTGCGCGAGCCTGCCGCTGTGCCCGAGATCCTGCTGTACGACTTTGGAGCGGCTCTCGTCTTGGTCGGGTCAAGCGAGTTGAGCGTGCGCTTCGTGGGCCCCATGAAGATGCCGGCTTTCTTCGCAGCGCATCGGGCCACGATGATCGAAACCTCCTTTGCACACGATGTTGGGCAGATGGTGCGAGTCATCGAGCGGCCAGGTCTGTCGATAAGGCTTAACGACTACTTCTTCGGTGAGCAGAAAAGCCGCCGGGACGCTGAGATGGGCCCCGCTGCCGACGTCAAGTTGCTAGCGCTGTCGATCGCTGCGAGGCAGGATCGCTAAAGGGAAGCGTTCTCTCGCTTTTCAGGAGACATGGGATGACGAGCCCAGACAAGAAGCCTCGAATCTTCAAGATGTCGTTCAAGAGCGTGTACGTGCTCTACCAGCAAAAGGCCGCGAAGAAGGGGAGGACGGCGGCGGAGGTTGACGAGGTCATCACGTGGCTCACGGGGTACAGCGGGGAGCAGCTTCAGCAGGCCATCGACGCCAACCTCGACATCGAAATGTTCTTCGGCCAAGCGCCCATGAATCCGAAGGCGGCGCTCATCACCGGTGTGGTGTGCGGCGTACGCGTGGAAGACGTAGCGGATCCGCTGATGCAAAAGATCCGCTACCTGGACAAGCTGATCGATGAGCTCGCCAAAGGAAAGAAGATGGCGAGCATTCTTCGACAGTAGCGCTCGCGTCGAAGCGCGCGGGTACGCGCGCGAGCAAAACAAGGACGCGACGCTGCCACGAGACCGCGGCCTGCGCGGGACGGGCGGCGCCATGGACGGCAGAGTGGTTTACTCACGCGCTCTTGCGCTTGCGTGACTTCTTGGCGGTGTCTCGCTGAGCCGCTTTGGCGCTCGAGCCGCTCTCGTCTTGTTTTGGCTGCTCGTCTGGCCACTTGCTCAAGTCGAGGAAGCGAGCGACGAGCACCGCGCCGTTGTCGGTCGCCTGATCTACGATGCGCTTCGCGTCAGCGTCGACTACGCCTTCGTGCCAGGCAGAGATCAGCACGACGAAGCCACCGAGCGCCATCAGCGTGCTCAGACGAAGGTCGGTCTCATCCACGTTCGGCTTCAGCAGCGGTCCCGCGAGCGATATGAACAGACCGGTAAAGTGCTGAAGGCCGGCGCGGCGCCGGGCCTCGAGCGCCGCACTCCCCGTGTGCTCGGCGAACTGGATGCGCCACCTTCGCCTGTCGGCCTCGATATTCGCCACGAACGTGGAGATGACCGAGCGAAGCACCGCGAGCGGGTGCGAGCTGCGCTGCTCCCGAACGTTCGTGACGATGGCGGCGATGGTCTCATCACGAATTTGATCCCAGGCTGCGACCAAGAGCGCGTCGCGGTCCGCGAAGCTCTCGTAGAAATAGCGGTCGATGAGCCCGGCGTCCGAACAGACACGACGCATCGTCACGGCCGCCCAGCCCTCGTTGCCCCAGATTTCGATCGCCGCGTCGATGAACCGCCTGCGCCGCTCGGCCATGCGCTGCTCGAGCGTGCGACCGCCGTAGATGTTCTGTGAACCCGCCATGAGCCCGAGCTTGACGGCGGGTGCCATCAGAGTACAGTGATGGCAAGTGACATCAGAGATGGCGGATGCGTTCAGATTGGGGCGAGGCACCATGCGAGCGGGCGAAGTCGCGGGTAAAAAGCGAACGATTTCCTATGGTTCTCGAGCCGTTGTGACGGGGGCTGGCAGCGGCATCGGCCGGGCCTTCGCGATCGAGCTGGGGCGGCGTGGCGGCCGCGTCGTGTGCTCTGACTTGGACGTGGCGGCCGCCGAAAAAACCGCGCGCGCGGTCGCTCAGGCGGGTGGCCTGGGTTTCGCGGTCCGCTGTGATGTGGCCTCTGAAGCCGATGTCCGCGGTCTCGCGGAGCACGCGGCAGCTTGGCTGGTCGATCCCGTCGACTTGATCGTGAACAACGCGGGAATCGGGGTCGGCGGGCACGTCGTGGGCGAGAGCTCGCTCGACGATTGGCGTCGCACGGTCGACGTGAACCTGTGGGGGGTGATTCACGGTTGCCACGTGTTCGCCCCCATGCTCCGGGCACAGGGGCGCGGAGGCATCATCAACGTCGCGTCGGCGGCAGGGTTCGCCGCGGCGCCCCGCATGAGTGCCTACAACGTGACGAAGGCGGGCGTACTCGCGCTGTCCGAGACGCTCGCCGCGGAGCTGTTCGGCAGCGGCGTGTCGGTCTCGGTGCTGTGCCCTACGTTCGTGAAGACGAACATCGTCCATCGCGGCCTCCTCACGGACGGCTCGGCGCGCTTCGCCGCGAGCTTGATGAAATGGAGCGGTGTGTCGGCCAGCTCGGTCGCGCGCACGACCCTCGACGCTCACGACGCGGGGCAGCTCTATGTTCTGCCGCAGCTCGACGCGCGCGCGATCTGGCGGGTGAAACGCGCGGCGCCCACCGCGTACGCGCGGGGACTTGGACTCATCAGCCGCATGGTCGAGGCGTTCACACGGGGAGGTGCGTGATGGCATTCAACTTCGAGAAGACCTTGGAGATCATCAAGAAGCGACAGTGGGCGCTGGCCGACGTCGACTGGGACGCACCGGGGAGGGAGCTCATCGCGCCCGAGCAAAGGCCCAAGCTCAAGGCCTTCATGACCGACATCATGTGGATCGAGCACGTCGGCGCGCGCGGCTTCGCGGCCCTGGCGAAGAAGGCGCCCAACGAGACGTTGCGCGAGATCTATCGCTATTTCCACGCCGAGGAGCAGAAGCACGCGAACGCAGAGATGGCCTTGCTGCGCCGCTGGGGAATGCTCGAGGACGAGAAGTTGCCGGAGCCGAACATCAACGTGCGCCTGGTGATCGAGTGGCTCGACAGGTACAGCGACGAAGTGACGTTCGGCGCGCTCGCCTCGGTCATCCCGATGCTCGAGGTCGCGCTCGATGGAGCGCTCCTCAAGTTCTTGCTGGAGACCATCGATGATCCCGTGTGCCGCGAGGTCTTCATCAAGATCAACGACGACGAGTCGCGCCACCTCGCGGTCGGCTTCCATGTGCTCGAGTTGCTCGGGCACAGCCCCACCTATCGGCGCGTGCTCGAATTCGCCGCCGGAGTCCTGAGCCCCAAGCTGATCGTGGGCGCCTTGGTCTACATGCCGCTTCTCAATCGCATGCGCGACAACATCGTGGACCTCGGGCTGTCGGAGAGTCGGCTCTATGAAGCCATGAAGAAGTATCGACGCGTGGGCTCTCGCACGCCGGAGGGTCGGAGGAACCCATGGTTTCAGCTGATAAGTCAGCACGGCCGGGTGGTGATCGACCGTCGGCATCCCTACCACGTTCCGGTCGACGCGCTCGTGCGACTGACCAGCCGGATCCCGTCGCGCGCCCTTGGGCCCATTCCGAGCTGGGTCAGAGAGCTGACTTGGCAGCCGACCGCGTGATGAAGGGGAGGTCTACATGCTGAAATTCAGAGAAGCCCTGCGAGCTGAGCCCGGCCAGGTGCTCGATGTCCTGATCGTCGGCGCCGGGTTCGCTGGCCTCGGGACGGCGATTCGTTTGAAGCAAGCGGGCGTCCACCGATTCGCGATCCTGGAGCGCTCGGACCGAATCGGAGGCACGTGGCGCGACAACGTGTACCCCGGTGCCGCATGCGACATCCCCTCCAACCTCTACTCGTATTCGTTCGCCCCCAATCCCGAGTGGTCGCGCAGCTACTCCGGGAGCGCGGAGATCCTCCAGTACATCGACGGCCTCGTCCGAGACTTCGAGTTGCTGTCCGCGATCCGCTTCGGTGAGAACGTCGTCGGTGTCGCATTCGAGGAGAGCAAGGGCCTCTGGACCGCCACGACCGCCGCGGGCTCGACCTACACGGCGCGTGCGCTCGTCATGGCGGCGGGCCCGCTCTCGAACGCGAGCTTTCCCAGCATGCCTGGGCTCGCCTCCTACGAGGGCCGAAAGATTCACAGCGCGCGCTGGGACCCCCGCTACGACTTCAGCGGCAAGCGCGTGGCGGTGATCGGCACGGGTGCGAGCGCGGTCCAGATCATCCCCGAGCTCGTCGACAAGGTCGCCTCTATCAAGGTGTTTCAACGCACGCCCGCCTGGGTCTTGCCGCGCCTCGACGTCCGGACACCGGACTGGAACAAGGCGCTTTTCCGCAAGCTACCTGCCGCGCAGTCCGCCGTGCGCAAGGCGTTGTTCCTCGGGCATGAGTCGATGGCGCTGGGGATCGTCTGGAACACGCCCCTGACGCAGGTGGTGGAGCAGGTCGCTCGGGCGCACCTGCGCAAGCAAGTGCGAGACCCGTGGCTGAGGCGACAGCTTACGCCCGACTATCAGATCGGGTGCAAGCGCGTTCTCTTGTCGAACGACTACTATCCGGCCCTGCAGCGCGAGACTTGCAAGCTCATCACGTGGCCGATCGCGACGCTGAGCCCCAAGGGGATCCGGTCCGTGGAGGGCATCGAGCATCAGGTCGACTGCATCGTCTTCGCCACGGGATTCGATGTGCTGAAGACCAGCACGCCGTTTCCGGTGCGCGGCTTGGCGGACCGCACACTCGATCAAGACTGGGCGCAAGGTGCCGCGGCGTACAAGAGCGTGAGCGTTGCCGGCTATCCCAACCTGTTCTTGACCTTCGGTCCCAACTCTGGACCAGGTCACAACTCGGCGCTGGTCTACATGGAGTCGCAGATCGACTACATCGTTCGCGGCGTGACCACGATCCTGGAGCGAGATCTCCGGCTGCTCGACGTTCGCCGTGAAAGGCAGGTGGCGCACAACCGAGAGCTCCAGAGACGTTTGCGAAAGACCAATTGGAACTCGGGCTGCAAGAGCTGGTATTTGACCGAAAACGGACACAACGCGTCGATGTACCCTGGCCTCGCTACGCAGTTCGCGCGCCAGATGCGGTTCGACCTTACGGACTATCGCGCGCGCTGAACGCCCGCGTTCGCGCGGTCCTGCCACGTTGCTCGGGGGCTTTGCTTTCATGCGAGGTTTTGTGCTCAGCGTTCCACCCATCCTGGTGAAGGCGTTCGTACGACGCATGCTTCATGTGTCTCAGTTCGCCGAATCCGAGCCGCACGTCTATCGGGCGGCATACGAGCGCATGGCGCTCCCACCGCCGCGAGGTGTGCAGCGGATCAAGGTCATGCCGCCAGTCAAGGGCGAGTGGCTGGTGCCCCGACGCGCGGCGAAAGACGAGTGCTTGCTCTACCTTCACGGCGGCGCCTATTGCTTCGGCTCCGTGAGGACCCATCGCGAGCTGGCGGGGCGGCTCGCTCGCCTCAGCCGCCGCCGCGCGTTCGTGCTCGACTACCGGTTGGCGCCAGAGCACCCCTTTCCGGCCGCCCACTGCGACGCCGTTCACGCCTTCCAGTGGCTGGTCGAGCAAGGATACGCACCCGACAAGATCACGGTCATCGGCGACAGCGCAGGTGGCAACTTGGCGCTGAGCCTCGCGCTCGGTCTGAGGGCCCGCGGCTCGAGGCAACCAGGGCGCCTGGTCTTGCTGTCGCCGTGGACGGACCTCACGTGCGAAGGGGAAGTGGATCCCAGGATGGAGCGCCGCGATCCCATGATCGCCCCCGATTTCGGGAAACGCGCCGCCGCGCAGTATCGTGGAGCCGCGGACGCGCGCGATCCGCTGCTCTCGCCCGCGTTCGCCGAGCTGTTCGGCCTACCGCCGATGTTGATCCACGTCGGCAGCGAGGAGCTCCTCGCCGCGGAGGTGCAAGCGTTCGCGGCGCGGGCCCAGGCCTCCGATGTCAGCGTGACCCTCAAAATCTGGCCTGGGATGTTCCATGTGTTTCATGCCTTCGGCAGCGTCCTCGAGGACGCGCGCCGCGCCCATCGCGACATCGCGCGCTTCATCGACGGCACGGAGCGCCTGCGCTCGTACGCTTCGCATGGGTAGGACTTCCGCGCTGCCTTGGGAATGTCGTAGCCGGTGTGTCGGCAGAGCAACGCCCGGTGGGGAAGCTTAGCGACGCAGCGATGGGACGAGCGCTCTCACTTGAACAGACCGCCCTGCTCG
>CAZEWA010000275.1:0-7008 GCA_964515685.1 uncultured Polyangiales bacterium | reverse complement strand
CGGGCGTGCTACGAGCCCCACGCCTATGCGCCGACGCCTGCTCATCGCCAGCCTTTCCGCGCTGGTAGCGCCCTTTGGCCTCCCTCTTAGCGGCGCTGTCGCACAAGATGCGGCCTCACCTGCTCCCGCCACTCCTGCCACGACGACGCCGCCCGAACCGGACGACGCCGAGGAAGAAGCGGATGATTCAGAGCCCTCTGAATCGGCAGAAACGCCTACCGGGACAGCCCCCGCGCTCACACCTCCTGCCCTCGCTCCGGTCGAGATTCCAAGCGTAGGACCTGCGCTGCCCGATCCTGGCGACGCAGCCAATCAGCTGCAGCAGGCCGCACCTCCGCCGCCCGTCGAGAAGAAGGGCTGGCGCGCACCCGAAACCATGTTCCAATTGCATGGTTACTTCCGGCTGCGCGGCAACCTACTCAGAGACGGCTCTCTTGGGCACAGCGCTGCGTACGACCGTCTGCCTGGTATCGACCAGCAATCCTGGCTGCCGCGCACAAACTACGACCCTTTTCCGTTCTTCTCGCCCGCAGACTCCACGCGGCTCGTCACCCAGGGGCCGACGGACGTCAACGGCACGACAGCGGCTGACATCTTGGTGAATCCGGTTGCGGGCGGATGCGGCGACAACGCCACAGCGGGGGACGGTCGCTGCAGCAAGCGCAACCAGACCTCCGGCGACATGCGCCTGCGCTTGAAGCCTGAAGTTCACTTGAGCGACGACATCCGGGTCAAAGCCTGGGTCGACGTCATGGACAACGTGGGCCTCGGTACCCTCGGCTACGGCCCCAACGAGTTTTCCGCTCGCGATGCCATTCGCGTGCGCCGCGTCTGGGGTGAAGCCCGCAATCGAGACATCGGCGAGCTCCGGTTCGGTCGCATGGGCGCCGACTGGGGCCTCGGCATTCTCGACAACGGCGGCGATCGCTACGGCATCGACTCAGACTTCTCGTCGGACGTCGACCGTTTGATGGCCATTACCAACCTCGGCGGCTTCTACCTGATGGCAGCCTACGATTGGGCGCAGGAGGGCTACGTCTCGCCCGGCCGCGCCACGCCGTCGGGCATTCCCATCGACCGCGCGCAAAAAGACGACATGAACGTGGTCACGTTGGCTGCGGCGCGCAGACTCGATGCCGAGCTGCAGCAGAGCGCGCTCCTGCGGGGAGAATCGGTCTTCAATTACGGTCTGTACTTCGTCTATCGAGACCAGTTCCTGAAGTACAATCCGAACTACGTCCCTGCCGATCCCCCAGTGGGTACCGCACGGCAGTTCAACCGCTTGAACCAGACCCAGTACATTCCCGACCTTTGGCTTCAATTTTTGTGGGAAGGCTTGAGGATCGAGTTCGAAGCGGCCTTCGTTGCAGGCTCTCTCGAGGGGCAATGTCCCAAGCTCGTATCAGGATCCGACACCTCTAGGGGTGCGTCCCGAGACGCGGTGGAGGTGCTCGACACCGCCTCGGCGCGCGAAGGCGCGAACATTCGCAGCAGCAGCGGACAGTGCAAGTTCCGTCAGCTCGGCCTTGCACTCGAGACCGAATACCGGCTGTTCGACGACCGCCTCGGCATCTATTTCATGTCGGGCTTGGCGACCGGCGACAAGAACGCCTACGGCCTTGCGGCGACCAACGACCCTGCGCTCCAGCGTGTGGACGATGCCAGCGCCGCCGGCAACCGCACCATTTCCACGTACCAGTTCCATCCGGACTACCGCGTGGACCTCATCCTGTGGCGCACCATCATGCGCCGCGTGGCGGGCGCCTACTACTTCAAGCCCGGCGTCAGCTACGATTTCATCCGCGACGCCTATGGCCAGCGCGCGGGCGGACGTCTCGACTTGATCTACAGCCGTGCCATGTCGCCACAGCAGGCCTGGGGCAACAGCGCCAACCTCGGTCTGGAGATCGACTTGTCCCTGTACTATCGCAGCGAGGACGGCCCCGACCCCATGGACGGGTTCTACGGCATGCTTCAGGCAGGCATGCTCTTCCCGTTCCAGGGCCTCGACTACGCCAAGGATATCGTCGGCGCGCCGAGTTCCAAGAACGCGATGATCTTCCGCGCGGTCGCAGGAATCTCGTTCTGAAGCGCTGGCTACGCGCGCCTAAATACCGCACAACCGTTCCGTCTTTCGACCGATACGTGTGACAGATGGCGAAAGTCAAAACGGTTTACGTGTGTTCTGCGTGCGGCCAAAGCGCGCCGCGTTGGCTCGGGCGCTGCCCTAGCTGCGAAGCTTGGGGCAGTCTGTCCGAGGAGCGCGAGCGTCCTAGCGCCACCACGCGGCTAAGCGCACGCCAGCAAGAAAGTGCCGCGGGAGCAGACAGCGCGCGCGCAGGGCCGGTCCGGCTCTCCGAAGTCCAGCCCGATGCGGCGCGCCGCATGTCGTCCGGCATCGAAGAGCTCGACCGCGTGCTCGGGGGAGGGCTCGTCGGCGGCGGCGTGGTCCTGGTCGGCGGGGACCCCGGCATCGGCAAATCGACACTGCTGCTGCAAGCGCTCGGCGGTTTGGCGCGCTCGGGGCATCGCTCGCTCTACGTCACAGGCGAAGAATCCGGCGCCCAAGTTGCCCTGCGCGCAACGCGCCTGGGTTGCCCTGGAGTCGAAGACGTCGAAGTGCTGGCAACGACCGACCTTGAGCAAATCGAAGACGCGCTGAGGCGCCACAAGATCGAAGCGGTCGTCGTCGACTCCATTCAAACCATGCGCTGCGGTGAGCTCGAATCTGCGGCCGGCAGCGTGAGCCAGCTGCGCGAAGTTACCGCGCGCCTCGTGGACTACGCCAAGGCCCATGGGGTAGGCGTGTTCCTCATCGGACACGTCACGAAAGAAGGCGCAATCGCAGGTCCGAAGGTGCTCGAGCACTTGGTCGATACCGTGCTGGCTTTCGAGGGCGACTCCACACTGAGCTACCGCTTGGTGCGCACCACCAAGAACCGCTTCGGCGCAGCCCACGAACTCGGTGTGTTCGAGATGGTGCGCGAGGGCTTGCGCGAGGTCTCCGACCCGAGCCGCTTGTTCCTCTCGGAGCGCCCGCTGAAAGCCTCGGGTTCCGTCGTAGTTCCCACGGCCCAAGGTCAGCGTCCGTTGCTGGTGGAGGTTCAAGCACTGCTCGCACCTGCGGCCTACGGTGCAGCAAGGCGCGTCGCCACAGGCCTCGACAGCAATCGCCTCGCTATCTTGCTGGCGGTGTTGGAGCGCAAAGCACACGTGCAGGTACTGGATCAAGACGTATTTGTAAGCGTCGTGGGCGGCGCGCGCGTGGATGAGCCCGCAGTCGATCTGGCACTCGCCGCGGCCATCACATCCAGCCTGCGCGAACGCCCCATCGGGCACGACACGGTGGTGTTCGGCGAGGTGGGCCTCACGGGTGAGGTTCGCTCCGTGCCGCGTGTTCCACAGCGTCTCTCAGAAGCGCGAAAGCTCGGGTTCACACGCTGTGTGCTACCAGAGTCGTCGCTCGATCGATTGCGCAGCGAAGAGCGCACTGGCCTGTCGTTGATCGGGGTCAAGACCCTTGAAGAAGCTCTACAGGCGCTGTTCTCCGGCTAGGGAGCGGGCTTGAGCAGCACTGGATGGGCTGAGGGGCCGCTCCGTCTGCGTGCTTTGTCGCATTCCTCGTCGCTCAAGCGCTTCGGACCAGTGACACGTCCCTGACGTGCATCTGCATCCATCAGGAGCCAGGGTCTGTCGGCACCAAGATTATCTGGATGGAACGCCTCATCGAGCAGAACATGCCCAAGCTCGTGGGCCTGCACCCAGGCTTGTCGGTCGTAGCGGACGGCGTTGCGATCGAAGATAAGCGTGTTTGCGAGACTGCTGCCGTCGGCTTCAATGAACGCCTCACCCTGCCGGTCTCGATTCACGAAGCGATTCACCAAAATCACGTCGATTGTCGTCGGATCAGAATCCGCTACGAGCTTCACGAGCGTGCGCTCTTCGAGCGTCCCGGTGGCGGACAGCGTGTTGTCGAACTCATCGATGCCATCGGCCAGGTCCACTCGACCCAGCATCACGGTTTGCCGCGCGTCGGTGCTGAGAGGTACGCCTGGCTCTTCGGAGAGCGTCACCAGCGCGCCTGTCTTATCGCGCACGACCACGTCTGCACTCGTGCCCGCACCGAGCTCGGTTCGCGGATTTACGCTAATTTCCGCGCGAAAACCCGCTTGTCTGACGGCGCGCCCAATCGCCATGGCGGTTCGCTCAGGGCTCGCACCCGCGAGCGTCGGAACCGGCGCTATGCGAGTGCCATTGACCCGAAAGCGCACCACGCCTCCTCCGATGGCGGGAAGTCCATCCAGGTCGCTCACGGCGAGCAGGGAAGGCGTGGGTGGATCCACGATGCGCACGTCGGCGAGTTTTGGGTCGCCGAAATCGATGAAGCATTGTGCCCAAATCTCGTTGGCAATCTCGACCTGACTACGCGCAAGCACCAGGGCCTCGTAGTCGCGGTCACCTACCACAGGCGGTCCGCCCTTGTGCAGACGGAGCACCGTTACGCGCAGCGTCCCGCGCAGCGCAGCACGTGGCCCTCCGCTCGAGCCTGGCGCTCCGACGCGAGCCTCGCGCGCGATTTCTCCAGCTCCGCGCGCAACCACGATGCGCACGGTGCCGCGCAAACGAACACGCAAGAGCTGGCCACCGATGTCTGGCGCCGAAGCGTCGGTGGCGTCGGTCACCAGGCGAATGAACGGCGAACGAAAGCGTGCTGTTTGCGCAACCCGCAGCAGTGGCACATGACGCAGCGTCGCGTCGTGTCGTCCGTCGGGACCGATGCCTTCGAGGCGCGCGAATACAACGGGACCATGTTCGTTCGGGTCCCACAGCTCGATGCGAAAGTTCTCGGGATCCGTGCTTATGGCATCGGCGGGCACGCCTCGGGACAGGCTGTTGTCATGCGTAATGCGCCGCGAGATCCCAAGGACGTGCTCGGCTTCAAAGGGCAGGTTTTGCGCATCGAGCAGCTCGATGGCGGGCGCTTCGGCATACGACGTCGAGCGCAAGGGCAGGGCGCTCAGGCCGAGGCAGCAGGCGGCCATCCGTAAACAGAACCGAACTAGATTCCGCTGAACGGCCATGGCCCCACAGCGCCGTCGCGCAAAAGCCGCTCCGCAGACGGGGCGAGTCGCGAGCAACGGGACGCTTCAGCGTACACGACACTGCGAAGACGATCGCTGGCCTTGGAGTAGTCGTCGTTGACGATCACGTAGTCGAACAGGCGGTAATGCTCAATTTCGACACGTGCCTTCGCGAAGCGCTTCTGAATCGTGGCCTCGTCATCGGTGGCCCGACCACGCAAGCGACGTCCGAGCTCATCGAGCGAGGGAGGCAAGATGAACACGCCAACAGCGCTGGGGAGCTTGGCTTTGATCTGCCGAGCGCCCTGATAATCCACATCAAAAACGATACCGACTTTGTTCTCTGCGCGCGCGCGATCTAGTTCA
Source organism: uncultured Polyangiales bacterium (assembly GCA_964515685.1). Taxonomy (GTDB): domain Bacteria; phylum Myxococcota_A; class Polyangia; order Polyangiales; family DASUME01; genus DASUME01. The sequence continues at coordinate 1,561 of CAZEWA010000275.1, read as the reverse complement.
GCCAGGCTGGTGCCGTAGTAGTTGCCGTGAACCTCGGCCCACTCGACGAACTTCCCTTCCTCCACGCGCTGCTGAAACGACTCGCGCTCGATGAAGAAATAATCGCGCCCGTCCACCTCGGTCGCTCGCGGCTTCCGCGTGGTGCACGACACCGAGAAAGTGAACTCCTTGAAGTGCCGCAGCAGGTCGCGCGTGAGCGTGGTCTTGCCCGCGCCGGACGGCGAGCAAATGGTCAACAGCAAAAGATCTGCCCCCGGATCATCCATCACGACTACGTCTCCCGTGCACCAACAGCCTGCTCCTCGAGCAAGACTCCCTGCAGTGCAACCCGCGCCCGAATACTAGCGCAGTTTTAGGGCACGCCCGCACAGGGTTTGCTTTCAGAGCAGGTTCTGGACCTGCTCGCGTAAGCGCTCGAGCTCGGCCTTCATTTCCACCACGCGGTGCGACAGGCTGGCGTCGTTCGCTTTTGAGCCAATCGTGTTCACTTCGCGCCCCAACTCCTGCAGAAGGAAGTCGAGCTTTTTGCCCACGCTTTCGTTCGAAGTGCTCAATGAGCGTTCGAACTCCGCCAAGTGGCTGTGGAGCCGCGTGAGTTCCTCCGCGATGTCCGAGCGTTCCGCGAACCAAGCCACCTCTTGCGCCATTTTGGAGGCATCGGGTTCGATGCCCGAGCCCTCGAGTAGCTTCTCGATACGCTTCAGCAATCGCTGCCGCGCTCCCTCGAGCATCGGCGCTCGCTGCGCTTGAATCTCCGCAGCTAACGCAGAAAGGACACCGAGCCTCTGACGTAGGTCTGATACCAATGTCGCGCCTTCGCGGGCGCGCATGCTGTGCAGCTCGAGACAAGCGCGCGTTACGGCCGCTTTGAGCACCGCTTCGTGGTCCCCGGTGGTCGCGCGATGTTTCGTAGCAAACAGCCCCGGGATCGATAGGACCGCGCTGAAGGGCAGGGGATCGTTCGGCGCAATCTGATCGCGCAGCGCGCAGAGCTCTGCATACACCGCGACAAATCGCTCCGCATCGAAGCTTGCACCGGCATTTGCAGTGGTCTCCAAGCGCACCTGGGCCTCGATACGCCCACGCACTGCATGAGAACGCACGGTCTCTTCCACGAGAGCCGCATGCTCCGCCATTTCAGGCGGCATGCGCACGCGAACATCGAGATGCCTATGGTTTACCGCACGTAGCTCCACGCGGACGGTTCCATCGCTCAGCTTTGCTTCGGCTGCGCCAAAACCAGTCATGCTCAAGGGGGAGGCCATGGCCCTCTCTTCACAGATTTACAGAGCCATTCAGAGCTATACGTCGGATCAGGCGAGACCCTTTTTGCGCTTCATGTCCGCCATGACGCGCTGGTACTCAATCTCAAAGGACGCGGTGCCTTCTTCGAGATTCTTGATCTTCGAGCGCACCTCTTCGTCGAGTTCTCCACCGACGTCCATATGCTTTCGCAAGACGGGCGCAATCTTCTTCCGAAGCTCGGTGTCTTCGGCGTAGATTTCTTCTACGTTCTTGCTGTGGAAGAGGATGTTGAGAATCTGATCCAGCAAGTAGGGAA
>CAZEWA010000274.1:5802-7036 GCA_964515685.1 uncultured Polyangiales bacterium | reverse complement strand
CAGGTAGGCGAGCCCACCTAAGCCTGGCGTTTGGTAATGTGCACTGCGAAGCAGGCCCGCGGGCACGATAATCGATCGTTGCGGCGACCTCACCCAGGCGCATCCCAATGCCTCGCATTGCCGCACCGAGCTCGGTCGCGCCCAGGATCGCCGGCTATGTCGGGAGAACGACATGGATCTCCAACTCCTGTGCCAGACCCTCTAGGCGTGCTTTCGCGTACTCCGGCCAGGCGCGCGCCTCCGCGCGCAGCGGCGCTATTTGACTGTGGTCGCTTCGGAGTCTGCCGCGACCAGCAGAGGTCGCCAGCGCTGGTCGCCTTCGAGGAACACCTTCTGAAACGCAAGCCCGTACTTGCCGGATGCGCCGCTGCCCGCACTGGGCTGACCCACGTGACCGCTCGTTACTTGCACGATCATCTTCGGCACGCTCTCCGGGATGCGGCCGTAATAGGGCGTTCCGTGAGTACGGCAGGGCGCGGTGCCATCGCTCGAACCGCAGAGCACCAGGGTGGGCACCGTGACCTCATCGCGCGTCGGACCATAGGGCATGATCGCGACGCTGGTCAGCAGAGAGGGATCCTTGGCGGACGAAAAGCTGGTTCCGCCTCCGCCCATCGAGAAGCCCGAGGTGCCGTAGCGTCCAGCAAGCTTTCCGAACAGCGGACTACCGCTCTTCGTATTCTCGTTCTTGAACGCCGCGATGCCGGCTGTGAGCTTCGTGCCGCGGGCCGCGGGCTGATCGCTTCCAGCGGTGTTGATGATCATCGTAACGATGCCCCACGAGGCATAGAGCGGACCCCAGTTGCCGGTCTGCGCGCGCCCACATCCGCCGCTGCCCAGAAAGCCGTCAGAGATGGCGACCGCGGCAAAGGGCGGCTTGGCGTCCGTGGGGTAGTAGACGCAGCCGGCAGGAACCGTGTAGCTCTCGGTCTTGAAGGGACCCTCGTCGGCGGTCAGCGCCGTGGGAGCATCGCCGTGACAGAGGCACTGGCCGTCGGGGCAGCAATCGCCTTCACCCATGGGCTCCGTGTCGCCGTCGCCGGTGTCGCCGTCGCCGGTGCCGCCGTCGCCGGTGCCGCCATCGCCGGTATCGCCGTCGCCGGTATCGCCATCGCCCGTGTCGCCGTCGCCGGTATCGCCGTCGCCATCGCCGGTATCGCCGTCGCCGGTGTCGTCGTCGTCGTCACCATCGCCGTTGGCGTTGTCGAGATCACCGGCGAGGGCCGGAAGTCGA
>CAZEWA010000274.1:3211-5702 GCA_964515685.1 uncultured Polyangiales bacterium | reverse complement strand
GTCGTCACCATCGCCGTTGGCGTTGTCGAGATCACCGGCGAGGGCCGGAAGTCGACCATCGTCGGAACACGCCGAAGGCAGACAGAGGGCCAGGGTTAATAGTAAGGGCTTGAGGTGCCGAAGCGCGCCCTCGGGCGCACGAGCGAAGAATGGCCGTGCATCAACAGACATGGGAAGACCTCGTGCTTGATGACGCTCACTGGCGCCGATCGCATAGGTCTCACGAACGCTGGCTGCTAAACAAGCGCATAAAACTCACCCGTGAATGCACTTCTGTAAAATGTGACTGGCAACGTAAGACGGAAGCCTAACCTTATCCTTGAAGCTCGGTTCTGCGAGTACAACCCGGTCGTCAAAGTACGACCTGACTTCATGGTCGGTAGCTCAGGAGAGCCTAGTTCTCTAGTCGCCTAACCAGGCTGTCAAAAAACGGATCAGTCCTATCGTATTCGGGTCAGACAGACTTCCGCTTCTGGCATGCGTAGCGATGGGGAGTCATGCCGTAGGCGCGCCGGAAGGCTTCGGTGAAATGGCTCTGGCTGCAGAAGCCAACACCGATCGCAACCTCGGCTACATCAGCACCGCGAGCAAGCCGGCGCGCTCCCTCGGCGAGTCGCGCATTGATCAAGTACCGGTGCGGGTGGCGCCGAAGGTCTGACGAAATAGCGTCGAGAATCGGCGCGGCTGCCGGCCCACCAGCGCCGCAAGGTCGCAGAGCGAGAGATCCTCCGCGAGGTGATCGAGGATATACCTGCGCAGCTTTCTCTGTTCCGCGTCGCGCAAACATCCGCGCGCGACATCCGGCGCGAACGGCACCTGATCAAGGGCGTAACTCAAGAGCGCAACCGACAAGGACTCCGCGTAGAGTCGCCCAGTCACTGCGCCGCGCGCCACCTCATCACGCATCGCGCAAGTCAGCGCGAGCAACGTTGGGTCTGGAACGAACGGCGTCGCTCGTCCGAGGTCAGTACTGGGCGAACAGGTTGTGGGCCACCTGGAGGGGGGAAACACCGGAGTCCACCTCACCGCGCGCGCCGGCTTCGCGCATCAACTCCGAGATCTGATGCAGAAAGCCGAGCGTCAGGTGACCAGGCGATCGATCGTGGCCTGCAGACGGTCATGCATCACGAGGCACAACAAGTCTTCCTCGGCACTGCAGTAGAGAAAGAGCGTGCCCTTGGCGACCTCGGCCTGCTCGGCCACCTGAGCCATGGTGGTGAGCTCGAAGCCCTGCTCCAGGAACAGCTAATAGGCTTTCGCGGATACGTTCGCGCTTGGGGGCTTGTTTTGCTCGCGGGTCGAAAGCCCTGGAATCTCACGCTCCTTGGGCGCGGATGTTCGACGATTTTTGACCGTGGTCACTCTATCTAGGCCGAATCCAGCGTTGACTTTTCATACCATCAACCAAACATATGACTACGGTCAGTTTTGATGCGCTGGAGGCTTCTGTGACGACCGATCATCCCTACCCGGACAACATGGACATGCAGAGCGCCCGGGCCCGCTACTTCGAACGCAACGGATTCGGTGAGACGGGCGGCTACGACGATCCCTACGTGGACTTCAAGATGGGTCCTCTTTCGTTTCGCCTCCCCAATACCGAGGCACGTCTGCGGGCGGTGCGATATCACGACCTGCATCACGTGGTGACCGGCTACCAGACCACGCCTCTCGGCGAGTTCGAGATCTCGGCCTGGGAGCTCGGCGCGGGCTGCCGCGGCTTCATCGCGGCCTGGATCCTCAACCTCGGTGCCCTGGCGGCGGGGTCCATCACATCCCCCACACGCACGTGGCGCGCCTTTGTACGGGGGCGTTACAGTCGCTCGCTGTACGACCAGGAATTCGCTGGATTGCTCGCCGAGAACGTGGGGCAAGTGCGCGCTCGCACTGGCCTCGATCTCGCAGATCACGCTTCGGCGACGGCGCTCGATCGCTTGCTGTTCGTGTGTTGCCTGATGGTTGGCTTCGCGATCGGGATGTTCTTGCTCGTGGTGGGCACCGTGTTCGCCCTGCCGCTCCTGGTCGGCAAGGCCGTGCGGTCGGCATTCAAGCGCACCGAGTCTGCGCCTTCTTCTCAGGGACTCACACGCAGCGCCAAGTGAGCGTGAGCCGCGCCCATGTTGGATTGCTGCGTGAGCTCGAACGCGTAAGGACGGGGCCGCGCGACCACCGCCGTCAGCGGCTCGTGGGTTCCTCGCTCGACTACTTCGAGGGCAACGCCTTCTTTCCTCTCGCCTCCGCGCGATGATCCCGCGCGCGATCGGGCGCACGAGGGAAGGGGGCGGTCTGGGGCACCTTGCTGAGCACGAGCTTCATCACCAGGTGGGGCCTCAAGGAGCCCTCTGCATAGTGCAGCCAGAAGGTGTAGCGGAGTTGCTCGCCTGGATTCGTCGGTCGCAGGTGCCCTTGGCCATGACGTGCGAGCACGTACTCGTCGATGGCGCCCGACTCGGCCAATTTCGGAAACTTCATGACCACGCTGCGCCTCAAC
>CAZEWA010000274.1:0-3111 GCA_964515685.1 uncultured Polyangiales bacterium | reverse complement strand
CCGGGCATGGTGGGCATGATCATGTATGCGGGGCTCGGGCTTTCGCTCTACTCGGCGTATAACGTCCCGGCCATGATCATTCTCCATCGCTTCATCCCCGCCTGGGGGACACCCGACCTCAGCCCTTTCTGCAGCAAAGTGGAGATTTACCTGCGCATGGTGAATCTCCCGTTCAAGACGCGCACCTCCGATACACGCAAGGCGCCGTTGAACAAGCTTCCCTACGTGGATGACCACGGCCAGCTCATCTGCGACAGCCGCAACATCGTCGAGCACTTCGAGGCCAAGGTCAGCACCCCGCTCGACCAAGGACTGACGGCACAGGAGCAGGCGCTCAGCCTAGCGTTCCGCGGTCTGCTGGAGGAGGAGTGCTACTTCTACACACTACGCCTGCGCTGGCAGGAGGACGACGGATTCGCGCACTACCTCCCTGTTTTGACTCAGTACGGCAAAGCGCTCGGCATGCCCGGCTGGCTCGCACCACTGCTTCTGCGCGGCGTGCGCAAGCAGGTGATCAAGAGCACCTACGGACAGGGAGCAGGCAGGCACAGTCGCGAAGAAATCGAGCGGCGCCTCTGCCATGCGCTCGAGGCCGTCGAGACCCAACTCGGCCAGGGGCCCTACTTCCTCGGCGAACACCCACGGGTCATCGATGCCACCGTGTTCGCCTTTCTGTGGAGTCTGCGCGCAACACCGTTCGAGTCGAAGGCCGGAGACCTGGCGCGCTCGAGCGCGACGGCGAGCGCGTATTGCGAACGAATGCATGCTCGCTACTTCGCCGAGCACCCGACCGTTGCCGCGGGCGCAACGCCAACCGCTTCGGTGTGAGCGGGCGGTGGTCGATGAGCACCCTCGAAGCGGTAGGCGTCACTCGCGCGAATGTCAGATGTCGAGAAGCTCAGGACACTTCTGCTCAATCTCTTTGCATGCCTCGGGTGTCTCGTCCCCGAGGTCCGAGAGCTCAGAGTCGCAGGTCAGGCCCTTGTAGACGGCTGAAGCAGCGGCGTATATGGCGTCCTGGCACTTGCGCCACTGACCTACCGTTAGGTCGTTTCCGCAATCGGGAAGATCGGTCGTGCTCGCCTCGGCGCAGGGGTCTTCGGGGTCTTCGGACTCTTCGTCTTCTGGTTCTTCAGCCTCGGCCCCGAGGCACGCATCACGGGTCTCCTCACAACTGCCAAACCCGAACTCCTCCGACTGTAATCCCGCCCAGGCGCAGACCTCCTCCTTGGAGACACTTCGCGCTGCCTTTTCACCTCTCCTCATTTCCTCTTTGCACAAGGCTTGAACGTCAGCATCCGTCAGTTCCGAAATTTTCCGACCGCTGGACACCCCGCTGTCACCGTCACTATCACCACAACCGCCCACAACCCCCGACAAAGCCAACGGTGTAACAAAAAGCATCTTATAGAGTCTGTTCATGTGTGTTGTCCCTCGTAGCAGTCTACGCACCAAAATCCTGCTCTTCTTCCCTAGCGATGGGAAGCATCCCTCAGCCGTACGGCTCCACGCGCTCGACCCAGGCCAGATCGAGCGCACCGTAGAGATGGGGGAACAGGTCGCCTCCGCGCGACGGCTCCCACTTGAGCGCTGCACCTAGACGCTCGCTGTCGACATGCAGCAGGAGCAAGTCCTTCTGCCCGACATAGTGCTTGCGCGCGGTTTCTTCGACCTGGTGGGCCGCCGAAAAGTGGATAAAGCCGTCGCGCAGGTCGTCTGCGGTTCCGCTGAAGGACCCCTGCGCCTGCGCCGCTTGCCAAGCTTCGTTCGAAACGATGCGGTAAATCGTGGGCATAGGCGCCTGAGCTTAGCAACGTCGCGCACGCTCGACACCCAGCCCGTGCCCCACAGCCCATGCCCTACACTTGCTTACGGCTTGGGGATCTCTGCAAGGCAGCCCGAAGCCCAGTCTCCGCTGCAGTTGTACTGGGTTTCGACCCGACGAATCTCGCCGCTTGGCCAGTCGATCGTGGCTGCAGTAAACACCCACTGCGGCGCCAGGTCGGTGATGGGAATCGCGACCGTCTTCTGCCCTGCCACGTTGAGAATCAGCGTGCCATCCGCGGTCGCAGCCCCTTGGCCCCAATGCTCCACGAGCACCGTGTAGCGGCCCGTTTCCGGCTTACTGTAGAAGATGTTCTCCGGACCAAAGGTGCCCGTATTGTCCACGTCCTTCCGCGGATCATCCGTCGCGTCGCCTTCGACGCCCCAGTCCGCGCTGCCACCGATGCACGTATTCCAGGTGCAGTCGTTGGAATAGTAGCGATCCCCGGTGCGGTCGTTGATGGTGCCGCCTTCACGCACCAAGTGGAGCTCGAAGTCTCGGCCTTCACTACCCCATACCAGCGTGGCGCGTATGTCCGCGGGCACGCAATCGGTGGTCTTCGCGTCGAGCACACTCGCGTACTTGCCCTGCTTATTGCCCCAGACGAACTTCACTTTTTGCTCGCCGCACAGGAGCGGCACAGTCACCGCGTAGCTGCCGGTATCCGGATTGGTGTCGATGGGACCAGCGAAGGCTTGTCCGGCTTCGTTACTCACGTAGAACACGCCGGGACCGTCTGCATCCGTCACCACACCCGAAAATTCAGACGCGGTGACAGCGCCCAAATCCGGCTCAAAATCCGTAAAATCGCTGGTCTGAGGGCAGCCGTCGCAGGTGTACTCCCCGGCCTCGTTGGCTTCGGGATACGGGTCTTCGACCGCAGGCAGGGAGTTCTCTGGGTCATCGACCGGCACGCCGCTATCTTCTTCCCCTGCGTCGCCGTCGCCTGAAGTACCCGCATCCTCCATCCCGCTGTCGGGGGTCTTCGCGTCCTTGTCGTCTTTACGACCCTCTTCTTCGAAACACCCCGCGAGTACCAAAACACATCCCAACAAAACACGCGTTTTTACCAAGACCAGCCTCCAGCAAAGAACCCAGATTGCTAAACATGGTACGGCCTCTGAACCATTCAGGGGAGCCTGTTTTACGGCTCAAGACCGAGCCACGGGACCTCACACTGTGCGAACTCAGCGTGTACCGAGCACGCGCGGCAAGGCAAGGACGAGGAAGCAGGCTATCCTCCACGCCATGCACTGGAGCATTGGCCCTTCCATTCTGTTGTTTTG
>CAZEWA010000273.1:0-7135 GCA_964515685.1 uncultured Polyangiales bacterium | reverse complement strand
AAGTCGTCTACTTCCAGTTCGTAAAACCTGGCAAGGGGCAGGCCTTCACGCGCACCAAGATGCGCAATATGATGACCGGCGCCATCCTCGAGCGAACGTTCAAGAGCGGTGAAAAGCTGGAGAAGGCGGACCTCGAAGAACGCCAGATGCAGTACCTCTACCCGGAAGACGACTTTTACGTCTTCATGGACACGGTGAGCTACGAGCAGCTTCGTCTCACCGAAGCGCAGCTCGGGGAGAACAAGTACTACATCTCCGACGGCCTGATGTGCTCCGTGCTGATCTACAACGAGCGTCCCATCGGTCTCACGCCTCCGAACTTCGTGGAATTCGAGATCATCGAGACCGAGCCCGGCTTCAAGGGCGACACGTCGGGTGGTACCACCAAGCTTGCGAAGATCATCACCGGCCTCGAGATTCAGGTTCCGCTCTTCATTGAGCAGGGCGAAAAGGTCCGCATCGACACCCGGACCGGCGACTACTCCGAGCGCGTCAGGAAGTGATAGCGAAGCTTCCGGGTCAGCTCCCGGGAGCGCGCGTGCACGTGCGTGGCCGGATGGTGTCGAGCAATGCGACCTCAGGGGTCGTCGCCGACGCCTCCGGCGCGGTTCGCGTGATGGGCGCGGGTCTACCTGAGCCGCTCGCGCTGGTTGCGCTGAGCGGTGTTTGGGACGGCAGCGTGGTGCAGTTGACCGAGATAGCCTTGGTCCAGACTCCGCAGGCTTTCGGTGAGCTCCGCAAGAGCGAGTTCTGGGCGCTCACGCGCGATGGAAACCGCAAAGCCCAGCGCTTACGTGAGCGGGCACGCCTGCTGGCGGCCGTGCGTGCATTCTTCGTGGAACGCGGGTTTCTCGAGGTAGAGACCCAGATCTTGGTGCCAAGTCCCGGACTCGACGTGCACCTATCGGCGATGGCCGTGCAAAGCAGTGTGGGCGAGCGCTACCTCATCACGAGCCCCGAATACCAAATGAAGCGCTTGCTTGCGGGCGGGCTGTCCGAGATTTTCCAGCTCGCAAAGTGCTTTCGCAATGACGAGGTGGGGGAACGACACCAACCCGAGTTCACCATCCTCGAGTGGTACCGAGCCTTCGCAGGCGTAGAAGACGTGATGGGCGACACAGAGGCTCTCGTCGCCCACATCGCTCGCGCAGCGCAAAACGCCCCCAAAGACGCGCGCGCTGTCTTGCACAGCGCTTTTGGAGAACTCGACGTGACGCCACCTTGGCCCAGGCTCACCGTTCGCGAGGCTTTCGCGCGATTCGCAGACACTTCCATGGACGAAGCCGCCCGTGATGAAGCGCTGTTCTATCGGCTGATGGTCGAGCAAGTGGAGCCCGGACTGCGTAAGTTTCCCGCGGTCTTTCTGTGTGAGTACCCGGCCAGCATGGCCTCGCTGGCACGCCGCAAACCGAGCGATCCAAGCGTCGCAGAGCGCTTCGAAGCCTATGTTGCAGGCATCGAGCTGTGTAACGGCTTCGGAGAGCTCACTTGCGCCCTCGAACAACGCGCTCGGCTGAGTGCCGATCAAGTGGAGCGCGCACGTCAGGGCTTGCCTGTGTATCCCATCGACGAACGCTTCCTCGCGGCACTCGAGCAAGGCATGCCCCCGAGTGGAGGCAACGCGCTCGGCATCGACCGGTTGCTCATGCTCGCGCTCGGTGCAGAGCACATCGAAGACGTGTTGGCGATTGCCGGCAGCGCACTCTGAAGTTGCGCGGCAACGGCGCCCGAATCTGGTGTCTAGCGGCGCACAGAAAAGTAGATTTTGCTTCCACCGTGATCGGTCATCAGCGCAGAGCGCAAGTTGAGGCGCGTGGCGTGTGCATGCTCGGCTACGGCCACAGCCATCCCCACCTGAAAGCCCTCCGGCAGTGTGCGCACGGCGTCGCCAAAGGCGCGATACAAACGCTCGAGCGTCGCATCGCGACCGATGCGTCGACCGTAGGGGGGATTTGTGACCACAGCGCCTCGCGTTCCCATGAACTTGCGGAACCACGGCGCCTGCGAGAGAGAAGCTTCTTCGAAAACGATAGCGCGGCTTTGCGCTCGCTCTGCGTTGGCGCGTGCAGCAGCCACCGCTCCCGGGTCCCTATCGCTCGCAAAAATGCTCGGCGACACGGAGCGCACGCGGGACAGCGCTCGCGCGCGCACTGCGGAAAATTGCTCGCCGTCGAAGAACGGCATGTCCATGAAGGCGAAGCTACGCAGGCTGCCGGGCGGCACGTTGCGAGCGAGCCAGTCGGCCTCCATGGCGATGGTTCCCGCACCTGCAAAGGGGTCGATGAGCGGTGTCGTGGGGTCCCAACCTGCGCTGAGAATGAGCGCGCGCGCCAGGTCTTCTCGCAGCGGCGCTTTAGCGGTTTCCAGGCGATAACCACGGCGACTGAGCAGATCGCCTGCGCAATCGACCGAGATCACGCAGTGGTCATCGACGATGCGCACGAGAATCTTGAGCCCAGGGGCGTCGCTGTCTTCGACTGCAGAAACAGTGCGCTTGAGACGCTGAGAAACCCCGTTGACGATGCGCTCTTCGACCGCGCTGCTGTGGTAGAGGCGCGAGCTCTTGCAGGTGGCTTTAACCTCAACCTGAGTCGTCGGACCGCAAAAGAGCTCCCAAGGCAGCTGTGAAACCTTGCGCACAAGCTGATCAAAACGCTTGGCGTCGAATGCGCCGACGCGCAGCAACAGCTTGAGTCCCAGGCCGAGCTCAACGCCCAAGCGATAGAGGGTTTCGAAGCTCGCCGTGAGCTCCACGCCACCGGGCACGGACGTAGGCACGGTCTCAGGCAGCCCCAGCGCTTCTACCTCGGCCAGCAACATGGGCTCGAGCCCCGGAGCGCACGCAACGAAGAGCGGCCAGTTCGACTCACTTTTCGGGGACGAAGACAGGGACATCGCCGGGCTATGTAGCGCACACAAACGGTGTGTCAGCGGGGCGCCTGTGGATTTGCGGGCTCAGCGCGCCGTGCCGCGGAGCCCCGAAGCCAAACTTTTCCAGCCTCCATGACCGAGTGGGTCAACAAAAACCCAGTACAAGTCTGCACCGATTCGTTGTACGAGGAGTCACTAGCTCCCCTTACTCCTCCCCCTAAGAGGTCCGTTCTTATGCGCTACTCTACTTTGGCTTGCGCGCTGGCTTACGCGCTCACGGTCGGCTGCTCCGAGACCGCTGAAGCCGTCAAAAACTTTTTGCCCCCCACGCCTGATGCCTCAACGCCGCCTCCCGTAGACGGCGGCGACACCGGCGGACCAGGCGATGGAGATGGATGGCAGGGCGACGGCGATGGATCGCAGGGCGATGCAGCAACGCCGCCTGACGCAGGCGAGCCTGAGGATCCTGGACCAAAGCCCAAATGCGTCCAGAAAGACAGCCAGGTCATCGTCATCGGCGATTCCTATATCAACTGGCTAAGCCACACCTTCACGCAAGACATCGTGGACGTGTCGGGGCAGAACTGGCGCATGCAGGCCATCGGCGGCATGTCGATGGCGACCGGAGGCGCCGGCTATCCGCTGGGCATCTTCATCCCCAATCAGTTCGACGATGCCATCGCGGCGGATCCCGACGCGCACACCGTGCTGATGGACGGCGGCGGCAACGACGTCCTTGTGGGATGGATCGCCAACGCGGAAATCGAGAAGTGCAAGGATACCGGCTCCTCGCAGCTTCCGGTCTGTCAGAAGGTCGTGACCGATGCCCTCGCGGCAGCCGACGCACTGATGGGTCGAATGCTCACCGCCGGCATTCGCGACGTCGTTTACTTCTTCTACCCGCATATTCCCGAGGGCCGCCCCATCGGCGGACCGCACCCGAATGAAATGCTCGACTACGCCCTGCCCCAGATCCGCGACTTCTGCGACGGCATCAAGGGCAAGACGGATGGGGCCCTGCGCTGTCACTTCATCGACATGGTGCCCGTCTTCGAAAACCACAATCCTGAGTGGTTCAACGAAGACATTCATCCGAACTCAGAGGGCTCGAAGGCCATGGCCAAGGTTATCTGGGAGCGGATGAGCGCTGCCTGCATCGGGCAAAAGGTCGGCGCAAGTTGCTGCGAACCCTGAGCGCTGCCTTCGCGCGTTGCGCCATGGCCCGCCCCATCCGAAGCTCCCGATGCACCGAGAGCCAGTTCTCCTAGTGCCGGTACTAAGGCGCCTCCTTGGGAGATTCCCCCGCAGGCGGCGCTTCGGGTGTAGCGGGCTCGCTCGACGATTCGGCTTTATCTTCGGACGCCCCATCGACCGCTTGCGGTGATGCTTCCGCAGGCGTTTCTGCTTTGGCGCGTGCGGCATTCGAGAAGTTGTGAGCCGTCGCCTTCCGTTGCTCGGTCAGAATCTGGAAGCGCTCACGTGCCTCCGAGAGCTGCGCCATGACCGTCTCGAGCTCCGGCAAGGCAAATGCCTCGCGCGATTTCACGAACGCGCGTTGAGCCGCTTCGTAAGCCGGTTGACTCAAGCCTTCGGGCCCGGGAGCCACCCAGCGCACAATGCCGAGGTTGAACAACACCTTGGCCTGCGTTTCCTTGTTCTGCCCTCCGAGCTGCGTCTTGGCCTGCTCGAGCTGCTCGCGGCCCGCTTCCCAATCCCCAGCTTCGACCTTTTCCAAAGCAGCCACCGCCGCAGGCAGCTTGTTCACTTTATAGAGTGAGAACTTGGGGCGCACGCGCAGCACGTCCACCGCGCGCTCGAGCTCGGCTGCAAGTTGCTCCACAACCGACTGATACAAAGCATCCCGCTCTTCCCCGACTGCACGCTGCGAAAAGCTTTCTTTCTGCAGCACGCGCCCCGACGGCCCATCGAAGACGCTCAGCTTCGCCTCGACGACGACCTCCACCGCCGACACAGGCACGAACTGCCAATCCGTCGAACAGCCGTAGTAGCCGCAATAATGAAAAGGCACGCTCTGCAGCGACTCGCTTTCCGCATCCTGCGTAGACGTTGTCAGCGCGACCACCACCGTGTGCTTATCGATCTGACCTACGGTACGCGCGGGTTCAAGCTCATAGCTTTCCACCCGGCGAATCTCGCGCTTTCCATCGGCGGCCAGATGTACGGCCAGACGGTCGAGCAAATAGATTTCAGAGGGCGTCTCGCCTCCGACGACCCAAATATTCGGAAACGCCCGCACCGGCACGCGGGCAGGGATCAACATGGGCGCGCGCACCTCGAGCCTGGGCGTCGCACACGCCGGCGCAGCCAGACACGAGACAACGAGCCCTAGCTGCCACCACCGGCCTCTACTTGCGCGCTGCATGCAGGGACTCCTTGGCCTCATTCCAAAGCGCGTCGAGCGCCTCAAACGACAAAGTAGACAGCCCTTCGCCCTTGCGGGAAGCCGCCTCCACGTAGCGCACGCGCGCGGCAAAGCGCTCGAGGGTGCGGCGCAAGGCTGCTTCAGGATCGATCTCAAGCTTGCGACCCAAGCTCACGAGCGCGAACAACACGTCGCCAAGTTCGCCCTCGATGGCCTCGCGCTCGCCCTGCACTATCGCTTCATCCAGCTCCCGTAGCTCTTCAGCGACCTTCGCGCGCGCCCCGGCCGCATCCGGCCAATCGAGGCCGACGTGGGCGGCCTTTTCGCCCATGCGCAGCGCGCGTAAGAGCCCAGGCATCGCGACCGGCACGCCGTCCAGAACGCCGCGGTCTTTCTTCTCTTTGGCTTTAATGGCTTCCCAGCGCTCTTTGACCGCCCCGCTGTCTTCCGCGTTCTCGGTACCGAATACGTGCGGATGCCGACGCACCATCTTGTCGCAGATACTTGAGACCACATCGTCAATGCCGAAGTGCTCGCCCGCGAGCTCGCTTTGAAACACGATTTGCAGAAGCAAATCCCCGAGTTCCTCGCGCAAGTCTTTCATGTCCTTGCGGTCGATGGCGTCCACGACCTCGTGCGCCTCTTCGATCACATAGGGCCTCAGGGATTCGAGCGTCTGCTCGCGGTCCCAGGGGCAACCATTGGGACCAAGCAGCCGCCGCATAATCTGAACAAGCTCAGGCAGTCGCTCGCCGCTCGTCCGAACTGGTTGAGTCATGCATGGATCTTGAACAAGCCAGCAGCGATGACAAGCGCCGCTTGTGCGTTATGACGGCCCGTGGTACCCGCCGACTGTGCTCTTGTCGGAGATTCGCGGACAAAACCCGGTCATTCGTGCGCTCGAGCGGGCTGTTTCGGGCGATAGGCTACCCAATGCTTACCTGTTCGAGGGCCCGAGCGGCGTAGGCAAGCAACGAACGGCTCTGGGCCTAGCCAAGGCGCGCCTCTGCACGCGAACCCCTCTGCGCGGTTGTGGCCGCTGCCCCGTGTGTACCCGCATCGATGCCGGCAACCACCCGGACGTGCGCGTTTTCGCACCTCGCAGCGAAGGCGCCCGCAACCTGCCGGTGGAGACCCTGCGCCAGGAAATCCTGCCGGTCGCCCAGTACGCCCCATTCGAAGGCGAAGCGGCGTTTCTCATTTTCCCAGAAGCGGACGTCTCGTTTCCGGTCCATCACCCAGAGGCCGCCAATGCGCTGCTGAAGACGCTGGAGGAGCCGCGCCGCAACGTCTGCTTCGTGCTGCTCTCCGAGCGCCCCGACCGGCTGCTCATCACCATTCGCTCTCGCTGCCAACGGGTGCGCTTTGGCCGACTCCCCCCGCTCGTGCTCGAACATGTGCTGGAGACCGAGGGCGTGCCCCAGGACCACTGGGAGGCAGCCATGGCCATGGCCGATGGGCGGGCCGATCGCGCGCTCACCTTCGGCAAGGAAGGCTTTGCCAACCACCTACTCGAGCACGCCATTCGCATCGACCAGCGGCTCGAGCGCGGGGAGCCTGGCCGGCTTATCGAGCTGTCGGAGGAGCTGGCCAAGAACCCAGATCTCCTGCTCATCGTGGAAACGCTCTCGCTGTTTTACCGGGATGTCGCCGCCAGCGCGCTCGACCTCCCCGCCCATCATTTGTACTTTCGCCAGCAAAAAGAGTACATTGATGCCTGTGCCAAACGCCTGGGGCCAGCCCGGGCCGCAGCCCGCGTGCAGCGTCTCGCCACGCTCTCAGACCTCCTAAATCGCAATGCGAATCCCCAGATCACACTCGACCACCTGCTTCTCGAGCTGCAACGGGCCTCGTAAGCTACGCTGCACGGGTCTATGTCCG
>CAZEWA010000272.1:0-7156 GCA_964515685.1 uncultured Polyangiales bacterium | reverse complement strand
AAGGACCGCACTGAGACTAGCTCGCATCCTATTCATTCCTCCGGCGGGGACCATAGACGAATGGAGCCCAAACCAGCAACGCTCCTGAGCATCGACCCTGTGCGATGCGCACCTTCGCCGCCTTCCACATGCCCCGTGGGTGCGCACAGACGTCATGCTTCTCCATTCTCGGGAGTGCGTCCTATGCGCAAGCTCATGGTACTCTTACGTCCGTGGCGCAGGTTAATCCGCTCACTCGCGAAGTCTTGATCAAGCTCGTCTACTACGGCCCCGGTCTCGGGGGAAAGACGACGACGCTTCAAAAAATTCACTCGGCCTCACCGCCAGAAACACGCGGCAAGATTGTTTCGCTCGCAACCCCCGTAGACCGCACGCTGTACTTTGACTTCATGCCGCTCAGGGTAGGGCCCGTACACGGCTTTCCTGTCCGATTGCAGCTCTTTACCGTGCCCGGGCAGGTCTACTTCAACGCCACGCGCAAGTTGGTTCTCACCAACGCCGATGGGGTCATCTTCGTCGCCGACAGCCAGCGCGACCGGCAGGACGCAAACCTCGAGAGCTTGCAGAACCTATCTGCGAACCTCGCCGAGCAAGAGCGAACCCTGTCGCAGGTCCCGCACGTACTCCAGTACAACAAGCGCGATCTATCGAATCTCGTGACGATAGAGGACTTGGATCAGGCGCTAAACCAACTGAAGGCTCCCTCCTTCGAAAGCTCCGCGTCACGGGGCCTCGGAGTTTTGGAGCCCCTCGACGAGCTGGTGCGACTCGTATTGCTCGACCTGGAAAAGCGCGCGGTCTTCGGTAGCGAGTTCTCAGGTGCCGAACACGCGCCTAAATTCGGCGCGACCCAAGAGGGACTGCGAGAGTCGGTTTCGCGCGCCAGCGAAGACTGGAACACACCGCCTTCAGAACCTGCGCCCCTGCCCGTCGTGCCGAGCGCAGCGCCTCAAAAGCGCACGTTGCCTCCTTGTTATTCTGCGCCGCCGCGCACGCAGTCCTTCTTCGGTGTGCCGCAGACTAACTTCGCGTCCGTGCAATCCATCGCCTCGCCCCAAGCGCTGGCATCGAGTCAACACCCCCTGCCAGCACCGCCTGGGATTCCCTTACCCGCCAGCGTGCGTTTCCAAAGTATCGATCCACCGCAGGACAAGCCACTATCGGCCGAGAACAGCCATCTCGCAAAGGACCCTTCGGGTTTCAGCTGGGCACTTGCCTTTGCGCCTGAGCAGAGCGCGCTTATCAGAGACATCGAGCAGGCGCTCGCCGATGGCAACCTGCGCGCTGCCGTGCTCGCTATCGACACCGTATGTTCCGAGCTCTTGGCCCAAGCGGGTGAAGTGCTGGGCTTGGGTGGGGAGGGTTCAAAGCCCATCTTGATAGCCCTTGCGCTCGGATTCGACGGTCCACGCTTTCGCCTTCTACAGCGCGCTGTGCACCGCGCGCAGCAAGACCTCGGCCTAAGTCAGCAGGAAGCCTTGGACGCCTTTAGCCTTTTGTTGGAGCTTGCCCGCCTGCAAAGGGCGTTGGACTGAGCGTTGGTCGCGACAGATACGCGACGACGAACCCGAACAAAACCAAGGCAAACACGAGCTTGATCTCGTAGGAAATCAGAGGTGCGTGAAGCTGGCTCAGGCTGCCTTCAATCGCGCCCGCCAACACCAACATGGGCATGCCTCCGACAACCAACTGAACCGCGCGCTTGCTCTCACGCAAGAGCGCAGTTTGGCGCGACTCGAGTCCCGGAAACCACAGGCCTCGAGCAAGGACAAAGCCCGCTGCGCCGGCGATGAACACCACCGTGAGCTCCACGACGCCGTGCGGCAGAATCCACGCCCAAAAGAACAGCGACTCGCCGCTCTGATAGTACTGGGCCGCTAGGGCCCCGAGCGGAATCCCGTTCCAAAAGAGCAGCGCGGCCGAACCGAAACCGAAGGTGAGTCCCAGCGCAAAGACCAGAAACGTCACCTGGATGTTGTGCGTCAACAGGTAGCTGGAAAACACGGTGGACCGCCCGACATCTTGGCTACCGCCCAAGCGCTCACCGATGACACGTTCAGTGGGTGTTTGGTTGAGGTGCATGTCGGGTACAACCACCGCAAGGGCGGACTCATCCGAGAACACCACCCAAGCTCCAAAGCAGGCGCCCAAAAAAACGAGCGCCGCCGACAGCGCAACCAGGCGCATTTCGGTGCGCACCAAGCTCGGGAAGCGCTGCCAAAAAAAGCCGAGGCTGCTTCGAAGGACGCCTGAAAAATCGGCCTTTCGCCCGTAAACTTGCGCATACGCGCGCGCCACGAGTGCATCGAGATGTTCCCATACGGACGCCTCAAGCCACGCATCCCGAGCCGTTAGCAGGTCCGCGCAACTCAAACGGTACAAGCGCGCAAGCTCTCTGACTTCGCTCAAACGCAACGCAGAAATGCCGTGAACCTCGGCTCGTCGAACCAAGTTTTCAAGCCGCTTCCAATCCGGACTCCGACGTGCGACGAAATGATCGACTTCCTCCGCGGCCCCGTACCAGGAGTCGTTGTCGGCCGGTGGGAGGCGAGTAGGCGAGGGGACCATGCTTTATGCCGGGAAAGAGTATCCGTCAGTCCACTCAGTCTACGAGATTGAGACGCCGGAGAACGTGCGTTTCCACGTGGAGCTTTCGGGCCTTGCATCTAGGGCCTTGGCCTTGGTCCTCGATCTCGTCGTCATGACGCTCCTCGTTCAAGGAGCGGCTTTTGTGCTGATTCCTCTGCAGTGGGTCTCGGACAGCATGGTGACCGCGTTGATCATAGTCCTCGGGTTCGGAGTGCAGTGGTGGTACGGGGCGCTGTGTGAGTACTTTTTTTCCGGCAGAACTTGCGGCAAGTGGCTGGTTGGCATCGCCACCCGCGATCAGCGAGGACTGCGGCTGAGCCTGTTCCAATGCACGGTCAGGAACCTCCTCCGAATCGTCGACCTCTTGCCCGGCTTGTATTTGGTCGGCGGCCTGTGTGCGTTCATCGACCCCTTGGGTCGAAGACTCGGAGACCTCGCCGCAGGCACAGTGGTTGTCGTCGAGAGGCGCAGTCCGCTCGCGCTCAGCCGCGCAAATTCAGCACAGCAACCGCTCTCGGCTTACGAATCCACGCTGCACGCGGTCGCACACCGACTGGCTCCACAAGAGCGGACTGCAACCATCGCGCTGTGTGCAAGCCGCGACACGCTTCCGCTCGCTCTGCGTCTAGCGCTCTTTGAACGACTTGCCGCGCATCTTGAGAAACGCTTCGGTTTCACTCGGCCGCATCTGCTCAGCGCTGAGAACGTGGTGATGTCCGTTCGATCAGGCTTATACGAACCGAGGACTCCCTTTCAGGAGTCGTAATCGCAGAAGACGATTGCGCAGTTGCGGCGCTGCGACGACCGAACTCGCTGGCACAGCTCCGCGAGGTCATCGTCGACGTCGACGACTTCACCCTCGGTCGCACGCCCTGTGGCCTCATCGTACTTACAGGCGTCGAGAGCTACCCATCGTCCGCGGAACTCGTCCACGCAACGGATCTGCTCCCAAGTCATACGCTCGCCAAGCGGCGCGCCCGCAGAGCTGCTCGAGCGCGCCCGTTGTTCTGGCGGAATGGATTCAGAACGTAATGGCATGGTTCGAATCTCGCCGTAGGGCCGGATTACGGCCGTCAGGGTTTAGATCCTGGAATGCTGTGGCCTGCACTGCAGTCACCTGTTCCCCGGCTTCCGGTGTCATGGCAATGGTGTAACCGAGTCACTCGCTCGGCGCCACTTATGGCACGACGCGCGCGCTTTGGGGCAATGTGGACGCCCATGGGGACCTGCGCCACAACCCGTCTGAAACGGCAGTAGGCAATTCACCTCATATACGTCGGTTTGAAGGACCAGGGCTCGGCACCTCTGTAGCGCTCCGTAAAAACTCGGTCGCTACACAAACGTCAATTTCCCCTGGTGAGATGCGGGAGGCAAGTGAAAACGCGTCCAGATGTATGAACATGTGTGCGCGCCCAACCTAGGATAGCTAGCCCGCAGGACAGCCCGCATCGAACAGAGAGCGAGACGTGCCCGCCGCGCCAGCGCTCGACAGCGCTCGAAAAAACGCTTGGGCCTGCGCGCACCTTCTGGCCCGCAAAAGCTCACGAAT
This sequence comes from uncultured Polyangiales bacterium, assembly GCA_964515685.1. GTDB lineage: Bacteria > Myxococcota_A > Polyangia > Polyangiales > DASUME01 > DASUME01. The sequence continues at coordinate 3,018 of CAZEWA010000272.1, read as the reverse complement.
GCGCACTTCTCCGTGCTCGGTGAGCGCCTTGCGCAAGGAGACGAGGTCCGGTTGATGTGTGCCGTAGCGCGCTGCCGCGGCCTGATAGAGGCCCAAGGCAACCTCGACGCGCTGGGGGGCAGCCGCAAGGCCCCGCTCGACGCGCGACCGGAGATCTGCCTCAGCCGCGTCACTGAGGCCTGTCGGAGTCGACGCAGCATATGTGCGATTTATCACAGGGTTTGTGGCCGGTAGCGGCGCCGCGCGGGGTGAAGACGCAGGTGCTTCGGGTCTCGCCGACGCGGGGGACGGCGTGGGCTGGACGAGCGCCGCAGCAGATCCCGCTGAGCTTGCTTGAGGCGAAACGGCCCGGGATTCCCGCTGCCGCTCTCGGCTCGCGCCATGCGCTCTTGCTTCGGACGATTTGGGCTTCGACGATGGCGCCGAGTCGATATCGCCAGATGGCTCTGCTGGTTCTTGGGCGGGATCCGCTCCTGTCAGATCAGCCGAAGCTGTAGCGGGGAGCTCTGGCGGCCGGGCGACTAGGCTGGGCGCTCGATGGGAGGCGTCCCCTTCGTGATCCTCTGCAGCGTCGTCGCGCGCACACCAAGCGAGTGTTAGGCCTCCCAATAGGCCCAGTGCCGCCAAGCCCTTCCAAACGGAACCGCGCGCCGATCCCACTCCCGGAATGTGCACGGAAGCCGCCGGCTGCGGCGTGGGCTGAGCACTGACAGCCGATGCTTTCGTGGCAACGCGCGGCAAGGGTTCGTCCTCTGGGAGGATCTGGCAGAAATCTCGAAAAAACTCGGAGATATGCTGCTGCCGTTGCTCCGGGCGCTTGGCCAACGCCCGCCGAATGGCCGCTGCATGATGCGCCAAGATCCCTGGCATCGCATCGTTAGCAATCGGTGCAGGCTCGGCTGTAAGGTGCTTGCTCGCCCATTCCCAAGGCGTCCGCGCATCGAAGGGCAGCCTTCCGGTCAGCATCTCGTAGGCAATGATCCCTAGGCTATAGGTGTCAGATCGCGCATCGATGCTTTCACCGCTAAATTGCTCAGGGCTCATGTAAGGAGGCGTTCCCACCATCATCCCTTGCTGCGTGAGCTTGGTGCTTTTCTCGTCCTCTGCCGCAGACAACTTTGCGATGCCGAAGTCGAGCACCTTGACGAAATCGTCCTGACCACCACGCCGTGTCAACAGGATGTTGTCTGGCTTTAAATCGCGATGAATGATGCCCAAGCCGTGCGCTTCTTCGAGTGCGCCGCAGATCTGCGCCAAGATTCGCGTCGCGCGCTGCGCATCCAAGGCCCCGTCGGCTAACACATCCGCCAGGGAACGCCCTTCGATGAACTCCATGACCATCGCGAGGATTCCCGGCTGAACCTCACCAAAATCGAAGAACTGAATCAGGTTCGGATGCGTCAGGCGCACGACCGTTTCGGCTTCGCGAAAGAAGCGTCGCGCAAGCTTGGGGTCTGCACAGAGCTCGGGCCTGAGCGTCTTTACGGCCACGCGACGCTGGGTCGTGCCGACCTTCTGCTCCGCCTCGTAGACGCGACCCATGCCGCCTTCACCGATGAGGCGCCTGATGCGGTAGCGCCCCAGAATCTCACAGCCGAGGAGCGGATCTTCATGCGGAAGGCCTTCACCGCACTGGCGGCAAAACACCGCCCCCTCTGGATTGGGGCTGTGACAGGATGCGCACTGGGTCATAACCGTCCCTCGACGTCCTGAACAACGACGCTGACCGCGCACTATATGCCACGCGCTGAGCCCATGCGTGCGCGGGCTCTGAAAACGACAAAAGCCGCCCGGGTAGGGCGGCCTTTGGTGTGAAGGAAGCGTCAACCAAGCAGGATGCTAGGCGAGCTTTTCTTCTTTCTCGTAGACGACAAGCGGCTTATCGCCCTTGAGAATGGTCTCCTCGCTGACCACGACTTCCTTGGCACCACGCATCGAGGGAACCTCGTACATGATGTCGAGCATCGCATTCTCGAGAATCGCTCGCAGGCCACGTGCGCCGGCGTTGCGCTTGAGCGCTTGGCTTGCGACGGCCTTGAGGGCCTTTTCCGTGAAAGTCAGCTTCACGCCGTCCATATCGAGAAGGCGGGCAAACTGCTTTACGATCGCGTTCTTCGGTTTGACGAGGATGTCGATGAGCGCATCTTCGTTAAGCTCGTGCAGGGTCGCCGCGATAGGCAGACGCCCGACGAACTCCGGAATCAAACCGAACTTCAGCAAGTCCTCAGGCTGTACCTGCTCGAGGAGCTCACCGATGCGCTTGTCCTTGCGGGAAGCGATCTCGGCGCCGAAACCCAGGGTTTTCTCGCCGGTTCGACGTTCGACAATCTGATCCAACCCGACGAACGCGCCGCCGCAGATGAACAGAATGTTCGTAGTGTCGACCTGCAGGAAATCCTGCTGCGGATGCTTCCGACCACCCTTGGGTGGCACATTCGCAATCGTTCCCTCGATGATTTTCAGCAGTGCCTGCTGAACACCTTCACCGCTTACATCGCGGGTGATGGAGGGGTTGTCTCCCTTGCGGGCGACCTTGTCGATTTCATCGATGTACACGATGCCGCGCTGCGCGCGTTCGACGTCGTGATCAGCGTTCTGAAGGAGCTGAACGATAATGTTTTCGACATCCTCGCCCACATACCCCGCTTCAGTGAGCGTGGTTGCGTCCGCGATGGCGAAAGGAACGTTCAGGATGCGCGCCAAAGTTTGGGCGAGCAGGGTCTTGCCCGAGCCGGTTGGCCCAAGAAGAAGGATGTTCGACTTTTGCAGCTCCACGTCGTCCGAGCCGCCGCGGGAGTCGATTCGCTTGTAATGATTGTGGACCGCTACCGAGAGAATCTTCTTGGCGCGGTCTTGCCCGATCACGTACTCGTCCAAAATCGTTTTGATTTCAGACGGTTTGGGCAACGGCGTCCCGGACGAAAACGACTCTTCTCGGTCGACTTCTTCCGCGATGATGTCGTTGCACAGACCGATGCACTCGTCGCAAATGTAAACTGTCGGCCCGGCAATTAGCTT
>CAZEWA010000271.1:1385-7251 GCA_964515685.1 uncultured Polyangiales bacterium | reverse complement strand
GCCACAGGCGGCCAACGATTGACTGGGAACGGCCGCAAGCACTTCTCGCTAGGCGACGGTCATGGGTTGTTGCATGACTCTGTGCATGTCTGAACAGTCTTTGCTTGGTCGCCGCGCCCTAGGCGCCAATCTGTTACGCGCTGCAGCAATGCTTGGTCTTCGCACGGTGGGCGGTTCGCAGCTCCTGTCCGCAGCATCGTTGCTCGGTGGCTGCGCGGCAGACCCGACGAGCCCCGGCGAAGGCCTCGACTCCCAGTTCGTGCCGCTCACCTACGTGGAGGCGGAGACGGTCGTCGTCGGTACTGGCTACGGCGGAGCGGTAGTGGCCAAGCGCCTGTCCGAGAAGGGCCAGTCGGTGCTGATGCTGGAAATGGGCCGCCTCTGGAATCAGCCGGGCCCCGACGGTAAAGTGTTCTGCGCCGCAACGAGCCCCGATGGCCGCGCCATGTGGTTCCAAAACAAGCTTGTGCTCGGCGGGCTCTTGCCGATCGATATCGACATCCCCGTGGCGCGTGAGGCCGGCATCCTCGATGTTGTGCAGACTCCCAACATGAACGTGTACTGCGGGCGTGGTGTGGGCGGTGGCTCGCTCGTCAACATGGCCATGCTCGTGACGCCTCCGCGCGACATTCTCCAGCGTGGGCTGCCGAGCGTCGATGCCGATGCGATGCTCTCGACCTATTACCCCCGTGCACTCACCATGCTTCGCGCCAACAACGTGAAGCGTGCATTCTGGGACAAGACGCCCTGGTATCAGTACAGCCGCATCGGCTATGCGGCGTCCAAGGCTGCGGGCTTCGACTCCCAGTTTCTCACGTCGGGCTACGACTACAGCTACATGGAGCAAGAGGCTGAGGGCAAGGTACCCGCTTCGGCGCTCCATGGCGAAGCAGGGTTTGGAAACAACTACGGTAAGCAGAGCGTCGACAAGAACTACCTCGCCGATGCGCTGGCTACCGGGCGCGTGACCATCGAAAGCCTCCACATCGTGCGCGAGGTGCGGCGCGAGACGAATGGTAAGTACGTGTTGGCCGTGAACGTGATCGACATCTTGGGCAACCTCGTGGAGCGCAAAGAGATCACGTGTACGCGTCTCTTTTTGTGCGGCGGCAGCATGGGCACGAGCCAGTTGCTCACGCGTGCACGGGAGACGGGCACGCTCGAGAACCTCAACGATGCCGTCGGTACGCAGTGGGGACCCAACAGCGATATCTTCACGATGCGCGGTAACGCACTCTGGAACCCGACCGGCGACAAGGTCGCCACGGTGCCTGCCACCGGTTTCCGCACGGTCGATCACAAGGGCAAGGCCGTGTTCTCGATGGACATACCATTCCCTGTCGGCCTCGAAATGTTCATCAGCTTCAATATCCTGATGACCGAGAATCCTGAAGCAGGGAAGTTCGTGTACAACCCCATCTCGGATCAAGCGGAGCTCGTGTGGCAGGCGGGCCAGAACGATCCCGCAGTGGCAAGCGCGCGCTTCGTGGTCGACAAGCTCAATCGGGCCAACTGGTCGACCTACAAGCCCGAGATGTTCCGCGGCAAAGAGCTGCTCGACGACACCACATACCATCCGGTCGGCGGCGTTCCGCTCGGTGTTGCCACCGACGACTACGGCCGCTTGCATGGCTACGAGAATTTGTATGTGGCCGACAGCTCTCTGATTCCGTTGAGCCTGGTGTCAAACCCCGCCCTGACTGCAGCAGCACTCGCGGAGCGCAACATCGAGCGCATCATGCTGGAAGACTACCGAGTCTAAGCTGCGAGGCGTAAGTCCGCGCGTGCGCGTGAAGCGCTTGGCCTACAAACCTGCGCGTATGCGCTTCCGATACTGGGCGGGCGTCTCGCTCGTCCAGCGGCGGAAGGCGCGTACGAAGTTGGCGAGCGTGGAGTAGTCGAGTCGGTGCGCGATGTCTTCCAGCGTGAGGTCCGCGTCGCGCAGCAGCTCTTGCGCGCGGGCATGGCGCTCGCGATCGATAACCTCCGTGTAGCTGACGCCTTCTTCTGTCAGTCTGCGCTTGAGCGTGCGCGTCGAGATGTGCAGCTCGCGAGCCACGTCGTCGATGCGTCGAAACCCCTCGGCCGTGACGGCTAGCTTGCGCACGCGGGCGGCGAGCGTGCGATCAAAGCCCAGGGCGCTGAGCTGCCGCTCGCATTCGTCTCGTGCCAAGCGCAGGGCGGCGCGATCGGGCGCGACCAGCGGCAGATCGAGGTCGCTCGCACTGAAGTGAAAGGCGGCCCGCGGCATGTCGAAGCGCGCATTGGGCAAGAGGTGTGCGAAGCGCTCGAAATAGTCAGGTCGTGCCAGGGGAATGTCCGTGCTCCCAGCGCCTGACTCGCGGCCTGTCATCGCGCTCGTCAGGGTACGCATGCCCACCAACAGCGAGAACAGAGCGATGTCGTGGGCGCTGCCGAGGTCCACGTGCTCCTCCATCGAGAGGGTCGCGGTGTCGCCGTTCACGAGCAAATCGAGGGTCAGCGCCGTAGACACGGCCGGCGAAAACCGCACGAACAACGCGATGGCCTCGCGTAACGTGCTCGCGCTCATGGCCGCGAAGCCGACGAAGCCGTACATGGTCAGCCGCTTCTGCAGGCCCAGATAAAACCCGATGCCTGGCTCGCCTGTGAGCCTGCGCGCGCGCTCGGAAAGGCTTGTTAGCGTCTGAGTCGACAGGCGCACCTGCGGGAGGTCGAGCTCGGCTTCGACCAGGCCCGAACCCTCGAGCAGCTCTTCGGCCGTGACGCCAAAGCGCCCGACGAGCGTGATCAGCTGTAAGGCTTGGGATGCGGGAAAACTGTGGCCGAGCGGTGCAGACATGGAGAGCGACCCGGAGAACGTAGCAGCCCCCGGGCGACAGGTCTCCGGCGACGTTGCGGTCAGCGCAGGTTCTTTTGCTGTACCTTCCAGTTGCTGTCGGTGCAATAGGTGCAGCTCGAGCCCACGAAGGCCGCACGCAGCGTGGTGTCTCCCATGAGCTGGTAGCGCAGCCAGGCGGCCGACATCGCCGCGATGCGCTCGCCGTGGGGTGCCCCCAGAATGCCGAGGTGGCCACCCGCAAAATTCGCGTAGAAAATGGGTGTGGTGGCGGCTTCGAAGTCGACGTCGCAGTTGGCGGCCGCGATGTCGCAGTCGCCGCTGAGAATGTTGCAGGAGGCATCCCCGGGCGTGCCACAAATAAAGGCCGCGGGCGCACGTAGGTTTGTTATGCGGTCGGGCGCCATGTTGCCGCCTGAGATGTGCAAGGTAGTGGTGAGGCGCGGATCTGCGGCCATCGTGAAGGTCGCGAGGCTGCCCATGGAGTAACCCGATGCGGCGATGTTCTTGGTGTCGAGTTTGCCGAAAAACGTGCTGCCTGAGCGCTCGTTTTCCGCGATGGCCCAGTCGATGCTGGCCGTGAGCTCCTTGCCTAGATCCACCTCAGCGCCGATCGATGGGATGGTATTCGAGGCCAGCACCACGAAGCCATGCGACGCGAGATGCGGCAAAAGCGTGTAAAAGGAGTGGGTAGTGCCACCACCGTTCATCCAGCTGACAATCGGATTCTTGGCTCCGTTTGGCGCAAGTTCCGTGGGCAGGTAGATGGTAAAGTTATTGTTCGGGCCCACGTTTGGCATGGTCGTGGTCGCGTAGGGACCGGCCTTCGTGAAGTCCGTGACGGGAGGAAACGGGCCCGTGGTCGGTGCATCGGGGACTTGTGCGTCGGAGTCGCCATCGCCATCGCCACTGGGATAGTTGCCGCCATCGGGGTCTTGGCCAGGCGCGCTTGCGTCAAGCCGACCTCCAGCATCATCGCCCGACACGTTGTCCATGTTGTCGTGGGGCCCATCGTCGAACCCTGGCCCGTCTCCTGCCACGGGTGCCGCACTACCTCCACAAGCACACCATAAGAAAAGGGACCCACAAAGCCATCGTCGCGCCATTTGCATGGGCGGAACGTACGGAACGCGTCCACACGCGCACTAGCTCCGCGTGGGCCAATGCCTGTCCACCGGAGGCCAAACCTTGCGCAACGCGCCGCACGCGCTCGGTGTCGGCGCAGGCCGCAAATACGCGGCTTGGTGCGAGGGGCTAGAACGACCCGGCTATCGTGGTCATCAAGCCTGTGCTGATACGGGGACGCGGCGAGCCAGCGCCGAAGGGGCCCGGGTGCGAAGCAAATGCCGCAGGTTCGTCGCGCCTGTCGTCGAAGGACGCGGCGAAGTCGTTAGTTTTGTATCTCAAGAAATCAAGGGTGGCGTAAGGTCCGATTCCGAGGCCGAGGTGAGCATTCAATTTGAGCATGATCGGTAAGAACACGCCGAGCTGTGTGAACCAACCGCTTGCGTGCTGTCGGTCAGCGGTAAGTGTCGGACCAATCTCCGTGTCGGCGAACACCCATGGGTGCGGACGGCTGGTGCGGGTCCAATGGACACTCCACCATGGATTGACGAACAAGCTGACGCGTTCGGAGAGCGGCGCGTCGAACATGCCCTGTATACCTCCGCCCATGGCCAAGTCGCCGCCCCATGGACGGTTGTGGTAGCCGAGCGAGGCGAAGGCACCGAGCCCGATGCGCTCGCGAAGAAAGTACGTGATGCCTGGACTCACTTGCGTGCTCCAGCGTTTGCCCCCGGCGATCGTTCCCGAATCGTTTGCGAACGAGATGTTGACCCCACCCGTCAGCATGATGCGGCTGCGACTTGTCAGGTGGCTCGTCGAGTTGTCAGCAGTCGATTGTGCGCGCGCCGTACAAATGGAGACCACGGCGATGCAGAGGCTGAGTAAGAGAGCGCGCATAGCGAGCCTATACGGGCAGCGGACACGAGCGTCTAGGGTGAAGGCCCCTCGGCTGGGTCCATGGAGCTGCGCCAGGCTCCGCAAGAATCCGGTCGATAACCTGCGACAATCTGGCTAGCTTTCAGACATGACCATCGTCTTCGGAACCGACTTCTCGGATGCGGCGGCAGAGGCTGGGCGCGTCTCGGCGCTTCTCGCCAAGGAGAGTGGCGTTGCGCTGCACATCGTGCACGTGTCGCAGGATTCGCGCGCTCCGTTCGTGCTCGGCACCGTAGAGGAAGGCTTGCTTGAGGAAGAGCACCGCAATCTCGGTCAGGTGGCTGAGCGCTTACGGCGAGACGTCGACGTCGCGATCACAACCGAGCTCGCGGCAGGGACAGTCGCAGACGCCCTGGTGGAAGCCGCCGAACGCCGGCTCGCAGACGTGCTCGTTCTGGGGCTTGTGGGGGCGTCCAAGGCGACGCTCGGAGCCACAGCAGAGCGCGTCGTGCAGCGTTCGCGGGTGCCTGTGCTGGGCGTGCGCATGGGTGACCGGCTGCTGCGCTGGCTCACGGGAGAGGGCGGCTTGCGCGTGCTTTTGGGCAGCGACCTCGGAGACGCGGCTGTGCGCGCCGAGATGAGTCTTAAACGTCTGCCACGGCTTGAGGGCCTTTCCGTGCAAGCAGTTTCGGTGATCTCGCCGCGCGCTGCCAACCTTCGCTACGGCTTGTCCGAGCTTCCCCATAAGGGGGAACTCGACGCACAGGCTCAGACGTTTCTAGAGCGCGATTTAAAAGCGCACGACGCAGACTTTCCTTGGCGCGATAGGCGGCGTGTGGAGGTCGTGGCGAGTATGGAGCGCCCAGACCGTGCGCTCGTCGAACGCTCGGAGCATGTGGACCTTGTGCTCATAGGGGCACGCAAGCGCTCGTGGCTCGAGCAGGCTTGGTCAGGCTCGGTGGCCCGAGGGCTGCTGCGTGACGCCAAGACCAGCGTGCTGTGTGTTCCAAGGGGCATCGACGGCGCCAAGGTCGAGGCGCGCCCGGGCTTTCGCTGCGTTGTGGCTGCCACAGACTTTTCTGCACGCGGCGACGAAGCGCTCGCGGC
>CAZEWA010000271.1:0-1285 GCA_964515685.1 uncultured Polyangiales bacterium | reverse complement strand
AGTCATCGAGGCTCGAACCTCGAAGCACGCGTGCTGGGCTCGACGCTGCAAGACGTGCTCGTGCGCAGTGACCTGCCAGTACTGGTTGCACCCCAGGCTTGGGCGTAAAAGCAAGCGAGTGTCTCTTCAGGACGCGGCGCGCTGCGCGGGCGCACGCTCGGCCTGCGCTTCGCCCGACTCGGCTGCGCGCTTTCTGCGCTCCCAATCGTGCAGATCCATCGCAAAGATCTGAATCTTGACACGACCGCCATCGCTGCTGCGGATACCCGGTGCGGGATAGGGGCCACCCAAGCGGATGAAGCCGAACTTCTTCGCGACGGCGGCAATCGCTTTGTTGGAAGCCAGGCATTCGGCATAAATGCCGTTCGATCCCTGTGCGATCATACGCTCGAAGAGTTGCGTCAGGATATCGATGGCCACGCCAGCGCCGCGCGCATTGGGCCCGAGATTGATGTGCACGTGGGATGGGTAGACCGCGGGATCGACGTAAGGCCGTTTGACACCCGTAAGATCTCGAACGCTGTCGAGCAGCGCGCGCAAATAGAAGCGCGCGGTGCCGGGCCTGAGCCAAACCAAGCGCAAGAGACAGTGCTTCAGTACGTACCAGATGGGTGAGCGCATTTTGTCTGTGAATCGCGCCGCACAGGTGTACCCCTGAACCTGCCCGTCTCGCTCTACGACCAGCACGTTCTCGGGCTCGTGGTCGGTGTACGCGGCCGTGAACATGTCGGCGAAGCTTTCCTTGTCAGCGTATTGCGGGGCGATGGAGGCGCCCTCAAGGCCCGTGTCGAAGGCGATGTCGCGCAGCGCGGCGCGATCGGCAGGGCGGTAGGTGCGGATGATGTAGCTGCTGCTCATGGGGCCCTCGAGGGAGTCGATGCGCGCTCAACGCAGCACGTGCGTAACACCGCGTCAGGTGCTGGGTGGGCCAGACTGTAGAAGACGGTCGCCTGGGCCTGAATAGTGATTTCTGAACACCTGAAGAAACTGCGTACGCTGGCATAGTGATTCGTGCATTCGGGCCGAATCGTCCATAACGAGCGCCGTTACGCACAACTTTAGAACAGGAGGCCTGTGGTCTGAAGACATGCCACTCTCCTCTTCGGATTGCTGTGTCCTGAGGTTTCATGCGTCTATTCTTTATGCGTCGCTTTCTCGTGGCATCGCTGCTCTTGGGGTCAGCCTGCGACTCCGAGCTTTTTCCGAGCACCCCCAAGCGCGACGCTGAAAACTCGTTGCCTGATGCGTCGAATTCCGAGGAGCTGCCGTGGCAGCCGGATCAGGA
>CAZEWA010000270.1:0-7277 GCA_964515685.1 uncultured Polyangiales bacterium | reverse complement strand
TGCACTTGTGCACTTCGGGTTTTATCTCAAGCCTGCGCGCTGGCCCGTGCTTTGCACCTATCTGTGGACTGAACGCCCGAGGATTATCCTCTCACCGATGGAGTGAAGTCATGTCGAACGACAAGCTGGATCGTAGGCAGAGTGGTGGAATCGTGGTGCCCGCGCTGTTGTGGTGGGCCGGCGTCCCATTGTTGGCGGTAATCGTGCTGTGGGCGCTCTTCTTCAGGGGCTGATCCGTTCCGCAGAGTGAGCGGGGATCAGATGCGCGTGAATCACTCGCGCGCTGACGCTTGCGGATCGTCAGTTCAGCTCCACGAGCACACCCAGGCTTCCGCGAACAAAGAGAGGGTCAGCGCGAAAAACACTGCCGACACCTTGAACTTCGAAGCTCGGGCTACGGAGCCTCGCTCCCACGTCGACGCGGGCCACAGGCCGTAAGACCCCGAAGCCGTGTAGAGCGAGGGAGACTCCCAGTACAGCGGAAGACCAGGCGCCCGTGCGTTGCTGCGAGTCCACGAGGCCTATGCCACGCCCCCGCGATGCCCCCTGTTCAAAGGCGATGCACGGCGCGAAGGAAGGAAGGCCGAAGGAGACCTGCTGCCGGCCGACGTGAGGGGCGTAGAGCGCGTAGCAAGCCTGTAAGGCGCCCCGGACCAAGCCCACCTCGATGCCGCCCGCTTCGCCTTCGGGCAGCGCCTTGACGCGCGGGCCAAAGTACGAAACTTCAAGGCTCACTTGGGTGCGACGCCAGTCGACCTGGAGGCTTACTCCGAGGCCCCATGTGGCATGGGGCAGCGAGCCCTGGTCGAGATGACTCATCGCGCCAAGACCCCATTTTTTCGCGTCCGCAGTGTTTGGCGCAGGGTTGTCCGCAGATGCCTTACGGTCCGTGCGAGCAACTTCTTCGAATTCGATCTCTGACGAAGCGAGGGCTACTACGAGCAGAGCGGCTTCCGTCAGGGCCTTACAGTCGTGGGCAAGTAGCGTGCGCTGATCGCGCTCCGCTCGATTTCCCAGCTCCACGCGTGCTCGCAGCTCACCCGTGGGCGCCCTGTCGATGAACACGCGTGCTTGTCCTCGGGCAAATGCAGATTCGCCATCAGCTAACTTGCGCAGCGCGCCTTCGGCTTGTTTCGCACTGGGGCAGCCAGGGGGAGCGCGCCAGAAACCAAGGTCTTGCGCGAACGCAGGTGTGCTCAGAAAACCGAACAGCCCGGCCAGCCACATCTTCAGTGCGAACAACGGTAAGCCGCGAGGCATGCGTCAACGAGCATACGTGAACATACGACACAAGTCTGCCGTTCGGTGCTCTAGGGAGCCGCTCTCAGCTTAGCGATGATCAGGTCCTGCTCCGTGAGGCCCGCATTGCCCGCGCTCGTAGGAACGTTGGCGCGACCGCTCGCCCAGACTGAACCATCTGGTGTAATGGCGACGCCAGTGATCCCGGGGTGAGCTCCCCACTCGAGCTTGCGCGCCCAGAGCACGTGGTCTTGTGCGGTAACCTTGGCCACGAACAAATTGATTTCTGGAAAGACGTAGGGCTCATCCGGCTTGCGCTCGGGGATGGGCGGGGCGTCAAGAGAGAACTCACCCAAGCGTGTGGGGGTGTAATAGGAGCCTGCAAGCGCGAACGAACCACTGGCATGGGCCCGAATGTGGCTCGCATTCGGGGGGGAAAAGCTTACGAATTCCTCGTCCACTCCCCCGTCCACATCCGCGTCTGGAAGGCCATCATGGGAAGTGAAAATCGCGGTCCTGCGTGTGACTTCACCGGCCGCCGAGAGCCGTGCCACTTCCATGCGCTCCAAGCTCTCAGTTGCATCGTAGCTTCTCACCAGGACGGCGCTCGTGCGATCAGGAAAACCACGCAACAGCTGCTGGTACTCATTTTCTGCGAAAGGCGAAAGCGAAGCCATTTCTTGTAGCGTGTCTTGCCTGAGCAGCTTGATGAGCATGTCGTTGCTGTGCGTCGGACTCACGCCCAGCCAAAGTGTGGCGAAGTCAATCTCGCCCAGTCCGCCTGCTCGATAAATCAGCTGATCTCCCGCGGAAGAGATTCCGGATACCATGGCGTTGCCCAAGCTCTTGCGATGCTTTCCCTTCGCATCCAGGGCGAGGAAGTAGCTGGTCATGGTCGTGGGCGAGAGTCCGAGAGGGCCGCCTCCAAAGTCGGTCCACGAATTGCTCAGTCCTGTGAGGTAAATACGTTCGCCCTCGTCGACCTCGATGTCCATCACCAGGCCACCCAAGAACGTCGGGAAGCTCACGCGCAGCAGCAGGTCTCCTTTGGGAGAAAACTTGTGAACCACGATCTCCGTGGCAAAGGTTCCCCAACTCTTGGCGAGTGGGTCGAAATTGAGCAGCGGGCCGCCGATGCTTGCGGCGTAGAGATTGCCTTTGGGATCGGACGCGAGGCCCAGCGGGAGGAGCACATCGGTGGGGATCGTCGCCATGAGTGAACGTGTCCACTCGGGCTTACAGTCCGCGTCGATCTTGTGCACGAAGCCGTTCATGTTGGCTGTGCCTGTGACAGAACCCGCACCTAGATCGACATGTTTGCCGAAGGCGCCGCTGATAGCTACGCCCGTGCCCGAGGTCGCGAGGGGGGAGTCGATGCCGACCTGATGGATCCAAGGCTTGTCGGAATTGAAGAGATTTTCGTGTGCCAGAAATTCGTGCCGGTAACGAAACTCACACAGCACGGGATTGTCCGGTTCGCACGAGCGGACGCCCACGGTCAGTTGTGCGCTTTCAGTACGCGCCTCTGAGAACTCGACCAGGGCCTCTGCGGCTTCGGAGACCTTCACGCCGTACGTGGTGGTCTCAGCAGGACAGACCTGCGCCTCTGCGACGTCGCCGAACTCCTGGTCCCACTGGTAGCTGAGCTGACCGTGTGGAGCGCGTGCGGTCACCCTCAGGTTCGCGCATTCACCCGCGCAGAGCTCAACCTTGTCAGCCAAGACGGCTACGCCCAGCGAGCTGAGCGAACCCGCGTCTTCGTTCACCCCAGGCAGAGGTGAGGCCGCATCGGGTGAGTCACCGGTTGTGGCGCCGGCATCGTCCGTGACGCGATCCCGACCTCGCTCCGCAGGCGAGCCTGCACATGCCATCACGCCGAGGCCGACGCTGATCCCGAGAAGTGCGCGGAAAGTGCGCGCACTTCTCAGCTCGAAAGTGAGTATTTTGCGGTACGGAAGGGGCATGCCGAACTCCTGCGCCTTCCCCCCGGGGAGAGGGGTGGGCGGATGCGCCAGGTACTCGCCCCATCGAGGCTTTCGAGGGTCAAGCTTGGCGACGTGTGTTGCCCGTGAATGTCAGCTAAGGGATCCATCCGTTCAACGTCGGAAAAGTTTTTGGGATGAACGGAAACCCAGCCGCGAGGACATGTACGAATGGTGATAGAGAACATGAGCGCGAGCTGGGGAGTGGGGCTAGGCGCCCAGGGGGATCAAACGAGTCCTCCGCACGCGGCACGTCTCGGATTTGAGGAGATCTACGCGCAACATGCGGGCTTCGTGTTTCGCGTGCTGCGTGGCATGGGCGTCTCGGAAGCCTCTGCAGACGACGCGGTGCAGGATGTGTTTTTGGTAGTGCATCGAAGGCTTGCGGAGTTTGATGGCCGAGCTCGCGTAACGACGTGGCTGTTTCAGATCGCCTTGCATGTGGGGCTCAGCTACCGCCGCAAGGAGCGCCGCGCGCGAGATCAGACGCCCATTCGAGACACGCTTGAAGATGAGAGTGGCTCGCCGCTTGCGCACGCGGAGAGGGTGCAGGTGCTCGGACGCTTGCAGCAGGTGCTCGACGGGCTCGACGACGAAAAGCGGGCGGCCCTCGTCTTGTCCGAGATCGAGCAACTCACAGCTCCAGAAATCGCGGAGCTCACAGGGATTCCTTTGAACACGGTCTACACGCGTCTGCGTCGAGCGCGCGCTCTGTTCGCCTCGCTCTGGCAAGCCCAAGAAGGGGAGAATGGCTTATGAATAAGTTACCCCAGGACGTAGGACTCGCCTTCGAACGGGCACGCGCGCTCTATACGCCGAGTCCTGAGCGTTTGGCCCACGTGCAAACACGCATTGCGCACGCGGTCGAGACTGGAGAGAGCGCGGGCGTGGATATCCCCCAAGCGCTGTTTGTTCCCGGCCCTCGGGCACCGCGTCGCCATCGCTGGGGGCTGCCTTATTGGATGGCGCTGGGAGCCCTCGTCGTAGCATTGGGGCTAAAGTCCACGGCGGGATTGTGGGATGCGCCTTTGCCCGTGCAACAAACGCAGGTTGTAGCCGGGCTCCCTTCGAGCCCGAAAATCGAGTCAGCACCGGCCACGCCGACAGAGATGGAGTCCGCCTCCGATGCTTCGCTTGCACGCACCGCCGAGCCCCTGGAGACAACGGCCGGAGAGCGTAGAGCGGCGCCCGAGTCGAGACCAAGACCCTCAGACAAGCGGAGGCGCGCGCTGACTGAGGAGTCGAAGCCCGCCTCGGCGGCGCTTTCGATGCCATCGGAGGATCCCTTTGACGCTGCCTTTGACTTACCCGTGCCGTCGGTTCCGGTCGAATCACGCGTGCTCCCGGTAGAACTGCAAAACGATCCAACGAGCTCCTATGCTGCGCGCTCCAAGGTCGTCACTGGCTCCGGCACAGCGGCACCTTCAGGAGTGCTGGCCGCCGAAGTGAAGCTCATTGCACAGGCGCAGAAGGCCATCGCAAGAGGAGAGCTCGCGCGAGCCCAGCTTCTGCTGAGCCAGCATCGCCGCGACTTCCCAGCCGGGCAGTTGCTTGCCGAGCGAGTCGCGCTCGAGGTGCACGCGCATTGCAAAGCGGGAGATGCTGCGGGGGCGGAACAGCCCCTAAGAGAGCTTGCGCTGCTCGCGCCTGACTCTTACCTGTTGCGCAGCGCCAAACAGAAGTGTGGCGAGTGAGGCGCGCGGCACCTTCTCTCTTTGCGCAGCTTCGGGCTCACGTTGCGTGCTGCGTGGGCGCCGGGGTGTTGCTTACCGCCTGCACGGACGATGTGCTCTTGCTCGGAGCAAAGCCCGAAGCTGTCACAAAAACGGGCGATGCGTCCGATATGCAGGACGCGTCGGAAACGCCAGAGGGCGATGCAGGAAACGAGGACGAGGTCCCGCCACCCCTCAGGGCGCGTTTCAAGGCCAACGGGCGCTTGGGGGTCGTGCGCGTGGAGACAGGGTGCCATTTGGACTGCGTGGATGTGACTGTCGTAGTCGAGGGAGGCGTGCCGCCCTACGACATCGTCTGGGATGACGGTAAGGTCGGTGCATCACAAACCCTGTGCGAGGAGCGCTCCCGCGTGCCCAGCGTAGTGGTGAGCGATGCGAGGCCTGGTGGCGGTGGACGCATCACACTTGGCCTCAACACCATCCGTTCGCGAAACTGCGGCACGAGCGGAGAAGGATTTCTCACGTGCTTCGTGCCAGAGCGCAGGCAGGTCGAGTGTGCCGGCGGACGTCGCGAGGTGTTCGAGTTGGGGGAGCCCGTCGGACCGGGAAGACTGTTGGTCGAGCTGGAATACGAATCTGCAGGGAAAGTCATATTTGTGGTGGACGCCACGTTTTCAGAGACATTCTGCCGCGAAGAAGCTCCCATCGCGGGTTGGCAACTGACGCTGAGCAGTCGAGGCAGCGCCTTGTCGGGTAGCCTTACCGTGAATTCCCTGGACACAGGACAGTTCCTCTCCTTTGGCGCGTTATCCGGGCTCCCCATCGTCCCAACGGTCGAGGACTCGCTTGACGTCACATGGATTGAGATCTGCGAGCAAGCCACGACACCCTAGCGCAACCTAGAGACGCGGCCTGCCAAGCAGAGCCCACTCATGGCCACAGGAGCGAACGCTGAGTTTTACCTCACCGCGTAGGACACTTCGCGGAAGCTGCACCGTAGCCGAACACGACGCGCAGCAGACCATTGCCGGTCGGCCCTTTACCGGCCTTCCAGTTTTCGCCGTCGTCGCTATAATAGAAGCGGTCACCGTCCGTCGAGACGCCGACGTAAGTGCCTGCGGTCGCTCGCGCGACGTGGTCAAAGCGTACGCCCGACGGCAGCGCGCGCCGCGTCCAGGCCACGCCGTTTACCGATGTGTAGATGGCATCGTTGTCCGCGAGCCAGAACGCATCGCCCATGAACACCACGCGTCCGCTGACTTTCTTTCCGATGCTTCCGGCACCGCGGTCTGCACCTGACACGCTATCGACAACGCAGGTATTCCCTTCGTCGCCGACCGAGACCAGCAGACCGAGGCCAGCGGCGAAGCCTCCAGTCAGGCCAATCGCGGTGTGACGGGAACCTCTGCAACTCGACATGCTCGCCCACTTGTTGCTGCCCTTGAGGAGAAAGGTGGCGGAACCGTCTGCTCCCGCCGCCCAGACACCTTCGAATGCAGCAGTTTCGCGGTCAGGAGCCGGCGTCGGGACATCGGAGAGGACTTTCCAGGTCGCGCCGCCATCTTCGGATGCGGAGAGGTGCCGATTGCCGACCAGAATGAAGCGCCCTCGGTCGTAGCCGATGCCCCCGTAGGCGGTATCGAGTGTCTTGGAGGTCCAGTCCACCCCGTTTGCGCTCACGTGGGCCACGCTGTTGGTTCCCCAGCCAGTCAGGAAGATGAACCTGCCCTCGCCGTACGCGAGGCTCTTCGGGGTGTAGGAACGATGCCAGTTGTCTTCTGACTCGGCTGCCACCTGTTGATCTGCTGTCCAGGTTCGACCCAGATCACAGGACATGACTCTCCTGCCGCCCCAACCCACGGCGACGAACAAGGGCACGCCGTCTGGTTCGGATGTCCCAGGATCGAGTTCTTCTCCGCCAGCGCCTTCATCTTCGTCGACTTCCGAGCCAGGACCGGAATCCGGGCGCGCGCCGTCGTCGAGCGACGCAGCATCGCGTTCTGGTGCGTATTCATCGACCGGTCCCGCATCGCGTTCTGGTTCGTATTCATCGAGCGATCCTGCGTCATTCTTCGGATTCGCACTCAAGCCTGAATCGCTTGGCACGCTGCTGTCACCGCACGCGACTCCCAAGATGATCCCCAACATGAGGAACGTGAAAAGGCCTCCGCTCAAAACGCGCGGCTGCATGGGCACCGCGATAACTCGAACTCGTTGTTCAGACCTAAAACGCGCCATGGATGGCTGCCTCCAAGCACGTTGGTACCTCCAGAACATCGGATGGGTTCTCTGGGTGCGCGATCCGCTGCACACATTGGCAAGGTCTGCAGCACACAGTCTGTCTCAAGACGACTGCTCACATTTGAGCGTGAGCAATGCGTAT
>CAZEWA010000269.1:0-7327 GCA_964515685.1 uncultured Polyangiales bacterium | reverse complement strand
CTCAGCGACGCTGCTTCGCTTCCGACCGCTGTGGGGCACTGAAGGCGTTCAGAACAGCGAGCTGGGCCTTGCGAGTCTGACGCCGTCGGAGCGAGAGGTCCTCGACGGGCTGCGCGCGCAGCGCTGGGGGACGAACGTGCGCCTCGAGCAGGAGCGCATTCCGTGGGGGGCGGCATGGGAGGCGATTCGAGGTGCTGTTGCGGGGTGATGAGAGTGGCATCATTCCAGCGCTCGATTTCGTTTGGCGCGGGACACGGGCTACTGCGCGGCTTATCAGCTCCACGTAGTCGGGGCCCACTGTCCGGGCTCGCGCCTCGCAGGATTGAGTCCAGAGACGCACTTGATCGAGGCCGCAAACAGCGAGCCTTATAGCGCTCTGTTCCAAGCAAATCGTACCCTCTCCATCTGGCGCTTCGCCCCCTCGGAAGATCGGCAGAGGACTTCGGCAAAATGGGTGATTGGGTGGAGATAAGTTTTGTTATATTAGGGTGTTGTGCCGTGAATAGGATCGGCCGAAAGTTCGCGCATCGATCGGCAAAGGATGTCGCCCATGTCCCTGGAGGACCCATCTCGAATCGAGCCCTGCTTACTCGAGAGCTATCCGAGCGAGCTGGCCGATGTCATCGCGGAGCTGACCCGCGCAGCGTCGACCCTGGCTGAGCGCCTGCATCCGAGTTCCGCCGTGAGCTTGGCCGAGCTCGCCATGACGTGAAGGTTGGGCGTCACCTCCCACCGTCGAGCTCACGCGTGCTCGACTTCATGAACTGAAGAGCGGCTCGCAACCAACCTCTTCGTTCCGTCGGGCCGCTCATCTTTTCCGGACTTCGAGCTGTCTCATCGCGCGGCCGGCGAGCGCAACGGGCTGAGCGCAGGTACCGTCCGAGGCCCGTGAGCGCTACCTCCTGTTCGATCGCGGCGCGGGTTCCCTGCGCGAGGAGGGCGAGATCCTGCGCGCTAGCTGGTTCGTGACCGCGGGTGAGCTCGAGAGCGGGCAGAGAGTGCCGTGCGGCGACAGCTCACTCGCTGCATTATTGCAATTCAATTGCACAAGTGGGCGACGCCGCTTCGTGTTTATTAATGCAATTTGATTGCATATGACATTTGAATGCACTAATTCGAGCGTTCCAGTGGGCAGGGGAAGGAACCCAGCATGAAACGCAGCCTTGAACTTCTAGCTCTTCCGTGTTCTCTCGGAGTCATGACGTGGGCTTCGCCTATCGCCGCGGAGTGTGGAGATGGCACTCAGGAGGAGCTTGTCGAGGAGTGCGATGATGGCAACGCGCTGAATGGTGATGGGTGCTCGGCTTCCTGCATGCTCGAGTGCACGGAAATCGGCGCAGCGGCCACGGGCCACACCTGCCTTCACGCGGCGTTCGGTCCCTACGACCAAGTGAGCGCGCAAGCGTACCCGCCTGGCTTCGTCTACGGCACCATCGATACGCCGCACACACACTACACCGTGGTGCTGACCGGAACTCCCGGTACGGCGCGCTCGGCGGTGATGCACTGGCCGGTTGCCAATGGCACCTTCGCCCTCTACACGAAGGGTGATATTCCTCTCGAGGTGTTCACGGAGGCCCAGGAGCCTGTGGCGCTGAGATTGGAGCACGTCATCTCCAGTTGCCAGGATCCCGCATCTCTCACACAGGTGCGCGTCTTCAATCTGTCTGACGAAGCGCCTTACTATGTCGTGTTCGGTCCCACGGAGCAGACCGAAGCGGTGATTGTGGTCGAACGGCTCGATGGCTTCAAGAACGGTTACTACGCTGACCTCGACGGCGATGGTTGGGGAGACGAGTCAACAGGACTCTTTTCCTGGTGTTCTGTGCCTGGCCGAGTGGAGCAGGGAGGGGATTGCGATGACCAAGTCGAGACTACCTACCCTGATGCTCCGGAGCTTTGCAATGACGTCGATGACGACTGCAACCCGGACACGATGGACGTGTGCGAGGGGAAAGATGATGCGGGCAGCGAAGATGCGGGCAGCGAAGATGCGAGCAGCGACGCTAGTTCACGAGACGACGGTGGCGTAGCGGCCGATGTCGGTCCCGAACTCGATGCAGAGGTCGATATCGACATCGACGCAAACGGAGACGACGATAGGCAAGACAGCTCGGGATGCCAGGCCGGTGGCAAGGGTTCACAAGGAGCCGTTTGGTTCCTAGTTCTCGCCTTGGCTGCCTTGGTGCGCGGCTGGCCCGCCAAGGATCGAGGGCGCTAGGCCATGTTGCGATCAGGGAACGCGATCGGCGCTGCATGCTTGGTACTCGGCGCGTGCACAGGGCCGGACAGATCCGAGAGAGGGAAGGATGCGGGCGGCGTCGCCTGGGACGGCTCACTACCGTCGGTGCCGATCGAGGCTGGCACAGGTTGCGACCTCTATGTGGCGGATCCCTTGATCGCGCACTCGTGCTTTCACGCCACGGTGGGCCCCTACCGCGATCGAGTGCTCGATGTGAGCGCGAGCGCGACAGAGGTAAGTCGCGCACATACTGCTTTCCGGCTCGTACTCCCCCCTTCAGGGGAAGGTTACAGCGCATCCGTGCGCTACGACGCGCGCTTCTCAGGTGGATACGCTCTGTTCACGTCGCCGCACGTCGAGATGGTGCTCTCCCGTGGAGAAGGTGCGGCAGGGATCTCCTCCTTCGCGGATCACGATACGGAGATTTGTCCCGAGCTACCGTGGGTCGAGGCGTTTCAGCTCGGCGCCGGTGAGCACTGGCTTCGCATCCAGAGTGCAGTGCCCGAAGTGATGCTCGTGATCGAGTTCATGGACGACGGCGCCGTGGAGAACAGCTACCGCACTTCATGTGCGCAGCCAGACCGCTTCACGATGCCAGACGCGGATGGACCTGACGATGCTTCATCGCCCTTCGATGACAGCGGAGCGGATGGAGACTGTTGGCTCGACCCTGTGCTCGAGCACGCTTGCCTGCACATGACGCACGGGCCGTTTGCGCAAGTCATGTCGAGCGCGAACTCGACCCCACCGAACGTGAATGCGCCACACACTGCGTTCACGGTCTCGCTGCCGCCCGGCATGAACACGGGGCACCTCAGCTATCGCCCTGCCGAGAGCGGTGAGTACGTCTTTTACCTCGGCGCCAATGTCGAGCTTGCACTACACGACTCGATGCAACAGCTCAACGAGACGTTCCGAGAGTCTATCGCAACATGCGCTGGCCTAGAGGCTGCGTTCGTCTACAACCTAGTCGGCGCAACCGAGATTGACCTTTCGCTCATCCCCACGGCGAGCGTCGAGAGCACGATATTGGTCGTTGAGCATGTGGATTCGCTGGTCAGTCATGGCTTTCCCCAGCGCTTGGAGGCGTGCGAATGACATGGGCGTCCAACCTCATTCGGGGTCTCTTTCTGTGGTTCCTCACCAGCGGATGCAATGGGGGGAACGGCCCAGCGGACTCGAGCGCGCCCCCAGATCCGGATCTTCCTTGGGACCAGGATCGAGAAGATATCCCCGAGTACTCTCTTGGGAGGTTGCTGATCTCAGACGCAGACTCCCCGCAGCTCACAATCTTCGATCTGGATAGTGAGCTCGTTGCAGGCACCCTGCCACTGAACACTTCGTCTGCGTTGGCGGGTGCGAGCGGACGCTATAGCTACGCCCACGATGCGCGCGACGCCTTGCTGCATGTGGTCGATCCAGGCCAGTGGCTGTTGAGCCACATCGATCACTTTCACATCGTGAAGAGCGAGCTGCAGGTGCGAGCAGAGCAACTGCAGATATTCGCACTCTCGTCCATCACGTCTCACGAGAGCTGGATCGCCGCTGTCGATTCTCAGGGCGGCACGGTCAGCATCTTTCAGGAACGCAGCATCACCGCGATGAACTTTGCGCCGACGGTCGTACCAATCGAGCCTCATGTAGGCGTTGCCATCGTCAGCCATGCCCACGTGCTGGTGAGTGACCTGAGCTCTGGCGGCTGGGGCATCTCCATCCGCGATGCTCTCGTACCCGACGAACCCAAACAGCATGCACTCGGTTGCAGCGAGTCTGGTGGAATCGCCGCGACTGCCAATCGCGTGGTCGTAGCATGTCGGGAGGGCCTGCTCGCGCTGGATTGGCAGGCCGACTCGGCGACCTTCGCGGTCACTGTGCTGGAACGCTCTTTCGAGGAAGGACGCTCGCTGCGCGTGCGCAGCCATGAGGCAAGCGACCTGTTCGTCTTCGATCGAGGCGCGCGCAAGCTCGCGGCGCTCACGCAGGGTGGCGTCTCAGAGGTGCGGTTCGATGCAGACGTTCTGGACTTCCACGTTCGACGTCAGGGCACCGCAGTGGCCGTACTCACCAGCGACGGCAAACTTCACGAGGTCACCGTTTCCGATTTCAAGCTCACACGCTCATTGGAGCTGCTCGACGCCTACGAAGGAGATGCCGCGCGCGCGCCTCGATTCGTGCTGAGCCATGCGTACGCCTACGTGGCCGACGCACGACAGACCGAGGTGCTCGCAGTAAGACTTACCAGCTGGGAGCTCGAGACTCGCCTGCCTGTGGGTGGCGCCCCGCTCGGCATTTCCATGGGCGGCATGCCTTCGAACTACACCGACACGAGGGAATAGCCATGCGCGCCCTTTTTCGATACGCCTGCGCCACGTCCGTGCTGAGCGCGCTCTTCGCGGCATGTGGCGATGGAGCGCAAGAGATTCGGCTCGTCGAGCTTGACTTGGCGTTGGAGTCCAGTCCGCCCGAGGTCGGGTCATTGTCGGACTACACGCGATCCGATGGATGGCACTTGCAGCTCGACGAGGCGACCCTGCAGCTCGGCTCGGTGTACCTCAGGGCTCCGAAGCGAAGGGCCTTCACAGCCTGGTGGAACCCCCTCCTTTCGGTCGCCCATGCCCACCCCGGACACGCTCAGACGCTGACGGAAGGTCAGGTCATAGGTGAACACCTCGTCCCCATTCTGCTCGACGCGCTCTCACCTGCCCCGGTCGAGGTCGGCACATTCTTGAGCGAAGATACCGATGTAGATCGCTTGAGCGTCGTGCTGGGTCGCGGCGTGGCGTCTACCGCTCCCGTGGCCACGCTACGCGGACGGGCGGTGCGAGGCGGCACCCGCGTCGACTTCTCCTGCGCTCTCGACATCGCCCAACGTCCAGATGAACCCCTCAAAAACCTGGAAGAGCGGCGGCGCGTCGACCAAATCTATCTGACGGACACGACGAGGGTGACCGAAGGCGCGAAGCTGCGAATCCAGGTGCATGTTTGGCGTTGGCTTGAGCACGTGGACTTCGACGCATGGATTGGCCGCGAAAATCCCTGTGCGGTTCCGCAGTCTGCGTTCTTCGGCCAGTGGTACTTGGGGATTCGCCGTCCCGAAGCGTTTAGCGCCGAACTCGATTCGAGGGAGTAGTCATGTCCGTAAAGCAGTTTGCGGGTGTCATCGCCGCGGTCAGCACTGCCGGTGCAAGCCTCGCGGGGTGCACCGACGCCAACGGAGGTAGCACCGGCAAGGTTCGGCTCTATGCCAACGCCGGCGTCGAAGCTCGCACGGGCATCGCTTCCGTGCACTTCGCCGACGGCTTCGCGGTCGAGTACGACCACGCCTTGCTGACGGTGTCGTCGTTCTACCTGCGCACGATGGAGGGCGATGACGCCCAATTAGACATGCCGATGCGCGTGGTCGATCTGATTCCAGACCCACGCGAGGTATTCGTAGTAAGCGGCGTCCCTGCCCAACGCTGGGATGAAGTCGGCTTCTCGAGCGCGCCTCCGGGAGGAGATGTCGAGAACCTCAACGCTCCGCAAGAGCTCGTCGATCGAATGGTGACCTCGCACTACAGCTTCTTGCAAACCGGACGCCTGATAGCACCGGACGGAACACCGATTCCTTTCGAGCTCGGCTTCCCCGTGAGCATCGACTATTTCACCTGCACCTCGGGGGACGGAACCTTCGGGGTCGTCGTCCCTCCCAATGGCACCGCCGACGCGGAGATCACCTGGCACCTCACCCATCTGTGGTTCGACTCGTTCGCAGAAGACTCGGCGTTTCGCGCCGAGGCCGTGGCCGCCGTCTGGGATGGAGTCCATCCTGTCCGGACCGAAGATCTCATGGCACAGCCGCTCGCGAGACTCACCTCGGCGGAGGGTACGCCGCTGCGCGACGCTCTCGGCAATCCTGTGATCTACATCCCACCCCAGGAGCCTGGCGTGGAGACGCTGCGTGACTTCATCCTTCGGGCTCGCTTCGCTCACTTCAACGGGCTCGGCGGCTCCTGCGCCAGCGAAGTCCGAGTCGCCCCGCCCTGACGGTCTGGTATAAGCCTACTGTCAGAGCGCGACCACACTCAAGGTGAGCAGCCACTGTCGGGGCGCTCCCGCAGAAAAGTGACGCGCTGGCAGTTGCGACAGCGGCGCGCTGGGATCGAAGCTCGAGGCGTAGTTCAACTCGGACTGTCGGTAGCGTGCATCAAAGAGATTGGTCAGGGACGTCGAGAGCTCCAGCGTTCGGTATGTCACTCCCAACGAGGTGTCCACTACCGTATAAGGTTGAGTCCATTCCGTGTGGGGTAGGGGTCGCTCCCCCACATAACCAACGCCGAGCGCAGCGAAGGCGCGCAACTGAGGTAACCATGGCAGGCTGTGCGCGATTACGGCATCGCCGCGCACGAGCCAATTCGGCACGAACGGTACGCGAGGCCCAGCCAGCGAAACGAACGCAGCATCTGGTGAGCTGAGATGCGCCCGCGTGTAGCTCGCGGAGGCCAAGAGATCCAGCCATGATGAGACCTGTCCGCGCAGCATGGCCATGACGCCTGCACGTTGAGATGTGCCCACGGGCTGATTGCGTCCGGACTCGGCGTCGAACACTAGATCGCGAGAGACCCGCGTGTAGAAGCCGGAGATGCGCGACTCTAGATCCACGCTGACCAAGGCCTTTGTGAAGACGAAGCCTGTCTCGCTGGCCCATAGGCGAGCAAAGGGCGCGGACTCCGATTCCGAGAGCGCCGTAGCGTCGCTAGAGCGGGCACCTCCCCCGATGCTCGAGAGCCAGTGAAGACCGTCCACCACACGAAAGTCGAGCGTGCCGCGCGGTGACAGCGCAAACCCGTAGGCGTCGGTAGATGCGCGGGTAAGTCGCTCTCCCATGCGATCGACGGCAGGCTGATTTCTATCCAGCACGCTAAAGGCGAACGCGTCGGCGCGCGTTCCGAACGAAAGACGCAGAGCATCGAGCAGCTGAGCATCCAATCGTAGATAGGTGCCCACCTGCGTCTGGCGAACGCCGCGATCGAAGTCAGTTAGGTAGGGTACGTCCAGTTCCCGTCGAACCCGGTCCATGGAGGTGTCGATGAGATCATGCCGAGC
>CAZEWA010000268.1:0-7340 GCA_964515685.1 uncultured Polyangiales bacterium | reverse complement strand
AAAACGGCTTTTGCGACGCGTCGGTACTCATAGGGTAGGCCGAGCGTACGCGGTCAGTCGGTAGGTGCAAATGCGCCCCGCCCGTTCCAGCCCGATGGGGCGGAAAGCCCCTTCCCCCGAGCCCGGCTTCACCTCCCGGGGAGCCAAGGCCCAGAACCGCAAACCGGCTAGAAAACCATGGTTGCTTCGAGCAAGATGTTCTCGCCCAAGGCCCACATCCGCCGCACTTCAAGGCGTCAGCGCGACTTTGATGACGCCATCACGACGCTCTCCGAACAGCGCATAGGCCTCACCGATATCTTTCAAGGCATATCGATGCGTAAGTAAGGGCGTAAGGTCGAGGCGCTTCGTTCGTACCATTTCCATCAGCCTGCGCATGCGCTCCTTGCCTCCCGGACACAGAGTCGTCACGATTCGGTGATCGCCAAGTCCCGCTGCAAAGGCGTCGTAGGGCAGCTGGAGCTTGCCTGAATACACCCCCAAGCTCGACAGCGTACCGCCTGGCCGCAGCGAACGAAGGCATTGTTCAAACGTTTGCTGCGTACCGAGCGCCTCAATCGAGACGTCTACACCACCTTGAGTCAGGCGCTTCACCTCGGCCAGCACGTCTTGCTGACGATAATCGATCACCACATCGGCGCCGAGCGTGCGCGAAATTTGGAGACGCCGTTCATCCGCATCAACCGCAATCACGAACGCCGCCCCCATCAGCCTGGCGCCCAATACCGAGCACAGGCCGATAGGCCCCTGCGCCACCACCAGCACCGCATCTCCTATTCGCACCCGCCCTGACTCGGCGCCGCTGAAGCCGGTCGAGGCGATGTCCGAAAGCAAGATCACTTGCTCGTCGCTTAACTCGTTGGGAATCTTGGCGAGATTGGCCTGAGCGAACGGAACGCGAACATATTCGGCCTGCGCACCGTGAACGGTATTGCCGAGCTGCCATCCGCCCACAGCTCCGTAGTCCTGCCCGTGACCGCATTGCGCCTGCTGACCAGAAAGACAGCCACGACACTGACCACAAGGCGTGATCGCACCGACCAGCACTCTCTCACCCACGCCGTAGCCTGACAGCCCGGGGCCGAGTTCTTCGATGACCCCCACAAGCTCATGACCGATAGTAAGTCCTGGTTTTACCGGATATTCGCCGCGAACAATGTGGAGATCCGTACCGCAAATAGTCGTGAGCGTCGTTCTGACCAGCGCTTCCCCGAAGCCCGGGCGAGGCTTCTCCACATCCTCGATGCCGAATTTATCCACGCCTCGAAACACATTGGCTCGCATAATCTTCCCCCTCGAGGTCGGCCAACCGACCTTGCAAATAGAGCGGCAAGTTCAGTGCCTGCGGTCCAATGAGATGACGACGTGCACAGAGCTTCTGAGCTCGTGGGCCACCACGGTTCCATCGTGGGAATCCACGTGCCATGATCCCCGCCATGCGTCGCCTTTCGCTTGCCATAATTCTGGCTACGGGTTGCAATGAAGGGTCCGGGACTTCGCCGGGAGCAGATGGCGGAGCACTCGAAGCCGGCACCAAGGCCGATGCCCAGCTCCCACCTCCCCCAGCGCCAAGCTGCAAGGCGAGTGGCGGCTCTGCAAGCGTGGCAGAGCCCGAGCTGCTCGCGACGCTCAGCGACCGCTACCACGAGGGCTGGCTCGCCTCGCCAACCATCGCGGACCTCGACGGAGACGGCGAAAACGAGATCATCCTGGCCAGGGCGGGCCTCTTGCTCGCGCTCCACCTCGACAACACGGTCGTCTTCCGCGTCGAAACGGCAGGCCGCATCTGGAGCTCGCCCGTGGTCGCGGATCTGGTCCCCGAGCGACCGGGACTCGAGGTGGCATTCGCGACGCGCGGCCAGATCTACATGGTGGACTCGAAGGGCAACGCGCTGCCCGGCTTTCCCTTCACGGGCCGCGACGAGCTGCGTTCGCTTTCCGCAGGCGACATCGACGGCGACGGTCGCTACGAGTTGGTCAGCGTGTCCACCACGCGCCTCGAGGCGAACGGACAGCGCGACATCTTGGTGGCAGTCAACGACGACGGGAGCGCGGTTACAGGCTTTCCCCCCAACACGAGCGGCGCCTCGGGCTGCGATGATGCCTGCTACGTGACCGGCGGCTACGACCAAAACCTCGCCCTCGGCGATGTGACGGGTGACGGAGTGCCGGAAGTCTTTGCGAGCCAGGACAACGCCTATCTCAGCCTGCACCACGGCGACGGGCGAGCCTTCGATTGCGCGCCCATCTTCAACAAGCGCAGCAAGTTCCTCGGCGTGCGCTTTCTCCACGATTACCAAGAAGCGCAGCAAGGCTACGCCAATAACGAAGAGACGGCTCTGCAGGCGCACTTCACCAACAGTGCGCCCGCCATCGCCGATCTCGATGGCGACGGCAAGCACGAGCTTGTGATCCTCGGATCCGTGCAGAATGCCGCGCAGAGCGAGCGTCTGCAGGGTGTGGCCCTGTGGGCAGTAAACTCCGACGGAACGCGGCCCAGCGCATGGCAGACGCCCTACCATGCACCTGACTATCTCGCAGGCCTCTGGGACTACGAGGGCACCAACGTGGTGGCTGCCACCAACCAAGTCAGTGTGGCCGATCTGTTCCCTGAACGCGCAGGGCCAGAGCTTATTTTCGCGGGCTTCGACGGGCGCATCCATGTGGTCGACGCGCGCGCCGAGCAGATCTTTCAGAGCGAGTACACCACAAGCGACCGCGTGCTCACGGGCGGTGTAGCCATCGCCGACCTGAGTCGCGACGGCATCCCTGAGATCGTGTTTGCCACCTACTCGCCTGATGCAGACAAGTCGCACTTGTTTGTGATGGCGGCGACAGGTGAGATCTTGCATCGCATTGCGCTGCCCCAGCGCGGCTCGATGGCGGTACCTACAATTGCCGATGTCGATGGAGATGGCGACCTCGAGATCGTGGTCGACCTCAAAGACGGCGAAGACCGCGTGCAGAGCGCCCTCGTTTACAGCGTGCCCAACTCCGGCACCGACTGCCTGCCCTGGCCCACAGGCCGCGCCAATTTCCTGCGCAACGGGTTCGTGCCGTGAGCAGCGCGCCATGAAGCTTGCCCCGCTGCTCGGGCTCTATTTCGCTCAAGGCTTACCGTTTGGATTTCAGGCCACGGCTCTGCCGCTTTTGCTACGCGAGCGCGGGGCCTCGCTCGAGACCATCGGTTTTGCAGGTGTATTAGCCCTGCCCTGGCTCTGCAAACCACTCTGGGCTCCCTTGGTCGACCGCCATGGCAGCGCACGCTTTGGCCGCCGCAAGAGCTGGATCGTGCCCATGCAGCTTTTGCTCGCGTCCTCTGCCTTGATTGCCGCACACGTCGACAACCTCTGGCTGCTCGCGCTGCTCGTGCTGTTGATGAACCTGTTCGCCGCCACCCAAGACATCGCGGTGGACGCGCTCGCGGTCAGCACCCTGAAGGAAAGCCAACTCGGCTTCGGCAACGCGATTCAGGTCGTGGGCTACAAGCTCGGCATGCTCACGGGCGGCGGGCTCTTGGTCTGGGCGAGCTCGCGCATCGGCTGGAGCGGACTCTTTTACGCCATGGCCGCGCTCATGCTCGTCATCTTACTCTGGACCCTGACGGTGTCCGAAAAGGCCGACGACGGCAGGAAGCTGGAAGAGCCCGTGCCCTTCCGCGAGCTGCGCGCACGCCTGAAGCAAGCGCTGAAGCAACCGAGCACGGCCGCGCTGATTCTGATCGTGCTCAGCTACAAGTGCGGCGAAACCCTGGCCGACCACATGTGGAAGCCGCTGCTCCTCGACCGCGGATTTGCGGCTTCAGATATCGGTCTGTGGTCGGGCACATTCGGCATGGTCGCATCGGTTGTCGGCTCCGGTGCCGCGGCCTTCGTTGTGCGCAAGGTCAGCATCCCACGCGCGCTCGTCTGGGTATCGGCCTTGCGTGCGGCAGGCGTAGCCGGCGAGTGGTGGATAAGCAGCGCGCCTGGCATCGATGCGACAAGCGTCATCGCCGTGACCTGCCTCGAGCATCTAGCCGGCGGTGCGCTGACCACGGTGCTGTTTGCCCTGATGATGCAGCACACCGACCGTCAGATCGGCGCCACCCACTTCACCTTGCTTGCGAGCCTCGAAGTGCTGGGGAAGATGCCCTTTGGCGCGCTGTCGGGCGTCATCGCGCAACGCCTCGGCTACGAAACGCTGTTCGCTACAGCCACCGCGCTGTGTGTGGCGTTCGCGTTTCTCGCACAGGGCATGCGCCCGAGACTCAGCGGCGAGCTCTCCAGCTAAACATACTCAGATCGCAGCGGCTCGACTCACTCGTTTCCGACGCTTCCAACCAACGTCTGCACGAGGGTTGCACCCGCGATGAAGAGCACGGTCGCCGCACCGCTCACCGCAGCAGACGTAAGGTATTTCGAGGCCGTACTGCGCTCGCTACGAAAGATCTTCGTACTTATCGAGACTGCGAGGAATCCGCAGATTCCGCCCAAGGCGCCCCCGACCAAGCACAGCGACATGGGAAGGCCCATAAAAGCCCATTCGTGCCATTGCAAGGGACGCGCGAGCGCGATGGGCGCCTCAGCATCCACTTGAACGTTTGGGATGGGGTCGAACAGGCTCGGCTTGAGGACAATCGTGCGCTGCACGCCGCTGTCGTCCGTGACCTCGTACTTGAGCCGCTTGCCTTCTACTTCTTGGCCGTCGAGCAGGAGGCGAGGCCCCTTCCACAGACCCGTCGTGCGCAACGCAAGGCGGCGAATACGAAATGCATCGTGCTCTATCGCTAGTTCCATGCCCCCATTCTAGCTGCAACTATACCCAAATAGAGAGACTGGACTCCTGTACAGAATGGTGAGGTCGGCGCGTATGCGCGAAGGCGGCCACGGGCCCACCTGTACCCAGTGGCAGCGTTCTTTTCGGAAAACCACAGTCAGAGCTCGAGCCTCGGCTCACCCACCGGTCGCTGCTCCATCATCTCTGGGATGCCGCTCTTTTCGTTGGCGCGAGCGGCAAGCTCGAGTTCTTCGCCAGTGGCGTAGTCGCGGTCCCAGGCGAGCACCTTGGGTGTCATCAGCTTGTGCCAGAGCGGCGGCAGCATGGCGACGATGATCGTGGTCAAGTAGCCGTTGATCATCATCGGCGCATCGGGGTACGGCTTGAGCTCGTGGTAGGGCACTTCGCCTTGGGCGTGGTGGTGAGAGTGGCGCGTCAGGTTGAACATGGTCCAGGAGCTGATGCGGCGATTGGTATTCCACGAGTGGCGCGGCTGCACCGGCGTCTCGGGATTTCGCACCATGCCATAGTGCTCCATGTAGTTTACGATCTCGAGCAGCGCCTTACCCCAAAGCGCGCAGACGATGAAGAAACCCATCGCTTTCAGGCCACCCATGGCGAAGGCGAGCGCGACCAACACAACGCTCATCAGGTAGCCGCGGATCACGGCATTGTGCCGGGAAAGCAGGCCCAAACGCTTCTTGTGCAGACGCTCGGCTTCGATCTTCCAGGCGCTGAGATTGCCTCGGAACGTGGAGCTGAGGATGTGGTGGTACACATTGCGACCGCGCGGCGCCGTGGCCGGATCTTCCGTCGTCGAGACGTAGCGATGGTGGCCGTACACGTGCTCAATCGCAAAGCTCGTGTCGAAGCTGAACGCGAGCAACCAACGTCCAACCAGCATCGAGACAGGGTCCCAGGTGCGATGCGTGAGCTCGTGGGCGGTGATGGTGCCGATCATACCGATCATCAAACCCGTCAGCACGAAGATCGCGATTTGCTCGCCGAACGAGTTTAAAGCGCGCGCCTCGAGGACATCGTAGCCGGTTAGGCCGTAGGCCCACGCACCATACCCGAGCACATCTCCAGAGCAGACACTCCACACTGCCGTGAACACGATCAGCGAGATGAGTGGAAGCGCGAGCCAAAGCTGCACCGTGAGCACACCCGGATGGCGGTACTGCGGCGTTGCGGTGTCGTCGCCAGCCAGCGCATCGCCGAGCATGTACAGCGCGAGCACCGCGAGCAGCCCTGCCGTGGCGAGGCGACCGCCCCCGAGGACAGCGAGAGTCGCGAGCAAACCGATGAAGTGGAATGCAAAATATTTCAGGTAGTGCAGCACGCCCGCAAAGGGAGCGCTGTCCGTGGCGGCACTCTCAGCACCTGCGGAGGCGGCGGCTGCGTCGGCCTGTGTCGTGAATCTATCGAAATGGATGTGCTCGCTTGCGACGCCGCGCTGCCGCAGCAACGCGATGGCACCGTCGATCATGCCGGGCGGTCCACACAGATAGCTGCGCGCGCCGGGCTCGATCAGCTCCGCCATCTTCTCGGTCACAAGTCCGCGCGCGCCCGTCCACGAGGCATCTTCCGCCGCATGCGACAACACCGGCACAAAGCGGAAACTGCCGCGCCATGCCCGTCCAAGCGCCTCGATCTCCTCGAGCGCGTACAGGTCCTTGACCTCGCGCGCGCCGAACAGCAGCGTCACAGAGCGTCTGTCGCCCGCAGCCGCGGCCGCCTTCAACATGGCAAGGATCGGCGCAAGCCCGCTACCGCCTGCCACCAACAGCAGCGGCGCCTCCGTCGCGCGCAACCAAAAATCGCCGAGCGGCCCCTCCACATACAGCGTACGCCCGAGCATGTCTTGCTCGTTCACGAGCGACGAGAACTGGCCCCCTGAAACCTTACGGATGAAGAAGCTGACCTGTGCATCGCGCGTAGGCTCCGATGCGAACGAATAGCTGCGCACCACGCCGGGCAAGCCTTCCAGGCTCAGGTTCGCAAACTGCCCAGCCTTGTAGTGAAGCGTCTGCTCGAGCTGCACCGTGAGGCGCGTGATGTCGTGCGTGACCTTCTCTTGGCCGATGATGCGACCGCGCACGCCACGCTGCGCACCCTGCGAAAGATCCACCGCCACGCGCACGTCGGACTGCGGGACACTCTGACATGCCAGGATGTAACCTTGGTCGATTTCCTCGGCCGAAAGCAGATAGCCGCTCTCCGTGAGCTCCTTGACCTTGCCTGCTTCGAGCTTGCACTTGCAGCTGCCGCAACCGCCCACGCGACAGCTATTCGGAAAATCGATGCCGCTGCGCAGCGCCGCCTGCAGGACGGTTTCCTGAGGCTCGAGCGCGATGGCTTGATCGTTGATCTGAAGAGTGGCCAGACGCTTTCGGGGAAGGAAGGTAGCCATGCTGCGTGCTCCATCTGCCCGACAACGTGGCGGGCACTCGAGAAGCTGTAGCGGAGGCCCGGCCCTTACCGGGAGGTCATTTCTTGACAAGCAGGGGTCATATTGTGACAATCAGGGGTCATTTCGTGACAGTGCCCTGAGCTATGGACGACACCTTCCAAATTCCCCT
>CAZEWA010000267.1:0-7385 GCA_964515685.1 uncultured Polyangiales bacterium | reverse complement strand
TAGTGATTGCTGATGCAGTGCGCTCTGCAGTGGGGCGCGCCCTCAAGGGCTCGCTCGCGCTGAAGCGCTCCGACGAATTGGCGGGAGACGTGATCCGCGCGCTCATGCAGCGTGTGCCCCAGGTAAAGCCTGCGGACGTGGACGACCTCGTGGTCGGCTGCGCGATGCCCGAAGGCGAGCAGGGACTCAACATGGCACGCCAGTGCGGCTTGCTTGGGGATCTACCGGAGGAGACCGGCGGCATCACCATCAACCGCTTCTGTGCAAGCGGCCTGCAGGCGCTCGCGCTCGCAGCCGGACAAATCGCCATCGGCGCATACGACGTGGCCGTCGCGGGTGGTGCCGAGTCGATGTCCATGGTGCCGATGACTGGCAACAAGCTCTCCATGTCCCCCGAGGTCATGGAGCGCTTCCCCACGGCGTACACGCCGATGGGCATCACCGCCGAAAACGTCGCCAATCGTTTCGGGATTTCGCGCGCGGACCAAGACGCGTTCGCGCTCGCAAGCCAGAAGAAGGCAGGCGCCGCCATCGCAGCCGGCAAGTTCGTCGATGAAATCGTGCCCGTGCGCGGTATCCGCTACGAAGGCGGAAAGCGCGTGACGTTCGAGTTCAAGCAAGACGAACTGCCGCGTCCTGAGACCACGCTCGAAGGTCTCTCTGCGCTCAAGCCTTCGTTCTCTGCGAAGGGCAGCGTCACGCCCGGCAATGCTTCGCCCCTCTCGGACGGCGCCGCGTTCTCGCTGATGATGAGCAAGGCGAAAGCCGACGAGCTCGGCGTGAAGGGCATCGGCTACTTCCGCGCTTTCGTCTCGGTCGGCGTAGACCCGTCCATCATGGGCATCGGCCCTTTGCCTGCAGTGCAGAAGCTGCTCAGGCGCACGGGCCTGTCCATCAAAGACATCGACGTGTTCGAGATGAACGAAGCCTTCGCAAGCCAGGCTCTGTACTGCAAGCGTGAGCTCGGGATCCCCGACGAGAAGCTCAACATCAACGGCGGCGCGATCGCGCTCGGCCATCCGCTGGGCTGCACGGGCGCCAAGCTCGTCGCCTCGGCGCTTTACGAGCTGCGTCGCCGCAAGGGCCGCTACGCCATCGTCACCATGTGTATCGGTGGCGGTCAGGGCGCAGCGGGCTTGCTCGAAGCCATCTGAAGTCGGGAAAGCTTCGCCGACTGAACCGTCCCGCCGTCAGGCCTTCGCGCCCGTCGGCGGGATTTTTCGTTCCAACGGGCACACCCACCGGGATGCTCCGTTTCTGAGACTACAAGGCATATCGCAGGTTCACCCTAGAACCCGTCGGTTTTTTCCACATGTCTCGTCGAAACTTCGACATGGTGCCGAGGCGCGTGTCCCTTTACGGTGTAAAAGTTGCAGCGATTTGCTGCAAGCATCAGGTATCGAGAAGGATCTTCCTACATGGATGGCGTGTTTGATTACGGAACTCCGGGATTATGGTTAGGTTTCGGCCTGACCGTGTGCGTCATGTTGGCGCTCGACCTGGGGGTCTTTCACAAAAACCCGCACGCCATCACCATGCGCGAAGCTGCGTCATGGAGCGCGGTTTGGATCGCGCTCTCGCTCGTTTTCAATCTGTTCGTTTGGCACAGCTTGGGTACCCAGCCAGCGCTCGAGTTTCTGACCGCCTACCTGGTCGAGAAATCCCTGTCGGTGGACAACATCTTCGTGTTCGTTCTGATCTTCGGCGCGTTCCGAATCCCTGCCATCTACCAGCACCGCGTGCTCTTTTGGGGCGTATTGAGCGCGCTGGTCTTACGCGCCGCCATGATCGTTGCGGGCGTGGCGCTGCTCGAGAAGTTCCACTGGCTCATCTATTTCTTCGGCGGCTTTCTCGTAGTCACCGGAATCAAGCTTGTGCGCGACACGCTCGATCCCAATCACGAAGAGGGGCCGCCAAGCTTTTTGCGCGTGGTGAAAAACCTGTTTCCCACCACTGAGACCTTGCACGGCGGACACTTTTTCGCGCGCGAGGGCGGGAAGCTGCACGCCACGCCGCTCCTTCTGACTTTGGTCGCGGTGGAGATAACCGACGTGATCTTTGCGGTCGACTCGATCCCCGCCGTCTTTGCAGTCACGCGCGACCCGTTCATCGTCTTCACGTCCAACGTGTTCGCGATTCTAGGTCTGCGCTCGCTCTTCTTCCTCGTCGCCGAGCTCGTCAACCGCCTGGTCTATCTCAAGCTGGGCCTAGGCGCGGTGCTCGCCTTCGTCGGCGTGAAAATGTTGATCACCGACCTCTACCATATCCCCGCCGCCGTCTCGCTCGCTGTCATCCTCGGGATTCTCGGCTTTGCGACCTTCTTCTCTCTGCGAGCTTCGCGTACCAAGCGCGAAGGTCCAGATCACTCCGAGAAGACCTGAGCGCGCGCCGCCTCGCAGACCGCCACGACCGCGGGATGCTTGATGCGGCGCTGAATCGTGACGGCATAGAAGCGCTCAGACACCCCCGAAAGCGTGCCGACACGCAGGGCGCCTTGCTGGCGCTTCAGGGCGCGCTCGTTGACAAGAGGACCAAAGAACACGCCCATCCCGTCCACGGCAAACGTCTTGATGAGCTCTGCGTCGTCGAACTCACCCACGATGGAGGGCGAGATTGCATGGGTCACGAACCAGGCGTCGAGTGCGTGACGAAGCGCCGTGTGCGCGGAAGGTATGAGCACCGGCGCCTTGTCGAGGGAGTTGGGAAAGCCGCCCCGCAGCTTTTTCGCCAGCGCGGGCGCCGCGTAGGCCGCTACGGGGCTTTCCCCAAGGAGATGACTGAACGCGCGCACCCCGGCGCGACCCGAGAGCGGGGCGTCACTCAGGACTACGTCGAGATGGTGCTCAGCGAGGAGCTGCAGCAGCACCTCTGGACGGTCCTCACGGCAATCGAGACGCACCTGCTGCTCCATCCGCAGGGCAGGCTCGAGCAGGGTGCGCACGAGAAGCTTCGGCACCACGTCGGCCACGCCCACCGCAAGCTTGATGGGGCCGAGGCCCGGTTGGCCTTCCACCGCATCGAGCAGCTCACGCCCAAGCGCGAAAATCTGCTCCGCGTACGCGAAGACCATGTGTCCTACCTCTGTAAGCTCGAGTCCGCGTCCTTTCTTCTGGAAGAGCGATTCTTGGAGAACCTCTTCCAGCGCATGAATCTGCGCACTTACCGTCGTATGCGAGAGGTGCAGACGTTTTGCCGCACGCCCTACGCCACCCTCTCGCGCGACGAGCCAGAAGTACCGGAGGTGGTGATAGTTGAGCGAGTCGACCGACGTAGGCATGAGCTCTTCCTACTATGGCCCACCCCTAGGCGCGCGACGACAGACCTCCTGTGCGCTCGATCTCGAATCCTTAGCTCACCTGGGGCCCGAGAACGCATTTGCCTGGACAAGGTCAGGTCATTACAGCATCGTCAGAGATCTGGAAGGTCGAAACCCCTGGCGCCGCTGTTCCCTCGGGGGAGTGGGACAAACAAGGCGCTGGGTTTCGTAGCCTTCCTCTGCAAACTGGGGGATAAAATCCCTTACTTGCAGCCCAATGCGGCGCCGATTTCTCCGGTCTCGAAACGCAGGTTTTCGTTGGCATCGCTCGCCAGGAAGTTGCTCTCACAAGAGGTGTTTTTCCCAGTCGCTGCAAGCCCGCTCGCCAGGTGATTGCCGACGAGGCGCGTGTTGTTTCCAAGCACGGTCACGCTGCCCAAGATGTCGCAGCCGGCCAGCGTCGTGTTGTTCGCGTTGATGGTGACGTCGCCCTCGATCACACAGAAGAAAAATGTGGCGTTGTTCTTTGAAATCGTCACATCGCCCGTGATGCGCACGCCTCGAACAATCGCGTTATTGCCTTCGATGAGGAGGTCGCCGTCGAGTACCGAGCCATCCGGCCCGTGTCCGTAGATCACCACGTTATTCGCATCTACGGCCAGGTCCGCTTCGAGGGCAGAGGAAGCGTCGTCGGGCAGCACGATGACCGCATTGTTTTCGTTCTGCGCAATCACGCCGTCTTTGGCTTCCACCTCCACAGGCGAAAGTGTTTTGCCTTTCGGGTAGCACAAGGTTTCAAGGACCTTGTCGTCGCCGACGAGCACATCAAACGCGCCGTCGCATCGCTCTTGCGGCTTCACGCAGTTTGCGTCCGAGAACTCCACGCCCCAAACAAAGCAGCTGTCCCCCGTGGGACGGTCGACCACCGTGACGCCGCGCTCAGGACCGATGACTTGGGTACCATCGTGCTCCCACGGCAGCCCGCCTCGCGTGCCGTCTCCATCCCCGCACCCAAACACACCCAGTGCGACAAGCAGCCCGATCTTCGTGCTCTTGAATTCCGTCATGTTCCCTAGAGTGCAGCTCCACCGACTCTTGGTTGAAAGCAAATTCGCTCGATCGATTTTTTCAACCAGCCCTACCCCTCGCGCCACCGTAAGCCCAGAACCCATGCCTCGGGAGCCCATCATGTCGCGTCGACTCGTCCGAATATCCTCAGTGGGCCTAGCCCTGTTGCTCGCCTGTGCTTGCTCCGAAGGCGGAAAGGGCGACAAAGCGGACGCCGGTCAAGATGCACGAGACGGCGCGATAGGCGAGGATGGCTCCGGAGGACACGACGCAGGTGCCACGGGCAATGGCGGCGTTTCGGGGCGCGACGCTGCGCTGACAGGCGACGCAGGTACGTTTCCCTTCCCCGTCAACCCAGCGGGGCAAGTGCTCTGCGGCTCCGCCCCCTGTGCATGCTCGAACGGCATCGACGACGACGCAGACGGCCTCACGGATCTCGAAGACCCGGAGTGTGTGTCGAGCTGGGACAACGACGAAGGAAGCTTCGCCACGGGTATTCCAGGCGACAACCGCGACGACGCGTGCCAGGACTGCTTCTTCGATGGTAACTCAGGCTCCGGCGACGACGGCTGCTACCAACCCACAAGCTGCCTCACGCAGGGCGATAACTCCAGTGGGCGGGGTCGCTGCAACAGCTGCGAACAAACCGACAAATGCCGAAAGAGTTGTCGCTCCCTGACACCGAACGGCTGCGATTGCTTTGGCTGCTGCGGCGTGCGACTTGAGAACGGCACCGTGGTCAACCTTGCGCTGAGTGCGGGATGCAACATCGATGGCAACACAACCGACGGCTGCACGACCTGCGTGCAGAACAACACTTGCAAAAATGAGTGCGGCAAGTGCGAGCTGTGTCCAGGCAAAACGCTCAAGGATCTGCCAGCCGAGTGCTTTGAAACCGTCGATGACAGCGACGCCTCGGTGCCACCTCCAGCGTACACCTGCGACGACGGCGAACCGCTCTGCGGCAAGGGCCTGCCTGCTTGTGAATCGGGTTATGCCTGCGAGTTCGGATGCTGCGTGCGCCTGCCGGCGGTCGTTTACTGAGCGAGCACTCCTGGCCTAATACTGGCCTAATACACCACCGACACACAGCAGCCCTGCCTACAGTACTCGCCTGTCGCGCAAGGAGCGGTGGCGTCGCAACGCGCGGCGTTTCCTTGGCACACGTAGCCGCCTGCCTCTTCGCAGGATGCCGGCAGTTCGGAGAGGGGTTTCCCGGTGCAGACCTCGCAGGTGTCGCACGGATTGAAGCACGCGGTCGAGGGAATGCAGCGCGGGCACTTCGCTTCGTCTGCCACCTGCTCTATCGAACAAGTCGCCGCGAGCTGAACCGCGGTCGACTCGCCTTCAAGCTCGACCACACAACACCCAAAACAGTCACAGCCGTTTGGTGTGCGTCGCAAGCAATTGTCGACACACCGGCTCGACGGACTGCAGGTATTGCAGGCACCCGGCGCGCCGTCGCTCGTTCCATCTACGACGCAACGCGCAGCAATCCGGCAGTCATCATCACCACTGCCAGCATTGCTATCGAAGAAGCAATCGATGCACTGGCGGTTCCCCGGCTTCTCTAAGCCAGTGGCGAAACTGCCTTCGTCATCGTCGAATGGACCTGTGCACTCGCTGTCCCAGCCGTCTGCCAAACCATCTCCGTCGTCGTCGATTCCGTTGGAACAAGCGCAGATGTGCGCGCCACAGTAGGCGACTCCTCCGTCCCACGCGATGGGAATGCCCGCGTCCGGCGCGACTTCGCCCGCATCCGACGCAGCGTTCGCGCCAGCATCTTTGTGAGGGCGACTCGTCGCCAACAAAGTGCTCCGGTCACAGCCTAAACACGAGAGAAGCAGCGTAGCCGCCCAGTGCCGAAGGGCCCCAAATTGCGTTGCGCTACACTGGGTCATCCTAAAGTAGTCCATCGAAACCTACCGAAAGCGGCAACGTGAGTCGTAGGATCTTCGCATCGACAATGGTTATTCTATCCACCTCGTAGCGCTGATGGATAAGCGCAATATCTAGCGTAGGTGCGACTCGCAGCCATATGCGTGACGTGAGGGACACTCGCATATCAACGCCCATACCGAGGTACGGGAGAAGCAAAAGTCTCTCTCCGCGGCTTCCGTCGAGCGCAGTGCCCTCCGCTGAAACAAAAGCCAAGCGCCCGTGCAGCTCGCCGCCGAACTCCACGCCGCCCACGGAACGGACCGCTCGCACGGCTAGCGTAGGCCCGCGTTCCACCACGCGCACATGCCTTGATGAAGCGCGTACTTCGAAAGGCGTCTCCATGTCGGCGCCGCCGACAACATCCAGCCGCACCCGTTCGAGCTGCCGCGAGAGCCCCAAGGAGAGCGCAACAGAAGCGGTGAGCGTCGTCCCGGTACGCAGCCCCACCCCCGCCTCCACGAAGCCGCGAAGAGCGCCTGAACCACGTGCGCCTTCAGGTAAAGTAGGCGCCTGCCCTCTCACGGGCCCCCCGAGCACGCCGACCAGCGCGCCGGCCCCGCCGGCATCCTTCGTTTCCTGCAGCGTGTTGAATACTTCGAGCACCTTGAGCGCAAGGCCTCGATCGATGTCTCGATCTGGCTTGGCTTCGATGGACTCTACCGACAACACAGCTTGATCCGCGCGCGAAGCCACGAGGTACATGCGGAGCAGTCCCGGACTCGGATCGCGCTCCAAAAACACGCCGAGTGCCGCCCCAGATGCACTTACCTGCCTGGCAGTCTGCGCAACTCGCGCAGACAGCGGGGCATTGAACTCCCCATCGGGTACGCATCGGACCTCAGTCACGCCCGCAAATTGGATTCGAAGTGCCCCGCATAGCCCCGGACGAACCGCAGGCATCTCTCGGAGAATCACGCTGGGCACGTCCTGAGCTCGTACGTTCAGGCACGATATCACCAGGAGCACCAAAGTGAGTGTGGCACGCCGCACGGAGCCCGAGTGTGGCGAACAATCCCGTTCCTGGCGAGCTTATCCCTGCACGGGCTTTATTTGAGAGAGCACGATCTAGTTTCAACCCCACCGTAGCCTCAGGCCACGGTACATATGTGAGACTCAACCC
>CAZEWA010000266.1:0-7397 GCA_964515685.1 uncultured Polyangiales bacterium | reverse complement strand
CGCGCGAGCCGAGTCACGAAGCGAAGGCCGAGCTCAAGCTTCCGCGCGACGTCCTGGTCAGCGATCTGGTCGACGCACTGATGGCGGTGGTGACCGAGCCCGCCTCGCCGCGCACGCTCAAGCTATTGGCCGACAGTGAGTCGTGTGCCCCAGCGCGTCCCGCGCGCAAGCGGCGCTAGGCGTGGCCCAAGGCTCAAGCCTCCCTCGGGGTGGGCCTCGTAGTCGACGAAGTTGTAGTTGAGAGGAAAGATGACGCGCACTTTCATTGCTTGTTGTCGATAGCGACCGAGGTGATCGTCAGGTCGCGCAGACGGGGTCTCCCAGTTTGAGGTGCGCTCACATTTCGTGGCGGCAGTGCCGCCAGGCGTTGAAGCACAGCGAAGATTCCGCGGAAGCCCTGCTCGGTGTCGTGATATAATTCGTGTTGGCGGCATCGCGCGAGCGCTCGACGCCGTCACAGGTCGTGCCGCTAACGCTCCGATGGCTCTCGAATCTCCTTGGGGCCACGCGGGGAGGGTACACTCCACTGAGCAGCTTGGGAATGCTGCTCGAAGGGGCCTTGATGACATTGGCCGAGTGGCGTGAGATCTACCGGGGGGGCCGGTTTGTCGTGTATCGCGCCCAACATGAGGGTCGCGACGTCGTGGTGAAGCGAGGACGCACGGATCGACTCGACCCTCGGAGTGATGAGCGTCTGCGTCAGGAGTATGCGTTGATTGGCGATTCGATCGCGCCAGGGGTGGTGACGCGCCTCTCGCTCGAGGAGATCGACGGTCGACCCGCGCTCATTTTGGCGGACGTCGGCCATACAAACCTCGACGAGTGGATGAGGCGCTCTCGGCTGGGACTCTCGACGTTCCTTGGGCTCGCAGTGCAGATGACGGCGGCCCTGGCCAGCGTCCATGGGCGTCACATCATTCACCGTGATGTATCTCCGGCGAACTTCGTCCTCGACGAGGAAGGTCGCGTTACGCTGGTCGACTTCGATCTCGGCACGATGGCAGTCGGGATGAGTCAAGCTCCCGCGGAGGTCGAAGCGCTCGAGGCGACGCTGCCTTACCTGGCACCAGAGCAGACGGGGAGGGTGAGGCGACCCGTGGACCAGCGCGCGGATCTGTACGCGCTGGGGGCGGTCTTCTACGAGATGTTGCTAGGCGAGCCGCCGTTTCCCTCGAGTGATCCACTCGAGGTCATTCATGGCCACTTGGCGGTGATCCCGACGGCTCCCCATGCGCTCAGGCCCGAGGTTCCACAGCTGCTCTCCGAGATCGTCGTGAAGCTCCTGGCGAAGATGCCAGAGTGGCGATACCAGACCGCTCGGTCTCTGCTTTCGGATCTCGAAGAGGCTCGGCGAAGGTGGTCCGCGACCGGGCAGATCGAGCCCTTCGAGCTTGCTCAGCTCGATCGCAGGGAGCTCCATATTCCGTCCAAGGTCTTCGGCCGGGAGCGTGAGGGAAGCGAGCTCGAAGGGGCATTGGCTCGGACCGTCGCTGGCGCGAACGAGGTGGTCCTCCTTCAGGGGTTGGCTGGATCGGGGAAGACGGCATTGGTGGAGCGGCTCCGCCTGGAGCACGAACAGGGAGCCTGGTTCGGCGTTGGAAAGTGTGAGCAGCTCGCGGGCAACGTCCCCTTCGCGGCGTTCACTCAAGCGGTGTCCTCGCTCACGGCGAAGCTCATGGAGCTACCCGCCGCCGCACGCGAGGAGTATCGGATGCGCATTCAGGCAGCGCTCGCCCCCAATGGGCGCGTGCTGACCGAGATCGCACCCGAGCTCACGCAGCTCCTCGGGGAGCAGCCGGAACTTGTGTCGGTAGGGCCCGTCGAGGCGGCCAATCGCGCGGAGCTCACGCTGCTCTTGTTCGTTCAGGCCCTGGCGCGTCCGGAGCGCGCGCTGGTGCTGTGTTTGGACGACATCCACTGGATAGACCAGGCTTCGCTCAAGCTCATCGTCCGTCTGGCGAGCGCGTCTGACATCCGCCATCTGCTCATCCTCCTGGCCTGGCGCAGCGAGGAGGTATCGCCCGAGCATGTAGCTTCGCTCGCGCTGGATGAGATACGTCGTGCGGGAGGGAACGTCGTCACGCTCGAGGTCAAACCCCTTCACGAGGAGGCGATCACCTCGCTCCTGAGCGAGACACTTCACGTACCTCGCGAGCGCTGTCGTCCGCTCGGCGCACTCATGGTCCGGAAGACCGGGGGCAATCCGCTGTTCGTACAGCGCTTCTTGCGGCTCCTGTGCGAGTCGGATTGTGTGACGTTCGACCTCAACGCCAGCGAGTGGACCTGGGATCTGGCTCGGATCTCGAACCTGGCCGTGCCGCAGGATCTGGTCGACCTCCTGGTCGGATCGATTCGCCGCTTGCCCCCGTTGGTGCAGGAGGCGCTGGCCGTGGCAGCCTGCATCGGCACCCGCTTCGACGTCGAACTGCTCGCGCACGTCTTGGCGCAGGACGCGACCTCTGTGTCGCGGGCGCTCACCATTGCCACGCTCGAGGTCTTGATCGTGCCGAGCGGCGATGCGAGCGTCCACGGGCCGACCAGCTATCGTTTCGTTCACGACCGAGTCCAGCAGGCGTCCTACGCGCTCTCACCAGAGGCGCGTCGAGCGGCGCTTCACCTCACCATTGCCCGGTGGCTCTACGAGCACTCTGCTTCCGGCGATCTTGCCGAGCAACACATCTTCGAAGTCGTCGACCAATTCCATCGCGGCATCGACCTCGTCGAGAGCGAA
This sequence comes from uncultured Polyangiales bacterium, assembly GCA_964515685.1. GTDB lineage: Bacteria > Myxococcota_A > Polyangia > Polyangiales > DASUME01 > DASUME01. The sequence continues at coordinate 4,666 of CAZEWA010000266.1, read as the reverse complement.
TCCGAGCGGTCCTTGCTGCTCGAGCTGAACGAACGCGCTGCGCGCAAGGCCAAGGCCGCGGCTGCTTACGCTGCTGCGCTGACCTACCTGTGCCGCGCCATCGCGCTCTTGCCGCCCGACGCGTGGAGTAACTGCTACGAGGTTGCTTTCCACCTCCACCGCGAAGGGGCGGAGCTCGCATTTGCCACCGCCGATCTCGGGGGCGCCGAGGCGCTGTCGGAGGCTGCGCTGACCCACGCGCGCACGCGTCTCGACCGGGTCACGATCCATACGCTGCGCACGAGGGGGTACACCTTGATGCGCGACTTCACGCGGGCCGTAAACGCGGGCCAAGAGTGTGTGCGGCTCTTCGGCTTCGACCTGCTCGATCCCGATCCAGATGCGGCCATTCGAAGCGCGTTCGCGGAGGTAGAGCGACGGCTCCTCGGACGGGCGGCCGAGACGCTGCTCGATGCGCCGCTGGCGAGCGACTTGGAGCAGGTCGCGTTGCAGCGGATCCTTTCGGAGCTGTTGCCGCTCTCGTATCAGTGGGATCCGAAGCGCTACTCGATGATCGTGATGTGGGGGGTCAACGCGTGCATCGAGCACGGTCACACCGTGTTCTCTTCGCACATCTACGTCTCCTTCGCCCTCGCGCTCGTGGGGCGTGGCCAGCTCGAGCGGGGTTATGAGTTCGGCTGCCTGGCGGTCGACCTGGCCCGGAAGACCTGTGCCTTCGAGTCGCGCGCGCTCTTCGTGCACTCCGCCTTCGTGCACCACTGGCGCGCGCCCTTCCGCGCAGCGGTCCCGCTCGCGCGGGAAGGCATCACGAAGGCCATCGAGCGCGGCGACTTCCTGTTCGCGTCGTTCAGCCAGTACGCGTTCGTCGTGGCGCAGTGGGCGACGGGAACGAACCTCGATGGAATCCTGACTACGCTCGGGGAGTTCATCGCTTTCGGGCACAAGATCAGCCATCGAACCTCCTTCGATCTCCTGACCGGACATCGGCAGGTGTTCTTGCGGCTGAAGGGGGCGAGCGCGCGCTCTTCTTCTGGCCTGTCCGGTGAGGACGTTCTCGACGAGCAGACGCTCCTGCAAGGGATGAAGGACCACCCGACGAACACGGGGACGTACGCGAGCATGTCCATGTTCGCATCGTACCTGCTGGGAGAGCTCGAACACGCGCGGGCCATGCAGAAGCTCGCCGGGGCTCACCTGCCGTTCTACTTCGGCTCCGTGGAGCACGCGCACTACGTGTTCCACGCGGCCTTGACGTTGGCGGCGTCCGCCGAGCGGACACAGGGGGACCCGCGCGCGGCGCTCGTCGCCGAGATCGCGCCGCTCGAGGCCATCCTCCGCACGTGGGCCGAGAGCTGCCCCGAGAACTTTCGCCACAAGCACGATCTCGTGCTCGCTGAGCTCGCGCGGCTCGAAGACGCGCCGGTTGAGCGATTCTACCACAGCGCGATCGACGGCGCGGCGCGGGAGGGGATTCTGCAGGACGAGGCGCTCGCGCACGAGCTCTTCGCCCGCTTCTGCCTGGCGAAGGGTCAACGATACTTCGCGGCGCAGCTGTTCGCGGCGGCGCTACATGGGTATTCGCGGTGGGGCGCGACCGCCAAGGTGGAGCTGCTTCAAACCGAGCTCGCACGTCTCGAACTACGAAGGGGACAGCGCTGGCGGTCGGCCGGGAGCCCCTCGGGGCAAGCGGCGGGGCTGGATTTGCTGACGGCCTTCAAGACGGCCGAGTTGCTGTCGAGTGAAGTGACGCTCGACAGCCTGCTGGAGAAGATGATGCGGATCTGCGCGGAGACCGCGGGCGCGCAGCGCGCTTCTTTGTTCGTGGAACACGAGGGCGAGATTCGACTCGAGAGCCGTCTCGACGCGGAGGACAACCTGTTCGAGGTGAGGCCTCTCAACGGGACGATGGGATCCGAAGGGGGCTCGGAGCCGATCGTTCGCCATACCTTTCGTACGGGAGAGGACGTGGTGCTAGGGAACGCCGCCGAGAGCGGGGCCTTCGCACGGGACCCGTACGTGTTCGCCCGCACGTCCAAGTCGATCCTCTCCATGGCAGTGCGCCACCGCGATCGGATCAACGCGGTGTTGTTCCTCGAGAACGAGCTCTCGACCGACGCGTTTACGCACGAGCGCTTGGAAATGTTGCGACTGCTCCTCGCGCAGGCGGCCATCTCGCTGGAGAATGCCCGCCTCTACGATTCGTTGCGCGCCAATGAAGCGCTGCTCCGAGAGTTCATCGAAGGCATGCCCGTCGGGGTGTACGTGGTCGACCGGCAGGGGCGACCCGTGCTCGCCAACCGGCGTGCTCAGGAGCTCGTGGGCAGGGCGTTCGATCCGGCGGTGCGCGCGGAGGGCTTGGCGACCGCCTATCAGCTGTATCGGGTCGGCAGCGACGAGCTGTACCCCGCGGAGCGCTTACCCTTGGTGTGCGCCTTGCGAGGGGAGTCGACCATGGCCGATGATCTGGAGGTGCGCCTCCCTGGCAGGTCCGTGCCGCTCGCCTCGTGGGGGACTCCGATCCGCGACGAGCGTGGGGCAGTGCGCTACGCCCTCGTCGCCTTCCAGGACGTCAGCGCGCAGCGCGCCATGGAGGCGAATCGTGCGCGGCTCGAGGTGCAGCTCCATCAGGCGCAGCGTCTGGAGGCTATCGGGCGCCTCGCGGGCGGAGTGGCGCACGACTTCAACAATCTCCTGACGCCCATGTTGGTGTACAGCGAGCTGGCTGCCAGAGCGGTGCCCTTCGACTCGCCGGTGCGAAGGCAGATCCTGGCCATACACGAGGCTGCCGAGCAAGCCGCTGGACTCACGCGGCAACTTCTGGCCTTTGGCCGTCAGCAGTGCATCGAGACGCGCACGGTGGATCTCAACACGGAGCTGCGTGGCTTCGAGCCCATGTTTCGGCGCCTGGTGCGGGAAGACGTGGAGGTGGAGCTGCACCTCTGCCGGGACCTCGGCCAGATGCGCGCCGATCCTTCCCAAATGCAGCGCGTGTTCATGAACCTCGGCCTAAACGCAGCCGATGCGATGTCGCACGGGGGCCGGATCGTGTTCGAGACCGACAACATGGGAGACTTCGTGGCGTTGCGTGTGCGTGACAACGGTCCCGGCATGCCCGAGGCGACGCTGGAGAAGATCTTCGATCCGTTCTTTACGACCAAGGAGCAAGGTAAGGGGACGGGTCTCGGCTTGCCGACGGTGTACGGCATTGTGACGCAGCACGGAGGGCGCGTGGGCGTGCGAAGCGCGCCGGGCGAGGGCACGAGCTTCGAGCTGCTGTTCCCGCGCCTTCGTGAGGGTGAGGAGCGCGCCTCGGGGGCTGCGGAGGTCCCGACGGCGCGGGGGGCCTTGGGAAGAGGTCAGAAGATCCTGGTGGTCGATGACAACGACGCCGTGCGCCAGGCCGTAGAGGAGGCCCTCACGCGCGACGGTTACCGCGTCGTCGCCACGGCCAGCCCGTACGAGGCGCTCCGGCTGGCTCACGATCTCGGCCATGGGCTCGACTTGCTCATCAGCGACGTCGTAATGCCGGGGATGTCGGGTACAGAGCTCGCGGCCACGCTCAAGCGCGAGTTGCCAAACCTCTCGGTGCTCCTGATCTCGGGTTACTCGGACGAGGTGTTCACTGAAGCCATCGGTCGCGACGTTCAGGTGCTGCGCAAGCCGCTCCGGATCGAGCCGCTGCGAGCCAAGGTGCGTGCGCTGCTGGAGCCTATGCGCTCAGGTCGCTGACCTGGGCCGACACGGGGCTCGATGGGCTCAGCGCTCAGCGACGCTCGTCGGCCACCGCGACGTAGCGACCACTTAGATCTAGACCCACGTACTCAACCGCGGTCCCACAGCCGTCCTGAGCCCGCTCGATGCACTGGGACCATCTGACTTAGGCAGAATCCGATAACTTGGAGGACATGGATCCAAGTATATGAAATGATTGGTAAGGTCGCCGAAATAGGTAGAGAGCGCCGCGGTGTTGGCGGAGCACGTATGGCCCAACCCTGCGCCTGGGGCCCGTGCTACACTCTCGACCATGTCAGGACTTCGAGCGCGTGTTCAGAATGGTCGCTTGCTCTTGGACGCTCCCACCGAACTTCCTGAAGGGACCGTCCTCGATCTCGTGGTGGACGACGAAGGCGACGACCTCGATGACGATGAGCGAGCCGAGCTCCACGACGCCATCTCTCGCGGACTGGCATCGGCCCAGGCTGGTCGCGGCCGCTCCGGTGATGAAGTCCTCGCGTCCCTTCGCAAGCGATGACCCTGGCGCTCATCGTCTCACCTGAAGCGGAGGGACAGATCGAGGTCATCGACGCTTGGTGGCTGGAGCACCGCCCGGCTTCGCCAGATCTCTTCCGGCAGGAGCTCGCGGAAGCGTTCTCATACGTCCGAGCTGCTCCGGATGCTGGGCATCCCTACACGCGCGGCACGTTCAAGGGTATTCGACGCGTCCCTCTTCGCTCGACACGACATCACGTCTACTACGTCGTCCTCCAGTCGACCGTCCACATCGTGGCGGTCTGGGGCTCCGTGAAAAAGCGAGGTCCTAAGCTAGTGGAGCCCAACGAGTAGCCCAGAGCGCCGCCTAACAAGGGGTTCTGAGGGATCCCCACGATTTCTGATGCGAATAGCTCGAAATCATGGGATTTCGTGATCGACGTGCATGAAGACCTTT
>CAZEWA010000265.1:0-7402 GCA_964515685.1 uncultured Polyangiales bacterium | reverse complement strand
GCGCTGTCGATCTCTTTCTGGCTGGCCTCACGCACCTCGCGCACGGTGACGTCCCACACCAACGTGTGGCCGGCGAGCGGGTGGTTCGTGTCGACCACCACGTGGTTCTCGTGAACCTCGATGATGTGCATGTCGAACTCGTTGCCGTCTTCGTCTTCGCCCACGATCTCATCGCCGAATTTGACGTTTTCGGGGTCCGGAAGCTCGCTGCGGTCCACCTCGAAGATCCCGTCCTCGTCCGCTTCGCCGTAGCCGTCCTCGGGCGGCACGGTGATGGCCTTCTGCTCTCCCTCGCCCAAGCCTTCGAGGCCTGCATGCAGACCCGGCAAGATGGGTGAGTAGCCGTGCACGTAGCTGAGGGGCCCCACCTCGGGGTCGTCCGAGCGCTGTACTTCGTCGCCATCCTCGTCGCGCAGCACGTAATCGATCACCACATGTTTGCCCGCTGCAATCTTGCTCATTTGGGGGACTGTAGAACCGGAACTTAGGTCTGTCTACGCGGTCGCGTTCGGAGGCCGTTCCGAGGGCCCAGCGAGCATGCTAACACCCCCTGTATGACGTCCTTTCGCCTAGCCCCTAATTCAGAGTTTCCCGGCGTAAAAGGCCCTGTTGTCCTGGTTGTGATGGACGGTGTGGGGTACGGCCAGCGCGATGAATCCGACGCGGTGTTTCTGGCGCGGAAGCCGACGCTCGATTTCCTCCATCAGAGCTGCCCCCACACGGCCCTCAGGGCTCACGGAGTCGCAGTCGGCATGCCGTCCGATGCGGACATGGGAAACAGCGAGGTGGGGCACAATGCCCTCGGCGCAGGTAGGGTATTCGACCAAGGGGCAAAGCTCGTTCAGGAGGCCATCGACTCCGGACAGATGTTCGAGCGCGAGGAATGGAAAGCGCTTACCGCTCGGGTTCGCAGCAGCGGCAAGGCCATGCACTTCATCGGCCTGCTTTCCGATGGAAACGTCCACAGCCACATCAACCATCTGTTCGCGATGCTCAGGCGCTGCGATCTCGAGGGCGTGGAAAAGGCGCGCGTGCACATCCTGCTCGACGGGCGTGACGTGGGGGAGACGACGGCGCTGCTCTATGTCGATGCGCTGGAGGAGCTGCTCTCGGGCATTGGGCGCGCCCCGAAGCGAGACTACCGCATCGCCTCTGGCGGCGGGCGCATGCGCATCACGATGGACCGCTATGAAGCGGAATGGCCCATGGTCGAACGCGGCTACCGCACGCACGTGCAGGGGGAGGGCCGCAAGTTCAAGACTGCCCGAGAGGCCATCTTGACCTGCCGTGATGAGCAGGCGGGCCTGAGTGACCAGAACCTCCCGCCGTTTGTGATAGCCGGCGAGGGCAACGGTCCGGTCGGCGTCATCGAAGACGGCTCGAGCGTGGTCCTGTTCAACTTCCGCGGCGATCGGGCCATCGAGATCACTCAGGCGCTGGAAAACCAGCACTTCGATAAGTTCGATCGCGGCAAGCGTCCGGACATTCTCTTTGCCGGCATGATGCAATACGACGGTGACTTGCAGCTGCCCACGCGGTTTTTAGTGCCGCCGCCCGCTATCGACCGCACGCTCGGAGAGTTCTTGGCGAACAACCGAATCGCGCAGTTCGCGAGCAGTGAGACCCAGAAGTTCGGCCATGTAACCTACTTCTGGAATGGAAATCGCAGCGGAAAATTCGACGAAAAATACGAAGAATATCTGGAGATTCCGAGCGACATCCTGCCCTTTCAAGAGCGCCCCTGGATGAAAGCTGCGGAGATCACAGATGGGCTCATCGCGGCCCTCGAGAGCCAGAATTTCCGGCACCTGCGCGTGAACTACGCCAACGGCGATATGGTCGGCCACACCGGCTTTCGCGATCCCGCGATCTTGGCGGTAGAAGCGGTCGACCTCTCCATTGGGCGCCTTTTGCCGGTGATCGAGAAGCTGGAGGGGGCGCTGATCGTTACGGCGGACCATGGCAATGCAGACCAGATGTTCGAACTGAACAAAAAGGGTGGTGTCATGCTCGATGAAGCAGGCAAGCCCGTGGTCAAGACAAGCCACACCCTCAATCAGGTGCCTTTCCTGCTGTACGCGCCGTCCCAAAAGCTTTCCATCGACGCTCGCGTCGCGACGCCGGGCCTTGCGAATGTCGCTTCGTCCGTGTTGTATCTCCTGGGACTCGGCGCTCCAGAGGACTACGAGCGCAGTATCGTGCGCGGTGCCTAGTGCGCATCCGTTTGCTCAGGCCGTGACTGTGCCTCTAGAGATGTGGGGGATTCGATGCGCTCGTGGTTAGTTGGTGTTGTGTGCGGCGTGCTTAGCGCGTCTGCACCTCTGGTAGCTCATGCCGAGAGCGTGGGTCCTTTTGGTAAACCTCCTGAAGTCAGCACGTTGCCGAACGGGCTCAAGGTCGTGACGATTCCCTGGCAAAGCCCAGGAATTTTGGCCTACTTCACGCTGGTACGCGTGGGGGCTCGCGACGAAGTCGAGAAGGGGCACAGCGGCTTTGCACATCTCTTCGAGCACATGATGTTTCGTGGCACTGAGCGCTTCCCGCAGAAGGTGTACGAGGAGCGCGTGCAAAATCTGGGAGCCGACAACAATGCCTACACGACGCAAGACTTCACGCTCTACACGCTGACCGGCCCAGCGAGCGCGCTGTCTGAAATCGTGGAGCTCGAGTCGGACCGTTTTCAGCGCCTCTTGTACGACGAGACGCAGTTTCGTACGGAGACGGGCGCCGTGCTCGGCGAATACAGCAAGAGCGCGTCGAGCCCCTTTCTCAAGATGTGGGAGGCCCTGAGTGAGCTTGCCTATCGCTCGCATACCTACAGCCACACCACGATAGGATATCTCGCGGACATTCAGGCCATGCCTGATAAGTTCGCTTATTCGAATGCGTTTTTTAAGCGGTTCTACACGCCTGACAACACGACGATCATCGCTGCGGGCGATGTGTCCCATGCAGCGCTCGTAAAGCTTGTCTCGGAGCGTTACGGTGGCTGGCAAGGTAAGCGCGACACACCAGAGATTCCGGTCGAGCCCGAGCCGAGTGAAGGCGCGCGGGTCCACCTCGATTGGGAGGGAACCGCTTCTCCGCAGATGCTCCTGGGCTACCGGGGGCCGGCCTTTGAAGGCGAGGGCAGTGAAGAGCTTCGCACCGCACAGCTCAAAGACAGCGCGGCGCTCGAAGTCGTCCATGCGCTGCTTTTCGACGCTTCGGCTCCGCTCTACCAGGAGCTCGTGGTGGAGCAGCAAAAGCTGCTCGGGTTTGGAAGCTGGGCCAACAACTTCAGCCGCGACCCGGGACTCTTCGTCGTCAGCGCAGAGCTCAAACCCGAGGTGCCTTTCGACGAAATTGAACAGCGCGTACAAGCTGCGCTGGGTGAGGTGGCCGCCGGCAAGACACCTGCAAAGCGCATCGAAGACGTGCGCTCGCACCTCGGCTACAAGTTGGTGATGGAGGTGGAGACGGCGAGCGATGCGGCGGACACCTACGCGCAGTTTCTGGCCGTATCGGGGCGCGACGACGGTCTCGGGCGTTACCTATCGGCGCTTCGTGCTGTGACCCAAGCCGACGTGGCGCGAGTGGCCGAGCGCTATTTGGTTCCAAGTAGGCGCTTCTCCATCACGCTTGCGCCAAAGCCGAAGTCGGGAGGTGCGCGGTGAGAGCCAAGAACCTGTTTGCACCGCTCGTCTGTGTGCTCGTGTGTTCGCTTCTCGGCTGTACGGCGGCGCCCAAGCCCGTCGTGAAGGTTCCTTCCGGTCCGCCGCCGCTCGCTGCAGAAAGGCTGATGCTGCGCGCGAATGCTGGGCCCATCGTCGAGCTGCGCGTGATGTTCGAGGCCGGCTCCGCCGACGACCCAAAAGGGCGGGAAGGCCTGACCTATGTGACGGTAGCCAGCATGCTCGAGGGCGGCGCAGGCGGGCTGTCGTACTCGGAGCGCGTGCGGCGCCTGTTCCCGATGGCCGCCGAGATAAGTGGCCACGTAGAGCGCAGCCAGGTGGTCTTCACGGCGCGCGTACACCAAGACAATCTCGAGAAGTTTTACCCGCTTTTTCGGGATCTACTGCTCAAGCCAGAGTTTTCCGAAGCGGATTTCTCGCGAGTGAGAGCGCGGACTCTCGCAGGCTTGACGCAGGATTTGCGTGGTGCCGACGATGAGAGCCTCGGCAAAGAGGTACTGCAGTGGATGTTGTTTGAGGGGCACCCCTTTGGTCACCCGGAGATAGGCACAGAGAGCGGTCTTTCGAGCTTAAACGCGATGGAAATCCCTCTGCACTACCAGCGGATCCTGTGCGAGAAGCGCATGCATGTCGCGATGAGCGGCCCGGTGGACGAAGCCTTCAGCGCGCAGCTCGCCAAGGACTTTGGTGCGCTGACTACACCGCATTGCACTGCGGCGGCACCGCCGCCCACGCCGATGCCGCAGACAGCGCGTCGCGTATGGTTGGTGGACAAGGCCGAGGCGAACAGCGTGGCCATGTCGCTCGGCGTACCACTCGAGGTGACCCGCAGCCATCCCGACTATCCGGCGTTGATGTTGGCGGCCGCCTACCTCGGTCAGCACCGGACGTTTGCCGGTCGCATGATGCAAAAGATGCGAGCGGACCGCGGCTTGAACTACGGCGACTACGCCTATGCCGAGCACTTCGTACAAGACGGCTATACTCGTTTCCCGCTGCCCAATGTCGGGCGGAAGCAGCAGTATTTCTCGCTGTGGATTCGCCCCGTTCAGCCGGAGCAAGCGCACTTTGCCCTGCGTATGGCGGTGCGCGAGTTCGAGTACACCGTAAGCGAAGGGATCTCTGGGCCTGACTTCGAACGCATCAAGCGCTTCGTAGACAAGTATTTCGCCCTGTTCGCGCAGACGGAACAACAGCGCTTGGGCAATGCGCTCGACGACGTGTTCTACGGCAATCAAGGCCCCTACCTCGACGTGCTTCGTGAGCGGATACGGGCGCTCTCGCGCGAGCAGTTCAACGCCGCGCTCAAGCGCCACCTCGATCCAGACAAGCTGCAGATGGTGCTGGTGGTACCCGCGGGCGAGAAGCTCAAAGAGCAGCTCATCGAGGGCAAGCCCTCGCCCATTGTGTACACCTCGGAGAAGCCGACCGAGATTCTCGAGGAAGACAAGGCCATCGTGAACTACCCGCTCGGTCTGTCGGGACCGCAAGTGAAAGTGGTGCCACTGGCTGAGGTTTTCCCCTGAGTTCGCTAAGGCAGAGCGGACCCAAGCTCGGAAGCGCCCACTTGAGATTCCGCGTCACCGCTTAAAAGCTCCGGGTCATCCACGGCAAATAGAGATTCCGCATCGGCCACGCCCCGCACGGCGACGTGGTCGTCTGCAGCGGCCAAGACCTCCACGCTTTTGCCGTTTTCCTGAAGGACGCGCGCAAAGCCCTCGCTGCGAAACGTGGCCACCAGAACGCCGCGAAAGCTGAGCTTTGTGCCGTTTGCGATGCGCATCAGTCGACCAGGCGTTTGCTTGATGCGTGCAGGCAGCAGGCCGCGTGAAGGCGCTGTGGGTTCTGGATCAGTACGACTGGCCGAGCCGAGCAGTACCAGGGGGGCCGATGTGAATGCCGTGAGGTAGGGGCCCTGACCCAAGCGCACGCGAAATCCCGTGGGTTCCACCGCGAGCACTGCAACGAGTAGAGAGAAGGTTTGAGCGGGCAGTAGGGCTACGAGCGCACCGTGGGGCTCGTCGAAGAGCGGCATCGCGGTCTCGGCCGGCAGCGAGTAGAGAATGCCGGGCTCAAGCGCCTCGGCGGCAGTAGGGGAGGGGGGCGTGTTGGCAGCGAGCGCTTCGAGCGGCAGCTCGCTCGTAAATGGCCCGAGCATCGAGGCGCCCACCTGGACATTTGCGGCGACTTTGACGTGGTTTTCGGCGCTGCCTGGGCCGAGGATGCGCAGCGTGTCGCCCGAGGCAAGGAACACCTGGGTCTTCGGCAGCACGAGAGCGCGCTGGGCTCTCAGCTCGAGCAGCTCGTCGGGCACGTAAGCTTCGAGCGTGACGCGACCGTGCACGCGCACAGGCGTTCTACCTTGGCTCGAGGGCCCGCGAAGGATGAGCTTTGCGCCGACGCCTCCAAAGGCTATCGCGGGTGCATCAGCTTCGGCGCTCAAGAAAAAGGCGGGCTCTGCGGTCTCGCCCAGCAAAACCACGCGGCGCGCTTCGACTTCTTCTTCGCCCTCTGGGGCTTGCGCAGGCTTTGCGCCACTGTGTGCGCAGCTTGCAAGGAGCAGCCCTAGCGCTGGCAACGAGCGCCCAAACACCGCATGTACCCGATGCATGCTGCGCGTCGCCACGAGGCTCCTTTATATGGATCAGCGCATCAAGGGACGCAGCTTGATCCCGAGGAAATCAGCGATCTTTTGCGCCTGGGGGCGCGGGATGTTCGGCAAACGTTCCTCCACCACGGCGCGTGCGCGTGCGTGGGGCTCTCCCTTGAGTGCGGGCAGCACGATTTCCGTCCAGCGGATGAGCAGCTTCGGATCGGCCTCGCCGAGGGCGCGTGCCAGGGCAGGTTCCAGTCGCTTTTGGTAGGCGACCGAGGCCGTGCACAGGCCGGCAAACGTGCGTACGAGGCCGTCTTTGCCGTCTTCGGTGGTGTCTTCCCAATTCTGCGTGAGCAGAGGCAGTTGCTTGGCCACCTTGGCGGGAGCAATCCGGGACAATGGAGGCAGCGCCGTGGCAGCACTCGCTGCGACGCGCTTGTTCTTCGAGACGAGCAGCCGTGCAAAGCGCTCGATGAGCGGGACGAGCAGCTCCGGTTTGAGCTCCGAGAGCTCCTGCACCAGGCGCGCGGCTTGGTTGGCAGGGCCTTCTTTATCGTCTTCGAGACTTGCCAGGTGACGCAGTGCACTCTGCGGGTCGTTGGCGTTTGCGAGTTCTAGGGCCAGCGACTGCATGGGGCTAGGGAGCTTGTCTTTCTTCGGGTCCGTTTTCTGTGCGTCCAAGTCCTTGCTTGGTTCGCGCGCGGATCCGCTTGCGTCAACATCCGACTCGGGTGCCTGGATGGCAGGGGCCTCGTCGTCGGGCTCGGGAGAAGGCGCCTTACCCGCGTCTGGACTCGACGTCCGCTTGGGAGGCAGCTTCTTGTCGCCCACGACGGCGTTCGTCGGAGCAGGAGAAGGCTTCTTGCTGGCTTTGGTCGGGCTCATAGACGATTGCGCGTGCGGGCTTGCTCCCCACACGACCCATTCGTGTAGGCAGCGCGCCTTTCCTCCAGCGCGGCGAGGATAACCGGGAGTGATGCGTCGTAACGGTAGGAGGTACCCATGTGGCCCCCTTCGAACTCTTCATGCTGCACCGTCACCCCCGAATTGATGAGGCGTTCAGCCAACATCCGGGCTCCAAACTGCAAACCATACTCGTCCGACTTGCCCGCGTCGAGAAAAACTAGGCGGG
>CAZEWA010000264.1:0-7418 GCA_964515685.1 uncultured Polyangiales bacterium | reverse complement strand
GTCCGTTTCATACTTACGTTCAATCATTGAGTACTCGGAAGTCTCCCATGAAGAATCTCTTTTCCACGTTTCTCGTGTTTGCCATCGCTTGCTCCTTGTGCGCCACGGGGTGCGCAACCACGGAGCCATCTCCTGGCGGATCGAGCCCGACCGGCGGCGGCGATGGAGACGGCGATACGAGTCCCGGCGACGGCGACACGGGTCCCGGCGACGGCGATACGAGTCCTGGCGACGGAGACACGAGCCCCGGCGACGGAGACCATGGTGGCGGTGACGGAGACAGCGGCAACATCGATGCGGAGCCCGGTACCTGCGAGACTCTTCCCGCAGTGACCGATTTTGCGGCACCGGGTCCGTTTGCAGACACTGTGATGATCGAGAACGTGGGACCGAACAACAACTACACGCTCTTCCGGCCGGATGCTTCGCTGGGACGGGACGGGTTCAAGCATCCCATCGCCACCTGGGGCAACGGCATCGCGACCCAACCTTATCTGTATCAGGAGACGCTGAAGCTGATAGCGACGCACGGGTTCGTGATCATCGCTTGCAACGACGTTCAGGCAGAGCAGGCGTGCCTCTCCGCCGGACTGGACTGGCTCGTGCAACAGAACGGCGCAGGCGACATGCAGGGGAAGCTCGACACTTCGCGCGAGGTGACGATCGGCTATTCCTGGGGCGGAGGCGCTGCCATCGACACGGCGAGTCGCCCCAACGTGAAGGCGACGGTCTCACTGTACGGTATGCCCCCGCGAGGAGAGACCGCCTTTCAGGCCATGCACAGCCCGCTTATCCTCTTCACGGCGACGGGCGACAGCTTCGTGAACGCGGAGGGCTACGTTATTCCCAACTATGAGGCGTCGCAGGTGCAGACCTTCTACGCCACCCTGCAAAATTCGGACGTAGGTCACCTCCATCCCATCGATGAGAACCCGAGCTTCTGCTCCATCGCGCGCGTCGTCATCCCCAACGCGGGCGGAGGGAACGGTCAGTGCGGGGGCATGAAGGAGGAGCGCGCCCCGCTCATCGCTTGGCTAAGATACTGGGCCTGTAGGGACCAGAACGCCCGCAAGTTCTTCTGGGGAGATAGCTGCGAGCTGTGCTCGTCCCCCTGGATTGCGCAACGCAAGAACTGGCAGTGAGCCCTGGGGCGCTAGCCGTTTACCCAGTGCGTGGAGCGCACTACATCTGTGCGCGTGGCAAGCGCGGCATCGGTGTGTATTCCGCTGTACTTCCTATTCCAGCTGCGCGTGGACGGCCATGTGATGCCGCCCTAGCCTTTTGGCTGGCGCAGCGGCAGCCGGGCTCACGTCGCGTTCTGCGCATTCCCGTGTAGAATCTGCCCAGAATGACGAAATTCGCCTGCCCGGTTTGCTCGCTCGAAGAGGTACTCAGCCATGCCGATCATTTGGAGTGCAGTGTCTGCGGTCATGAGTGGCCCAAAGAGGCCCCGGCCGAAGTCGCTCGCATCGTCAAAGACGCCTATGGCACGCCGTTGAGTGACGGCGACAGCGTCGCCTTGATCAAGGACCTGAAGTTGAGGGGCTCTTCGGACGTTCTCAAGCAAGGTACCAAAGCCAAGAACATCCGCTTGGTAGAGGGTGACCACGAGATCGACTGCAAGATCGAAGGCAGCCCCATGGCGCTCAAGGCCTGCTTCGTAAAGAAGATCTGAGGCCATTGCCGCTGCGGATCACGTTTGGCCGCTGCGACAGGAGGAACTTGAGGCACTGGCCGCAGCGGTCGCTACTTGGCCGCCTCGGTGCGGTCGCGTCGTGTTAGTCGAGTGTGCAACGCACAGGAGGCGACCATGCACAATACTTTCGACACTGTTCCCAAAGAGTCGCGTGCCGAACTTCGGCGGGCCTATCGGCAATACTTGAGCGAGCGGGACGGTGAGCTCGACTTCGCCAAGAAAAAGCTCTCTCGTCGGGAGGCTTCGATCGGACACTTTGAGTCCACCAAGCCGAAGAGCGTGATGGACGCAAACCTGTTCAAGGAACAGTACGACAGGTTCGATCCCAAGCGTCAGACCACGCCCGAAATGTTGCTGCTTCTCGCGCTCGTGAAGATGAATGGCACCGAGGCGTACGGCGTGGAGTACACGTTCGAGAGCAGCCTGAAGCGAGCCCTTTCCTCGTCAGGCGAGGACGACGACACGGAACTCTATCTGCTGACGGAGGAACACTATCACACGCGGATCCTGTTGAGCGCGGCCCTCGAGTACGGCCTGAACATTAGGGAAACCTTCCGGCCGCCACTCAATCTGCGCATGTTGATCGGCACGATCGCCTCCTCGCCCGCAGCCGTGGCGCGTCCTCTGACGCTCGCTTCAGAGCTCTACGGCGTCACGCTCTTTGCCTCGCTGCTCAAGCGGGCCGGCGAAGTCCTGAAGCCTGCGCCTGAGCTTCGCGATGCAGTCGAGGAGCGTCTGCTCGAAATCCTGGTCGACGAAATCGGACACGTGACCTTCAACCGCCTCCTGTTGGGCTCGTGGGGTCTGTTTCAAGCCCGTACGGTCATGCCGCTCGTCGTCCGAGGCGTGCGCGGCTTCTGCCCCGAGCTGGGCCCACTTGGCGTCGACACATCCGGTAACCTGGCGCCGCTCAATCACTTGCCAAGCGCCGTAAAAGAGCGTGCGTTTGTCGTCTGAGCTGCTGATGCGCTTCCGCAAAGGTGCATGGCTCGCCCTGCTGTGGCTGGGCTGGACCGCGCAGACGCAAGCGCTCGAGGAGCGTCCCCTCGCCGAGGGAGTTTACGTGGATGCTGGTGCCACGTGCGTGACCGCTGCTTCGCTTGTGCCCCAGATCACGGCGTGGCTCGGCACAGATCGTGTCGACGCCCAGCTACAGGTCAGGATCGTGGGCAGCGCGCTCGATCCGCGCGACGTGACCATGGAGATCCGACGTGGCGCTGAGTTAGTCGGGGAACGGCACTTTCAACCCGCACCTTTTGTGTGCGAACAACTCGAGGCCACGCTCGCGCTCGCGGTCGCCATGGCGCTCAAGGCGTCGTTGCGTGACGAGCTGCTGGACACCCTGGGTGGAACGAACCGAGCTGCAACAAGAGATGCGCTCGGAGTGCTTGTGCGCGGTGGGACTGGGGTTCTCCCGGGCGGGTTCCTGGGCTTTGGCCTGACCACATCTCGAGCGTTCGGCACAGGCCTTGCGCTGCGCGCCGAGGTCTTCGCCGACGCTGCGCGCAACGCAGGGCTCAAAGGAACACCCGGTAAGTTCGACAGCTTACTTTTATCGGCACAGGTCTCGGGCTGCGCGCTCCTGCCTGCCCATCGCGCCTGGGCAGGCCGCGCCTGCATCGGGCTTGCGCTCGGGGCACTCCAGGCACGAGGGCGCGGTTACGCGGAGTCCCACACAGATTGGCTGCCTTGGATAGCGGCAACCAACAGCTTCGCATTCTCGGTGCGGCTGTTTCGAGCCTGGTGGTTGGAGCTGCCGGCGGGCCTCGTTATCCCGCTCAACAAGCTGCATTTTGGCGTGAGGCGTGAGGACGGAAGCGTAGCGGAGAGCAGGATGCTGCCGAGGTTCGGCTTCTCCGTGGCGCTGGGTCCTGTCTATCATTTTTGATCTCGCGTCGAATTCCCCAAGGCTTGTTCCCCCTTCAGACCTTAAGGGTGAAGAGAGGAGCCGATGCCCACGCACACAGAACGCGATTTAAGTGCTGCAGAGCTCTTCCGTGAGCACAGTCCCTTCGTCGCGCGCCTTCTGTACCGGCTGGGGGTCCCTGCCCATGCGATCCAGGACACCGTTCAGGAGGTCTTCCTGGTAGTGCATCAGCGCGGTGGCTACCGCCCAGGACCGGCTAAGCCCACGAGCTTCCTGGCGATGATCGCGTCCAACGCCGCGGCCCAGCAGCGCCGCAAAGCCCGGACCCAGGCGTCACGCTTCGATAGCTGCGAACCGGATCAGCTGCGCGCAACGGGCGGTGACCCGGCACGCGCGCTCGAGACAAACGATGATCTCCGTCGGCTGCAGGCGGCCCTCGACAAGCTCGAGCCCGAGCTGCGAACCACCCTGCTCTTGGCCGACGGAGAGGATGAGACTTGCGTTTCAATCGCGGAGGCAATGCAAGTGCCAGTGGGGACTGTGTATTGGCGACTTCATCAGGCTCGCAAGAAGTTCCAGCGCGCCCTAGCGACCGTGGATGCCTCGTTGCACAGGCCCCGCCTATCCGCGCGCGACGGCAGGAGTGGACTTGCGCCCATACTGGCGGTGCGGAGCGCGCGCGCGGTCGTGATGGTCTGGGGCTTCATCACGAGCTGGCAGGGCTCGAAGGCCCAGGCTCTGCTGCGCGAAACCGCCAAGCAAATGCCGGCCGAGTTTGAAGTCCAGGCGGCGCTGCAGCGTCACATGGAGATCGTCGCGCAGCCGGCTCCGCTGTCGGACCCGCCGAGCCCCGCAGCTTCAGGGACGGTGGGCTCAGCGACAGGCACGGGCGCGCTCAAGGCGTGGGGGTGGGTCGCAGCGGGGAGCGTGGCCCTGGTGACAGCCGTCCACGTTGTTTCGCTCGCACGCGGACCCACTCCGTCCGGAGCGGCGCTGGAGCTGCCCACCACGCGCGCGTCGGCTGCGTCTGCGTCGGTCTCGAATTCAGGTGCGGAAGAAGTCACAGAAGCTTCTCCGGAGCCGCAAGGGCTGCCCGTGACAGCGGAGCGCGCACATAGCGAGCAGGCGCTGGAGACAGGCGACGGGAGCGAACGGGGACCGACTCCGAGCTCCCATGGCACGCCTTCTTCCACGAGCAGCGCGGTCAGGCGCAGCCTCCGTGGCGCACCCCAGGGCGCCGTGCACAGCGTGGGGCCAGCGAAGCAGACCCGAGACACGCTGACCACCCCCGCGAAGAGCGCATTGCAGCCCCCCACGCTGCCACCTTCCGCGTCCCCGACACCTGCCTCCACCCAGCCCTCGGTGCTGCCCGACGACATCGTCGAGACGCAAGCGCTGGCAAGGGCAGAAGGCCTATTGCGCAGCGACCCGGCTCAGGCTTTGGCGATCACGCGCGAGCTCGCGGGGCGCGGTCGAGCCGGCTATCTGGCCGAGGAGCGACACTACATCGAAGTGCGGGCGCTCCACGCGCTGCACAGGCAGAGCGACACCAAGCGTGCGGCCGACGCCTTTCTCGCTGCGCATCCCAACAGCGTGTTTCGCGAGCGGGTGAATCGAATCCGTGGCGAAGCACGCGGGTCCGCGCGCGAGCAAAACGACAAAGGCTCCGAACCTTGAACATCGCGGCCCGCGTCTCCTTCCTCCTGCTCTCGCTCCTTGCGGCCTGCGAGTCGTTCGCCACCGTGGGCGTGCTCGAGACGCTCGACGGTAAAGTACCGAGCGAGCCCTCCGCGCACGATGCAGGCGAAGAGATGGGCGAGGTTCTCGTCATCCAAGCCTGCGGCCCGGACAACGCCGCGGGCCTGGACGAAGCAGAGGTCGCGGCGCTACGCGCGGGTGGACCTCGACCTGACGCCGCACGGATCCTCTATCCCTACGAAGGCACCGTATTTCCCCGAGGACTCGCCGCGCCGACGCTGATGTGGGAAGGCACGCCTTCGGGGCCGATTCGCCTCAGCGCGCGTTCAAAGGGTGTGCGATACGAAGGCTGCCTGATGCCCGATGCCGGCGGACAGCTCACGCTCCCCGATACACTGTGGCAGGCCGTCGAGCGACTGAGCCAGGGCGCCGAAGACCCGCTCGCTCTCGAGCTCACCACACTGGCGGACAGGCGTGCGAGCGGCCCGCTACGGGTGTCTTTCGTGCTGAGCCCCGAGGCCATACAAGGCACGCTCTACTACTCGAGCTATGGCTCACCCAGCGCAGGCGCGCTCAACCTTGCGGCGGTCATGCGCCTCCCCCTCGGCGGTTCAGCCTCTCCCTTTGTGGCCCCTTCCGGAACCTGCGCCGGATGTCACGCTGCCTCGGCCGATGGCAGCACGCTACTGCTCGCCAACTCGGGCATGGGCCAAGCCTATCGCGTATCTGCTTCCCTTGCCGCCGCCCCCTCCCCTTTTCAGCGCCAGGTGACAGGAGCTGAGTACGCCGCCATCGATCCGACGGGCAGCCTCTACGTCACGGGGGCGACCGCGGTGGGCGGCACGGGCCCCTTGCGCATGGCCCCCGGTTCCCCCAGCGCTCTCCTGTTGAGCCTGAGCGATGGCAGCGTGTCGCTCACCTCGGGTCTGCCTGAAAAGGCCATCACACCGGCCTTTTCGCCCGATGGAGCCTGGCTTGCCTTCAACGACGCCACGGACAGCGCTGGCCACGTGCTCGCCGCGATGTCCTTCGCCGCCGGACAACGCACGCTGAGTGCGTATCGAACGCTCTTCTCGGACGACCTCCTGTTTCCGGCCTGGCCGAGCTTTCGTCCAGACAGTCAGCAGGTGGTGTTCGCGCTTGGAGAGCGTGCCGATTTCAGCGCCAACGGTACGCTCATCGGCTCCAATCCCGGACCCGGGCCGCGCTCCGATCTGTACCTCACCGAGCTCGAGGGCACGAAGTCCACCATGCTATTTCGCGCGATGGGCTTCGACTCAAGCTCTGACGCCCTCGATGATGTCACCTACCTCCCCTTCGGCGCAGAAGACCTGCACCAGAACTACTATCCGAGCGTGCTGCCGACTCGCACAGAAAAATACGACTGGGTCTTCTTCGACTCGGTCCGTCACTACGGTAACCGTGGTGTGGTGCGCGGAATTTGGTGCGCCGCCCTGGACGCAGGCCAGCTTACGGGCGATCCGTCGCATCCACCTTTCTACGTGCCAGGACAAGAATCGGAGCCGCCCAATCTCCGCCCTGTCGCAGTGAAGACGCTCGCCTCTGAGAAAAGACAAAAATAATCCCAAGGCTTTTGCGCCCACCTTTCCTTAACCCGGCATGAACCATGTGAAGATTGGCGCGCTGTCAGGCTGTTGGTTGCTTTGCAGCACCCTGCTGCTCGGATGCATCACCGATACGGTTCCGCCTGACATCTACTCGACTGGTCAGTCGTACGAGCCTGCGGTTGCGGATGGCCCCGGCTCAGACATGGACCGCCCGGATATGCCGGAGAACCCGGACAGCCCAGACAGTCCGGATCCGCTCGAGCCACCGGTTTCTGACATGCCTGCGCGCGACGCCTCCATCGGCAGCGATCCGCCGAGCGAAGGCTGCGACCTGAGCGGTGAGTGGCTCGTCACCGAACGCAACGTCGCGAGCGGACTGGGCGTCAAGCAAGCCGGTGTCACCTGGTTCTACTACGAGATCGAACAAAGCGGGAACCAACTGCAGGTCAAACGGGGATTGGTCTGCGGCAGCCAGGTGAAGCCCGTGGATGCCGTGTCTGCAGCCGTCAACTACTCGGCAGCGTGGCCCAAGATGCAGGGCCATCGCATCAAAAACTTGATCATTTCGATCACTTAGAAAGATGGCGCA
>CAZEWA010000263.1:0-7456 GCA_964515685.1 uncultured Polyangiales bacterium | reverse complement strand
CTAACGAGGTCTTCGATCGCCTTCTGCGCTGCCGACTTCACAACCTGGCTGTGCCTCATCCGATCCTCTTCTCAGGCGGGGGGTGCTCTACGGTCGTCGCTGTTTCTTCCAGCGACTCATGGGGCCCGACGTTCCGCTGTGAGCAGCGGTTTACACAGGACCTCAGTTACTTCCCAGATTTCCAAGCAATATCAGTTACTTAGGCCGCAGAGTGCGAGTGATGATATCGACGCCGAGAGTGGCGTGTCAACGAAAAAGGTGGGTGAAGAAACATGGGTTGCTCGCCGCGAAAGTGAGACAGTACACCCCTCTTGACAGCAGCTCCATCCAAGCACTAGCGTGCGGCGCCTACGGCAGATTATGTGCCGCGCAATGACCTGAGTTAAGAAGAGGCAGGATGCAACGCTCGGTATGGAAATGGGGCACGGTCGCGCTACTTGGCTTGCTGGTGACGGCCTGTGCCGATGAAGGCGTGGGCGATCCCTGTATTCCTGAGACGGTCCCGTGCACAGTCGATCCCGCGACCAATGTGAAGCAGTGTGGGTTCAACAACACGGAATCGTTCATTGAGTCGAGTTCGGTTCAGTGCCGTAGCCGTCTGTGCATCGTGCACAAGTTGGACAACGGCACCGAAGGCGTCACGCCGGCTGACCCCGCCAAGGACTGCGGCAGCTCCTCGCGCGCCGAGGGCTGCGTGACGAGCGATGAGCTCGATAAGTCCGTATTCTGCACCTGCCGCTGCGCTGGCCCCGGCAAGAAAGAAGACTTCTGCGAGTGCCCGAGCGGCTTCTCGTGTGAGGAAGTCTTGTCGCTCGGCGGAGACGGCATCCGCGGCAGCTACTGCGTTCGCTCGAACTGAGCTTTCCATGGCCGATCTTCGGCAGCTCACGGGCAAGCGCGGGGAAGCCTTGGTTGCTTCGCATCTAGAGCAGCAAGGCTTCCTGATCGTGGCGCGCAATGTGAGGGTCGGCCGTCTCGAGATCGATCTCATCGCCAAGCGCGGTGACCTTTTGGCGATCTGCGAAGTCCGCGCGCGGCAAAGCGCGTCGTTCCTGCACCCGGCCGAGAGCCTTACCCGGGACAAGGTCGCGCGTGTTCGAAAAGCCGCAGCGCTCTGGCTAAGCCAACACCCGCAGGGCACGCACCAGGTTCGCTTCGATGCAGCGGCCGTGGTCTTTGATGCGGAGCCACCGCGACTCGAGTACTACGAGTCCGCGTTCTAACAGCCGAGCCCAATGCTAGGCGGCTGCGGCGAAGGCTCAGTCGAGCTCGGCCTGCATGCGCTGCCTAAGTTGGCGCAGCGAAGCCACGATCTCCGAAGGCGTTCCTGCCTGCTGCGCCTGTTCCAGCACATCGTCCAAGACGGCGATTTCGGCCGCCTGACGCGAGCGAAGGTTGCCGACCATGTCGTTAAAGGCGTTGAACACCTCTTGCAACTCGTCGCCCTTACGGAGCCCGCCGTCGACGCGCAGGTGTCCCGCTGCGACTTTGGCCAAGAGCAGGCGCATTTTGTAGGCAGGGCCGACCATCTTGTGGGTCACCACGATGCCAGTGAGGCCCAAGGCCACCGCCAAGATCCCGATGCCTCCGATAATCGCCGCGAGGATCTGGCGATCGCGTTCCTTGCCAAATGCCTCAAGGCTCGCGACAGCTTGCGGATCCAGGTCGGGCTGCATCGCCAACTGGATCTGCATGGCTTCGGTTTGGCCCATGGACTCCTGGTAGGCGAGCGCCCCAAGGATGGAGGTGACCACCAGGGTGACCCCCACGACCATGCCCGTGTATTTCAGCTGAAAGCGCTTATCGAGAAGGTAATTTCTCAGTTTGCGCTTCGGTGCACCTGCTGCGGGACGCACCGACCTGGCTTCGACGCCCATCGCCTAATTCTCCCGTTCACGAGACTAGGGCAAGGGCCCGTCTATACACAACAAAGCGCGCGCAATTCATTGCGCCCTCGCAAGTCCTGCCTGCATGGCTTGGGGCAAACGGCGCAGAGCGCCGACAAAAGCGGCTTCGACCGCCTGAACTTTCACGGCCTCCCCTGCCCCACCGCCGGAGACGGTCGCCGCTCCAGAGAGCATCGCGCGCATATCACGGCCTGGATAGGTCCCGATAATGACTGAGACCTGAGCCCTTACCGAGCCGTCGGGCCGAGCCTCGACGTTCGTGACCGAGCTGTCCACGAAGTAGCCGACGAGCTTCGCCGTGCCGATGACCTTTTGCGCAGAACGCTGGTCTTCATTTTCGGGAGCAACACGCACGCCTTCGATCTGCGTGACCTGGCGGACCACATGCTCGCGCAGCGCTCGAAGTGCTGGCGCCGAGAGGCCGACTTGGCTTCCGGGCAGACCCACGCCGACATAGAAGGTGGCGGCTCCGCTAGGCGTGGCGGAACTGCCGGCCCCGGACGAAGACGATGAACTCGAGCTAGAACTAGCAGCCACGGCGGCGCTGCCCTTAACACCCAGCGCATCCAGCGCGCTCTTCACAGCGGTTCGAACCGACGCGTCCGAATCGTTCTGAGCAGCGCGAAGTGCACTTAGCGTAGATGGATCTTTGATGCGCTCAAGCGCGGAGGCGCTCGCCGCTCGAACCGCTGGATGTTCGTCGCCCAGCGCCTTCGCAAGTGCTTGCGTAATGTCAGGCGCCGGCGGCTGCGCACCCAAGGCGAGTGCGGCTTGCGTCCGCACGCGGAACTGGGTGGACGAGGACAGCATCCTCACCAGGAAATCCGTGCGCGCATCTGCTGCAGCAACGCTTGTCAGCGTGAAGCACAGGGCGATGACGGCAAAAACGCGATAGCCACGATTCAGCATCCACACAGAGATTTGTACCCATCCCACGCGACGCCTCGCCTGCTTAGATGACCGACTTACTCGATTAGAACGGACTGCCACGGGCGAAGCTTCAGCAAGTATGGCAGCCGTATGCATTACGTCGCAACGGCGATTGATATGCCCACATCTGCACTGTGGGACGCTGTATGCGCAGGCCTGGTTTGCGCGACGGTTACGCTGAATCTGGGCTACCTTTCGGTGCGTGCGGATCCCGTCGACATGGAGCGCCCTAGGCGTGCTCATTTTTGTGCTCAGCCTCGCTGGCCATGCGCACGGTGAACCGCTCGTGCGCGTACGTGCCGAAAGCCGCATCGAGCTAGGCGTCGTACATATTGATCTCGGTATCTCGATCACAGGTGCGTTGCGGGACGAGCTAGGAAACGTGCTGGCAGGACGCCCCCTCGCGATCGAGGCCGCTTCGGTCGAAGAATCGGACGCGCCCTTCCGAAGCCAGATCACAACCGATGCCAACGGACGCTTCACGCTTGAGCTACCCGACGGCGGACACGACTACCGCCTCCTCGCGACCTTCGCGGGCGACGCAACCCATCGTGGAGTTCGAGTCGAACGGCGCGTCGAGCGCGCGCGAGCGGATGTGCGATTGGAACTTCGACTGCCGAGCGAGAGCACGCTCGATCTCGACGCGCCGGATCTGTACGTCGAAGCGCTTGCAGAATCCGATGGCGGTGGCGAAGCGCTGTCGATGCGACTGACCGACGAAACCGGCCGCGTTATCGCGAGCGGCGTGACGAGTGCCGATGGACATCTGCTCTTGCGCATCCCTACCGATTCCGGCTTGGAGCCAGGACCGGGCCTCTTGCGTCTCGAGTCGGCACGCGATGAGCGCCGCGCCGAAGCGCAAACGGAAGCGCGAATCGTGCGTCGGCGCGCGGTGTTCGTTGCGTTGGAACCGGTTGGCACACATTTCGAGGCCGGCAGTCAAATCAGCGTACGTGGCAAGGTCAGCACGCGAGTGAAGCCGCGTGCCCAGGTTCCGGTAGGGCTCTTCGCTGGCACTCGCCACCTCGAAACAGTGCTCACTGACGACGCGGGAAATTTTCAAGCCGCGCTGTGGATCGATGCCCCAGCGGGCCCGTTGTCGCTGACGGCGCGAACAGAGGCGGATTCCACGGGCGCCTACCCCGCGGCGGTGTCCGAGCTCGTTCTCGATATTTCCCCGCTGAGCCCTGTCCCGCTGCGCTGGGTCCTAGGTGTGTGTGCAGCGATGGCTTTGCTGCTCTATGTCGTCGCGCGTTCGAAGAAAAGTGCGTCGTTGAGCGAGGTTTCGCCGGACGCAAAAACCGAAAGTCGTGGCACCAGCATCCGACTGGCTCCGCGTCACGGCCGAAAAGACCGTCATCGGATCCACGGCAAGATCAGCGAGGCGCGGAGCGATAGGCCCGTGGCGGGCGCGCAGATTCAGATCGTTCACGAGCAGCCCGCTGCTTCTTGTGCGCTACAGCCCGATCCGCATGGTCGCTTCGCGTCGCCGGTCTTGCCCGCAGGACGCGCCCAGCTGTTGGTCTCTTTTCCCGGCTACGTGTCGGCTCAGGTGAACTTCGAGATCCCCCATCGCGGCGAATGGACGTCGTTCGAGGTTAAGCTCGAAAGCTTGCGCGATAGAGCCCTGTCTCCCTTCCGCCGCCTTACGATGCGCGTGCTGCCCTCGGCGCGAGCCTGGGGGATCTGGACCAACCGTGAGGCTCGAACTTGGTTGGGACAAAGAACGCCCGCGCACAAGGAACTCCTCAGCGAGCTCACCCTAAACGTCGAACGCGCCTGTTACGGCCAGACGCCGCCCAGCGAGACAGACGTTCTGGACATTGAACGGGCCTCTCGCGCGATTGAAGCTGACCTAACGAGAGAAAGCCCGCGCGATTCCTCTCTGGAAACACGTACGGTGCGTTGACTCTGCACAACTCCCGTTCTTATATGCGGGCTCACCGATCATTGCAGTGCCGCAGAGGGTGACATGGGTTCCGAGTTGATTATTGCGTTGGGGGTCATCGCCATAGTGGTGGCTGTGCTCGTACTGCTGCGCGCTAAAAAGCCAGCTCTTCCCCCTACAAAACCCGCAGAAGCGCTCCCGCGGAGCGCCCCGTCGGCCCCCACGCCCGATGTAAAAAAGGCACAAGAGCCGGAAGTTTCCATTGATGTGGCAACTGGCGAGGCCGAACCGGGGGCTCCGTCTCCCGCGGCGCCGCCTCCCCCGCCACGTTTTCGTGAGCCAGATGCCAAGCACCCGTCCTCTGAGGACATCGCATCGTTAAAGAAGGGACTCGCGTCCACTCGCGGTGGTTTCGTCGCTCGGCTCGCGCGGATCTTTGGCGGGAAGAAGGAAATCGACCCGGACCTCATCGAACAAATCGAAGAAGTCCTGATCACCGCTGACATCGGGACCAAGACCACGCAGCGCATTCTCGACCGCCTGCGGGACCGCTTGTCGCGCAAGGAACTCACGGATGAGGACCGGATCTGGGCCTCGCTCCGCGATGAGGCGCGCGCGATCCTCGGAACGAGTGGCGGCCGATTATCCTTAAAGGGCCGTCCTGCAGTCCTGCTTGTCATCGGAGTCAATGGCGTGGGTAAGACCACCACCATCGGAAAGCTCGCGAGCCGACTCGCCAGTCAGGGTGCCAGCATCATGCTCGTCGCAGCGGACACTTTCCGTGCAGCTGCAGTTCTTCAGCTTGAGGTCTGGGGTAAACGCGTGGGGTGCCCTGTCGTGAAGGGCAAGGAGAACGCCGATCCCTCCTCCGTTGTATTCGATGCGCTCAAGCGCGCCGAAAGCGAGGGCGTCGACCTCGTGATCGTGGACACGGCAGGTCGTCTTCACACCAAAGCACCACTCATGGAGGAACTCCGGAAGCTCGGACGCACCGTGGAGAAGGCTTTGGGCCGCCCCGCCGACGAGATCTTGCTAGTGCTCGACTCCACGAATGGTCAGAACGCGCTGCAGCAAGCAACGCTCTTCCGAGAAGCGCTGCCCGTCAGTGGAATTGTTCTCACCAAGCTCGACGGAACTGCAAAAGGCGGCGTGGTTTTAGGTATTGTCGACGAACAACAGCTCCCCATCCGCTTCATCGGTATCGGTGAAAGGGTGGAGGATCTTCGTGAGTTCGAACCGCAAAGCTTCGTCGAGGCACTGTTCGAAAGACCGGATAGTGAAGCTTCGGTGGCCTAGCCGTTGATTGTGTGAGATTCACCGTGATATAGTCGCCCGCGCTTTGCGTTTGACGGCAGATTCCCGAGCGATTTCAAAAGGTTGCGTCCCGATCAGCCCAAGCAAAAAGATGCGTCGTCAGTGCATGAGAATGCCGCGGATAGGGTCGCTGTGCGGAGTTTCAAAGAGGTATGCATGACTAAGTCTCGATTGGTGGCGTGGCTCGCGCTTATCGCAAGCTCCCAGGTAAGCGCTGTGGCCTCCGCCCAAGACATGAGCTTCGGCCTCGATGAGACGGAATCGTCCGAGGCAAGCGTTGGAGCCTCTGCTGAAGTTGAGTCCGACGGTGACGTCATCGGCGACCTGGCGGGCGATGATTCGTCCACCTCGTCGAGGGCTCCTCAAGCGGCGGGCCCAAAACTCAGCGAAGTGAACGAAGAGATCTACGCGGTTCAGCAGATCTACGCTCTGCGCAACAACCGCCTCGAGCTCATGCCGTCGTTCGGCTTCACCTTGAACGACCCGTACGTGAGCCATCCGAACATCGGAATCGGTCTCAACTACTGGATCACGAACGTGCTGGCCATCGGCGCAAACGTGAACTGGTACCGGGGTCTTGAGAACGAGTCGGACGTGAACTTCCACGTGCGCCGCGCGGCCCGCTTGGCCACGCGCCCGACCAACTTCCAATTCGGCGCTTCGTTGAACTTCACGTACGTACCTGTGTACGGCAAGTTCTCGATGTTCAATCGCTACATCTTCCAGTGGGATGCGTACGTCGTCGGCGGCGTTGGCGTGATGAACACGCGCCCGGTACCCGTGGTTGACCCTGCATTCCGCAGCTTCGACTACTCCTACAAGCTGTCGATCATCAACCCCGGCCTCGGATTCCGCGTCTTCTTGAGCAAGTGGCTCACGGTATTCATGGAAGGCCGCATGTATCCGTACCTCGAGAAGCTCGAGAATCTCTCGGTTGCCCTCGGCGACTCTGCGCGCAAGGACAAGTCCACCTGGCAGGACAATTCGAGCACGCTCGTCTACAACGTGGTCGCCTCGGTTGGCATGACCATCTACTTCCCCTTCAAGTTCGAATACAAGCTGCCCAAGTGAGCCCGGGAAAGCGCCAACGATGCCTACCATCTATTCGCAGCCGAGGAAGTCTATGAACACTGCATCGCGCTTTGTCCTGGGGCTCGTACTGTCAGCCGCAGGTTTGTTGCTCGACGCGTCCCGAGTTGATGCGCAGGAGGTCCAGGTAACGGGCCCTCTCGCTGGAGCCCCCGCGGTGCGCCACATGCGCATCTACCGCGACGGACGCTTCCAGATTCAGCCATCGTTCGGTCTCACCATGAACGACGACTACGCGCAGACGATGTTTGTCGGTGCCCAGATCGGATACCACTTCACCGACTGGCTCGGCCTCACGGCGTTCATGGACTACGGCGTGGTCAATCGC
>CAZEWA010000262.1:0-7468 GCA_964515685.1 uncultured Polyangiales bacterium | reverse complement strand
CCGAGGCGCGTGCGCCCCAAGGCTTTGCGCGTGTGGAAGACGTGATCTCGCAGGCAGAGCTCGAGGAGATTTCAGCCCGCTACAAGCGCCTGGCAGGTTTTGACAAACAGGCCCTCAGCGCAAAGGAGAAAGCGTGATGGAAAGCTGCGAGCGGTCGCTTTCAGCGCCGGGACTCGAGCGGATTGCAGACTGTGAGATCGAGGTTGGCGCTGCAATCGACATCGGGGACACGCCGCTTGGTCGCCGGCGTCTCATCCCGATCCTTGGCGGGACGCTCTACGGACCCAAGCTCAAGGGGCGGGTGCTGCCGGGAGGCGCCGACTTTCAGCTGCTAACGTCGCCCTCATACATGCAGATCCAGGCGCGCTACATGATCGAGCTCGAGCAGGGTGAGCTGCTGTACCTCGAGAACACGGGTGTGCGTGTGGCCGCTCCCGAGGTTGTGGCGCGGCTTCAAGCGGGCTTGCCGGTGGACCCGACGCTCGTTTACTTCCGCACGGCACCGCGCTTCGAGACGGCCGCACCGGACTATGCGTGGCTGATGTCTTCGCTGTTCGTGGGCACGGGGGTACGTAAGCCCGACCAAGTGCTTCTGAGTTTCTTTCGACTGACCTGAGGTGCGGAGCCGCTGCTCGACGCCGATCAAGGCCTAGCTACCATTGGGCCTTCCATGTCGACGCCCTCTCCCGTGCCCCGCGAACAGTCTGTGGGCCTCATGACCCTGTTGAGTCTTGCTTGGCCCGTCATCATCGCGCGCGCAACGCAGTCGGTCATCGGTTTCACCGATGCGCTGCTGTCGGCACCACTCGGCGAAGATGCGCTGGCGGCCGTCACAACGGGGGCCCTCAACACCGTGGCTTTCATCGTGCTTCCGATGGGCACGGCGTTCATTGTGCAGAGCTTCGCGGCGCAGCTGCGCGGGCGCGGCGACTACGAGGCGGTCGATCGCTACGCATTTTACGGCCTGGCTTTGGCGGGTCTTGCGACCCTGTTCTCGCTCGCGTGCATACCGTTTACACCGTGGCTTCTGAGCTTCTTTGGCTACGACGCAAACGTGCACGCGCTGATGACAGAGTACCTGACCATTCGTCTGCTTTCTGTGGGCGCAGCGGTGGGTATCGAGGCCCTCGGCAACTGGTATGGCGGGCTCGGAAACACGCGCCCTGCCATGCACGCAGGGGTCGTGGCGATGGTGGTCAATGTGGCCGGTGACTATTTGCTGATCGAGCCGCGACTCGGGCTACCTGGCTATGGGGTGGCTGGCGCGGCCTGGGCGAGCACCTTCTCCACGCTGGCAGGCTTTCTGGTGATAGGCACGCAGTTCGTGCGTGGGCTGCGCAAGCGTTCGCCAAACCGTGCACTCGCGCTCCGGTTGCCGGAATTCATGCGCGTGCTGAAGTTCGGTTTGCCCAATGGCGTGAACTGGTTTCTCGAGTTTGCAGCGTTCGCGCTCTTCATCAACGCGGTGGTGGCGCACCTCGGCACCAGCGTATTGGCTGCGTTCAACGTGGTGATCCAGATCAACTCGATCTCCTTCATGCCTGCCTTCGGCTTGGCCTCGGCCGGCGCGATTTTGGTGGGCGATGCGATCGGGCGCGGGGCGCATGACGACGTGAAGAAGATCGTTGTGCTCACGGCCAAGGTGGCGAGCGTCTTCATGGGTAGCGTGGGCCTGGTGTATCTCCTGTTTTCTCAATGGCTCATGCAGCTGTTTGCGCAGGGCGACGGCAGCTCAGACGAGCTCATCAAGGTAGGCGCCACCATGCTCGCGTTGTCGGCGCTGTGGCAGCTCTTCGACGCGCTGGGGCTCACGCTGGGCGAAGCTTTGCGCGCCGCAGGCGATACTGCGTTTTGCATGCTGATTCGCGTGAGCTTAGGCTGGCTCGTGTTCGCGCCGCTCGGCTATGCCCTGGTGTTCCATCTGGATGCAGGCGTTCAAGGCGTAATCGGTGCGATGATCGTCTACATGGCGTTGCTCGCGGCCGGGCTGTCGCTGCGCTTTCTTTCCGGCCGTTGGCGCGACATCGACATGGTGGGCGAGCCGGCTCCGCTCTGAGTGAGCGCCTGCGCTTGCATTAAGCTAGGCGCCAAAGGTTTGAGGGGGTCTGTTCACCCACTTCAGGGCGATGAGGCTCACCAACGCAGCAGAGCTCAGGTAGAGGCCCACGAGCCACAGGCCGCCGTGATCGGCGAGCGCTTGGGCAAGGATGGGCGACAGCGCGCCGCCCAGGATGCCGCCCACATTGAAGGCTAGCGAGGCCCCGGTGTAGCGCACGCGCGCCGGGAAGAGTCCAGGCAAGAACGCGCCGAGTGGGCCGTAGACGAGACCCATCAGAAACAGCGCAAGCGAGAGAAAGAGTCCTATCAGCCACAGCGAGCCGCTGCCCATGAGAGGTGCGAGCAGAAAGCCTGAGGGAATCGTGAGCACGCAGCCGACCATCAATACGCGGCGCGGGTCAAAGCGGTCGGACGCGTAGCCTGCCGCCACGATGCCGCCTGCCATGAACAAGATAGCGAAGAGCTGGACCGCGAGAAACGTGTCGCGCGCATAGCCGAGCGTGGTGGTGCCGTAGCCGAGCGCGAAGGCTGTGGTGAGGTAGAAGATGGCGTAGCAAGCGACCACCGCGAAGGTCCCAGAAAGTAGGGCCGGCACGTGTGCTTGCATGAGCTCGCGCAGCGGAACTTTGGGCGGCGGAGCATCCGCGATGGCTGCTGAGAACGCCTTGGTTTCCGTGAGACGCAAGCGCACCCAGAGCCCTACGCCGACCAGCAAAGCGCTACCAAAGAACGGAATGCGCCAACCCCAGTTCCGAAACTCTTCAGGCGAGAGACACAGCCCGAGCACCAAGAAAGCGCCGTTTGCCGCGATGAATCCCACCGGTGCCCCGAGCTGCGGGAACATGCCAAAGCGCGCGCGATAGCCAGGGGGCGCGTTCTCGACCGCGAGCAGTGCAGCGCCTCCCCACTCGCCGCCGAGTCCAAAGCCTTGCCCAAAGCGTAAGACACACAGGAGCAGCGGTGCGACCCAGCCAGCCGTTGCGTACGTCGGCAAAAAGCCGATGGCCAGCGTGGAAAGTCCCATTGTCAGCAATGACGCCACCAGCGTGGATTTACGTCCGATGCGGTCACCGAAGTGCCCGAACACGCTCGCGCCCAGGGGTCGCGCAATGAAGGCGATGCTGAAGCTCGCGTACGCGCTGAGCAGCTGAACCGACGGGGAGCTGGCCGGAAAGAACAGCGGACCGAACACGAGCGAAGCCGCCGTGGCGTAGATGTAAAAATCGTAAAATTCGACGGCCGTTCCGATAAGGCTCGCCATCAAGATGCGGCGGCTCGAGGCCTGTGGCTGGGGCAGAGAAGGGGTCACGCGCATCACACTCGGGCGAAGTAGGAAAGAGAGCGAGAGCGATGGCCCGAGGGTACAGCTACGTCCAGGCAAAAGGCAGCTCGGCGAGGCCGGAGGCGAATGTGGTAGCGTCGCACTTTGCGCGGGAGTGGCATGGGGTTGAGCTTTCGTTCGAGTGCGCTTTCTTGGATGCTGGCGGTTGGGGCCGTGGCTTCAGGACCGTGTCGGGCCCATGCTGCGCCCGAAGAAAGCGCACCTGCGCTCTATGCTGTGGTCGCTCAAGCTGAGGCGCAGGCCGCTGTCGACGACGGGCGTGCCCGCATTTTTTTAGCAGCCCTGGGGGAGCTTTCCGCCGAGCCATTGCTGACGTACGCGCCGAAGGATGCCGGTGAAACGGTCTCGCGAGACGCGCTGTTGCCTCTGAGTGAGGTGGAACGCTTGCTCTACGAGGCGCGAGAGCTCGCCGCTCGCTTCGACGAAGCCGCCGCATTCCAGCGCTTGTTGGCGGCGGAGCGTTTGTTGCTCGAAAATCTTGAGCTGCCTCATGTGCACGCCTTTCTGGCAGAGGTCGATCTGGCCCTGGGTCTGGCGGCTGCCCAGCTCTCGCAGCCTGGCCTGGCCGAGACCAAGCTCTCTCGCGCGCTGTCGCTCGATCCGGCGCGCCGACTTCGAGCGGGTGAGGCGCCTCCCCAGCTCGAGGCGTTCGCGCGCGCTCTCGAGAAGCAGGGCGAGGGCAGTCCGCTCAGCGAATTGCGCATCGAGGTTGACCCGAGCGACGCCGAGGTGTGGCTCGATGGACATCGCGTCGGGCGCGGGCGCACGCTGCAAGTAAGGAAGGGCAGCCATGTGCTCCGTGTAGGCGCACGGGGGTACCGGCCTTACGCGGCGCTTGTGGAGCTGGGTGCGGGGCGTCGCCTTCCGCTTCAGGTGTCGCTGTCTCCCACGCCCGAGGAGCAAGCAAGGCAAACCTTACTGAGGGCGCTAGCCGATCCGGCGCGCGCGCTGCGGGCGGCTCCTTTGTTTGCGCGACAGGCTGGACGTACCGTGTGGCTGTTCGAACTCGGGAGCTCCGCCAGACGTGTGCTGGTACACCGCTGTCAGCCGGACTGCGAGCTCGTGGCGGGGCTCGAGGGAGAAACGCGGGTGGAACTCCAGGCGCTGCGAGCTTTCCCCGCCGATTGGCTGCATACCCCTGCGTCCGTAGCCCCGGTCGTCCCCGTCAGACACGAAAAAGAGCGGGGTCTCAAGCGCTGGCGCCTTGTACTGGTCAGTGCCGCCTTGGCGGTTGGGGCAGGAGTTACGGTCGCGGCACTGCTGACCCGCGATCACGGGGTGAGTCGGGAGCGCAGCCTTACGCTCGACCCGGGTGAGCTGCCGCGCTGAGAAGGCGGGCCACTTCCTGTGGAACACCTTCTCAGTCGTTTCCGCCCCCGTTTGTGGCGTGTACGCACTCGCTCGGCTCTTCTGGAGCCGCCGGCCAGGACAGCAAACAGGCGTCGGGGCCCGCTAGAATACGTGGCGAAGCACACCGCTTCGGCTAGACTTGCGGGCTATGGCTGAAGACTCCCTCGCACCGCCCCCTCCAGGACAAGGCGGAGGCTCTGCGAAGTACCTCATCGCGCTCCTGCTGTTGGTCGGTGGGGGGCTCGGGGTGTATTTCGCCACCCGCTCTTCCGAGGAGCCGCCCGCCGCAACGCCGCCTGCGGTGCAGAACGTCGAACGCAACACCTCGCTCTCGGACAATCTGCTCGAGATTCCGGTAGATGAGCCGGTAAAAGAGCCTGAAAAGGTCGAGGAGCCTCAGCAGCCCACCACGGCAAAGAAGCCGGTGAAGGCTGCTGGAGATCCCTGGGATTGCGCCGGAGACGTCACGCCGAAGGACATCACCAAGGTCCTGAACGAGCACCAGAGCGCGATCCGTAGCTGCTACGAGCGTCAGCTCCGCAACGACAACGCGTTGCAGGGCAACCTCAAGCTGCAGGTGCGTATCGGAGGCGATGGCGCCGTCGCGTCCACACGCATCAGCGGTACCTTGAACGACAAGGAAGTACGCGAGTGCATCCAGACGATCGCCAAGCGCTGGAGCTTCCCGTCGCCCACAGGCGGCAGCTGCGCGGTGTTCGACGCTCCCTACAACTTCATGCCCAAGAACTGATTCTCGCTTCGCGTTTCGCCTGAATGCCCGCCCTTACCGGAGCGGGCATTTCGCATTTAAGGGCAGGTTTTACTCACTGTGTGCAGTCCAAACGCGAAACCGCTCAGCCCATGAGCTCGACATGGTGCGGTGGCCGCAAAACGCGCGCTGCGCCGCTGCGCTCGAGCTGCGCCATCAGTGCGAGTACCGTGGCCTCATCCCAGGCGTCACCGACGATCTGTAGGCCCATCGGCAAGCCATCTGGATCGAGCCCAACCGGAACGGTGCCAGCGGGTAGCCCAGTCAGATTCGCCAAGAAGGCAAAGCGACACATGGCCCGCACGCCCTGCGCATCGAGTCGGCCCGTGCGATCGTCGCTCGCATTCAGCGGCAAGCCGGCCTTGGCCGTGGTCGGCAGCGCGAGCGCGTCGACTTCGCTGAAGCTGCGGGCGACCTGGAGCCGTAGGCGCTCGCGCAGGGTTTGTGCCCACAGGTATTCGCGGGCCGTGAGCTGGGCCGAAATGTGCAAAAATGCCTGCAAATCCAGGCCAAAAGCATCGCGGTGCCGCTCGAAGGCATGCGCCGAGCAGGCGTAGGTTTCGGCTGCGATGGTCAGGCTGCCGATCGCCAGGGCACTGCGCGCCAGGGGGATCGTGATGTCGATGAGCTGCGCGCCGTCCTGCACCAGCGATTGCAGAGCGCGCTCGCCCGCAGCGACGATGCTGCTGTCCGCATCGCGCCACTCCTTCTCGTCGATACCGACGCGAAGGCCGCGCACATCACGCCGCAGGGCTCGCTCGAAAGCGCCTTCTTGGAGATGCGGCGCGGCCAGGCTGAGGGGATCTGCGGCGTCGGGGCCGGAGACGGCATCGAGAAAGATGGCCAGATCGCGGGTGCTGGGTCCGAGCGGCCCAAGATGGTTGAGGCTACCGCTAAATGCGTCGCCCTTGCGCGAGACACGGCCAAAGCTCGGCTTGAGTCCGAACACGCCGCAAATGGCAGCCGGAATCCGAATCGAGCCGCCGCCATCGGCGCCGACAGAAATCGGTGTCAGACCTACGGCTGCGGCGATGCCTGCACCTGTGCTGCTGCCCCCGGCGGCGCGCTCCACGTGATGCGGATTGCGCAGGGCAGGGCGGTTGGAGTTGACTCCGATGGGCGACATGCCGAGCTCGGTCATGGCCGTCTGCCCGACGATGATGGCGCCCGCTTCACGCAATCGCGACACAACGCTAGCGTCGTGCTGCATGGGCGCTGGGCTCGGTAGCTCGTGTCCGAGGCGGCGGGGCAGGCCGCGCACTGCGAGCTGCTCTTTGATGAGCACCGGCACGCCGTCGAGCGGCCCCTTCGGGGTTCCGCGCGCATAACGCAGGCTCGAGGCACGGGCTGCCTCGCGGGCACCGAGCTCGTCGCGGGTCCATAGGCAGGCGAGCAATGGCTGGCGCTGGGCGAGTCGATCTGCCTCGGACAGCATGCACTCCAGCACGCGCTCCGGGGTCGAGCGGCCTTCGAGGTAGGCGTGGGTCAAAGCCTGGCTTGTAGGGGCCCAGCTTGGGCTTACGGGCGTTTCGAGGGTTTCCGCAGCGCTACGCGGCGCGCGACCTGGGCGAGGGGACGCGGAAGGCTCGAGTCGCTCGTTGCCTTCGATAAGCTCGGGTAGGTTGCTGATGCCGAGGTCGCGGCGCAGGACGTCGGCGCCTAGGGAGGCAATCCGCGGCTGCCGCAGGGCGCGCGCTGCGAGGGCGAGCGGTTGTCCCGAGAGCCGGCCTGACAGGAGGTTTTCAATCGCCATGTGTGATGAGAGTAAAATTCTCTGAGAGCTAGAGCAATGTTTGGTGTCGGCTGATACGTCGGTTCTGCGCTGCCGCGGTCGGGGTACGAGTGGTATAGAGTCCTGCCCGAACAGGGGTTCGCGGCAGTCGAGGCCCAGTGTTTACGGCAGGAGTCAGTCCATGAGCGGCCATAATAAGTGGTCCACCATCAAGCAC
>CAZEWA010000261.1:0-7480 GCA_964515685.1 uncultured Polyangiales bacterium | reverse complement strand
AGGCGCTGGCATTCAGGCCCGGATTCACCACACAGCTTACATGCAGCTACGCCCGCAGCCGCTTCGAAGCGGCTGCGGGCGTAGCCTTAGGCCGCGACGCGCATGAGAACGACGGTACAGTTGTCCTCGCCGCCGTGCTCGTTTGCCCGCTCAATAAGCAGCCGCACCGCAAGGTCGAGGTCGTCGCCCGCATCGCTGACGATGTCGCAGATTTCTTCGTCGCTCACCATGCCGCTCAGGCCATCCGAGCAAAGCAGGAAACGGTCACCCACCTTGGGCTGGGCTGGGACCACGTCGACCGTGACCGTGTCTTGCATCCCCAGCGCCCGCGTGATGACGTTCTTCGGTAGCTCGGCCTGCTGCTCGAGCGGCATATCCGGCATCACCAACAGGTAGTCGTTGAGCAGCGAGTGATCACGCGTGAGCTGCGTGATCTTGCGGTCGCGGATCAAGTAACCGCGGCTGTCCCCAACGTGGGCGACGTACACGGCCTTGCGCTCCTTGGAGAAGAGCGCCCCGACCACCGTGGTCCCCATGCCGTGGACCTCGTGGTTGGTCAGCGAGGTCTCGAAGATCTGCTTATTGGCTAGCTTAATACCCGTAATCAGGCGGTTCTCCGCCATGGAAAGGTGCGGATCGAAATGAAAAGGCCAGGTGGCATCCTCGCTCTGGGTGGCGCGAAAAAACGACGCCACCGTGTGCGTAGCCATGCGGCTCGCCACGTCCCCAGCCTTGTGCCCGCCCATCCCGTCGGCGACGACGAACAAGTCGAACTCCGGCAGGATGCAAAAACTGTCCTCGTTGTGCTCCCGTTGGAGTCCAACATCTGATAGGCCTGCCGCGACGATGTGCATGGACTCCCGTTCTGGGCCCGAATATCCCACCAAGATTCACAGGTTCCAAAGACCTGTCAAGGGTCCCTGCCCGAATGCAAAGCAGTGTACACGCTTCAGCGACCGGCTTGCGAGGACTCTCACTTTTCTCACTGCTCTGACGTTTAGCATGGCCTGCGGTCCGGACGCGCGCGAGGTGGACGGTGCCATCGCAAGTGTAATTGCCGCGGCCGAAAAACGCGACGCACCCAAGCTCTTCAACAGCCTCGACCAGCGGGCTCGGTTCGCCATGTCGGGTCTGATAAAAGCGCGACAAAAGGCGGCTGAGGTCATTCAGGTCAGCTACCCGAAGGAAGCTCAGGCTCAAGCCTTCGCGAGCCTCGGCGACGCCTACCGTGCGGACTCCGCTACCTCCTTGTTCGCCCTGCGCTGCAATGACGCCTGCATGGACGCCCTCGCCGCGAAGATGGCCTCCCCCAAGGAAGTCGTACATGAAGGCGATCTCGCGCGTGTCGTCACCGTACGTGGCGAGCAACTCGAGCTATTTCGGGGCAACGACGGCCGCTACGGACTGGTCTGGAACACCGATAGCCTGAAGCGAGAAAGCACGCGCGCCTACGCGGAGCTCGATCTGATCGAGAAAAACGCGGAATTGTATAAGAAGAAGCGCGCCCTTCAGTAGGCGCCATTCGCACAGACGCCTAGACTTCTCTACGCCTCGAGCACCCGCATATTGGGCTGTTCGGCTCGCCCCACCCCTTGGCGCATTCGGCGTATAAGGCAGGCCTGTGGCTCAATCGGAGACGCCCTCGAGAATGCGCTGCGCGAGCGCTCTCACCCGCGGCTGACCGAGCTTCGTGAGCGGCTCGAGCGACTCGCGTCCAAGCGCCGCCAACACCACCAACGCCTCTTCGCGTCGGCCCAGGGCGTCGAGCGCTGCGGCACGCACCACCCGGGCTTCCGTCTGCACGCCCTCATCGGCGTCTTCTCGTAGGGCCATCGCCTCTGCTCGCGGCAGTGCGGCCGCCGGCGCGCCACGCTCGAGCTGCACGTACACGTCAAGCAGTTCCAAGCGTTGGTCGAGCTCGAGATCGCCCGTGGGTTCGCGGCCTGCTAGGGCAAGCTCAGCCTTGTCGACGGCGCCCGCACGCAAGTGGATCACGGCGCGCGTATGACGCACGAGCCCTTCTT
Organism: uncultured Polyangiales bacterium; assembly: GCA_964515685.1. GTDB lineage: Bacteria > Myxococcota_A > Polyangia > Polyangiales > DASUME01 > DASUME01. The sequence continues at coordinate 5,456 of CAZEWA010000261.1, read as the reverse complement.
CGAGCTTCGTAAGGCCCGTGAGGGGCACCGTGTCGATAACCGATTGCGCGGCCGCGTAGTCTCCTTCCGCATCGTGCAGCTCCGCGAGCAGCACCGAGAGATTCGCGTACTTCGAGCGTGATTTCAGGCGGTGCTGCGGAATTTTCGCGAGCGCTTTCGTCACCTCGCCGATGACTGTGCTGCGCCTCGAACCATCGTAGATGGCCTGTTCCCAGCGCGACTCACGGGTGAGCTGAGAGCGTTTTTTTGCCTCGAGAAAGACCATGCCTCCGTAGCCACCGAACAGCAGCGCGGTCGCGCAATAGCCGAGCCACGGCATCTCGAGCGTCTTGGAAAGCGCGACGGCGAAATACGCGACAATCGCCACAGTCAGAATACGGAGAAATCTTAGGCCTACGATGCGCACAGGGGGCGACCATAGCAAACCCGAGGCCTCAGAAGGTGTTCACCTTGAGAGCGCTTGTGCGACTGCCCGCGCTACCCGCATCCCGTCCATGGCCGCGCTCACGATGCCGCCCGCGTAGCCCGCTCCCTCGCCTGCCGGATACAGGCCGGGGGCATCTGGCGATTCGAAGCTCTCGGGGTCGCGCGGCACGCGGACGGGCGAGCTCGTACGCGACTCCACGCCCACCAACACGGCTTCATCGGTCACGTAGCCACGCATATTCTTGCCGAATACCTCGAGCGCTTTGCGCAGGCGCTGCGACAGCTTGGGACCGCCAGCATCGAGTACGTCGGCCACATTCGTCGGCATGAGTCCCGGCTCGTAGCTCGTAGCTGGGGTGCTGTTCGAGCTGCGGCGCGCCAAGAAGTCGGTGACGCGGGTCGCGGGCGCACGCAGGCCATCTCCGCCTGCACGCATCGCGCTTTGCTCGATGGCGCGCTGGAACGCGATGCCGGCAAGCGGTCCAGTGAACCCGTGCTCCGCCAGATCACTCGGCTCCACGGATACCACCAAGCCCGAGTTGGCGAATGGCGAATCGCGACGCGACAAGCTCATGCCATTGACCACGACCCCCTCAGGCTCGGTCGCAGCCGGCACGATGAAACCGCCGGGGCACATGCAAAAAGAAAACACGCCGCGCTCGTTCTCGGTGTGCACGATGCGGTAGGCCGCGTTGGGCAGCTTCGGATGGTTTGCAAACCGCCCATACTGAATGCGGTTGATGAGCGGCTGCGGATGCTCGATGCGCACGCCGAGCGCAAACCCCTTGCTGACGAGGCGCACGCGCATCGACTCGAGCAGCTCGTAGATGTCGCGTGCGGAGTGCCCTGTTGCGAGCACCACGGCTTCGCAACCTAGCTCGCGTCCGTCGGCGAGCCGCACCGAGCGCACACGCCCGTCGGGCCCGCGCTCGATGTCCGTCACGCGTGCGCCGAACTCAAACGCCACACCCACGCTCTCCAAATGCTCGCGCATGGCTGTGATGACTTTGGGCAGCTTGTTGGAGCCGATGTGCGGTCGCGCCTCGACCAAGATGCGCTCCGGCGCACCATGCACCGCGAGCAACTCAAGGACATCGCGCACATCGCCGCGCTTGTGGGAGCGCGTGTAAAGCTTTCCGTCGCTGTACGTGCCCGCGCCGCCTTCGCCAAAACAGTAGTTGCTGTCGGTATCGACGCGCCCGTGCTGCGTGAGCCCCTTGAGATCGCGGCGCCGAGGCTGCACGGGCTTACCACGGTCGAGCACCACCGAGCCGATGCCCTGGCGCGCGAGTTCGTAGGCACAGAATAGCCCGCAAGGCCCATCCCCCACGATCACGACGCGTCGTTGCAAGTCCACTTCGCGTGGCTCGGGTGCGCCGAGTGGGCCGCCTTCCGCAGCTTCGACCGGCCCGAGTGTCACATGGAAGCGTACCTTGCCTTTGCGCGCGTCGATGGCCCGCTTTTTTACCTCGAGCGGCGGCAGCAATGCTTCATCCACCGCGAGCCGTTTGGCCACTCGGACCCGCAAAGCCGCCTCATCATCCGGCTCATCCAGGCCTAGGTCGATTTCAATGTCGTTCAAGTTTGGCAAACGCGAGGGCACGAAGGTTGGCTCTTAGCCTGTACAACCTAAAGCTTCTACTCGACTCGCGACCGAGACTTGAGAACACGCGTGAAACACGGAGGAAAAATGGAGGATAGCGTGTGCCGCCTGCTGTCCGAAACTGCTAGGCTCGCAGTGCGTTATGGACACCTCACGCCCTATCCGCATGCAAGTGCACGGCAGCGAAGACCGTCGGATCGACGGAATCCTCTCGCTTATCGAGGAATCGTCGAAAAACGCTCCATTGCCCGAGATTCTGCAGCGGATGTGTGAGCAGGTAGCGGCGATTGCGCACGCCGAAGTGGTCAGCGTTTACGTGCGAGAGCAGGAGCAGGGCCGCAGCGTGTTCGTGCTGCGCGCCAACGTGGGACTCGCTCGCGAGATGCTCGGCAGTGTAAAGCTCGAGCTCGGCGAGGGCATTACGGGCTTTGCGGCCGAGTGCCTACGGCCCGTCTCCGCTGCCATCGCCGAACAAGACAGCCACTACAAATTCGTGCCAGAACTCGGTGAAGAGGCCTTCCCGACCTTCCTCTCCATCCCGCTGGTTATCGGAGGCAAGGCTGTGGGCGTACTCAACTTGCAGCGCAAGCAGGACGGCGACTTCACCTCGGCCGAGGTCGCGCTGTCGGCGGCGCTCGCCACACCGTTCACGCTGGCACTCGATCGCCATTTGCGCCCGGGAAACCAAGAGAATGGTCCGCTGCAGGAGCCCGGTCGCTCCGCGCGCCTCACTGGGACGGGTTCTGGGCACGGGCACACGATAGGCAAGGCCCACAGCGCGCTCACGTTTCATGCGCTCGCCGAGCCCGATGGCTCGCCTACGGACGCCCGAGCAGCGGTCGAAGCCGCCCTCGCCCGGGTCAACGATCAGCTGGACCGCACCAGTGCGCGGCTCGATTTGGAGCTCTCGCCGGACCACCGGCGCGGACTCGCATCGCTCTCCGTCACGCTGCAAGACCAGCGTCTCATCTCACTGCTCGACAGCAGCGTGAAGGAGCACGGTCTCATCGCAGGCCTGCGCAAAGTGGCCCGCGATTACGTGGCCGCTCCCTACATGATCGGGGGCGACGGCTCGGTGGACCCATGGCTGAGCGCGCGTGCCTCCGAGATCGAAGAATTGTGCCTGTGGATCGCGGGCGAAGCCGCAGGTGACACAGGCCCAGGCCCTGGTTCCGTGGCGGTTGTGGCCGAACGACTGTGCGCGTTCGCGGTCATCGGCGCCGTCGCACGCGGTGTGGCGGGAATCGTCGTGGGCGGCAGTGTGGAAGAAACGGGCTTGCCTACTGCCCTGGCCCGCGCCGGTCGACTGCCCATCGTATCGGAAGTAGCCGGTTTGTTTGCCTGGGTCCGCAGCGGCGACACCCTCTTGCTCGATGCCGACCGGGGCATGGTTCGAGTCAACCCGTCGGCCTCGGTCATCGCCTCCTACCGCCACCGAAAAAGCCAAGGCTGACGCGGAGGCGCCGTCCTAGGGTATCCTCCCCCCGGCACATGGTGTGGAACTGGAAGCGAGCCTGGCTCTGTTTGATGTGGGTGTGGATCCAGCTCGGTCCGCTTGCGCCCGCAGCTGCCCAGTACGCCCCCCGCCAGGGCTTCCGCCTCGAGCGCTGGGCAAGCCCACCCACCGCGCGCGACGGCTTTGCCGTGACGCGACCCGGCGTGTTACCGCACGGGGTTTGGTCGGCCCAAATCATCTCGAGCTACGCCTATCGCCCGCTGGTGTTGCGTAATCCACGCGAGCACGCCGTGGTCGCCCATCGCTTGAGTGCGGAGCTCACGGGCGCCGTGGGGCTCTTCGACCGCCTACAAGTCTACGGCCGACTGCCGTTCACCGTGCTGTCTGTGGGCGAAGACGTGCTGTACCGGCAAACCTACTTCGCGGCCCCGACTGGTGCGGCGCTCTCCGACATGGCTTTTGGCGCAACGGGCAGCCTGTTTTCCGCACACGGCTTGTCCTTCGGCGCACGGGCCGAGCTCATGTTGCCCACCGGCAACCGCAGCCAGCTTGCAGGCGACTCAGCCATCGCACCGCGCGCCCACGCGCTCGCCGAATACGCCCACCGCGACTTCTCGGTCGCCGTTACAGGCGGAGGCGCCTATCGGCCCACGCGCAGCTACGCCTTGAGCCGCATCGGCAGCGAGCTTGAGTGGGGCCTGTTGCTACGCTTTTTGCCCTTGGCCCACACGGAGGTATTGCTGGAAGCCTTTGGCACACGCGCCCTGCACGGCAGGTCCCTGCCTTCGGCTTCGGACACGCTCGACCTCCTATTGGGCGCACGACGCTCTGCAGATACCGGAGTCGTCCGGCTGCGGGCCGGTGCAAGCATCGGCGCAGGCGTGAGCCGGAGCGCGGGCGAGCCAACTTTGCGCGCCATGCTGCAAGTGGGCGTGGAGCCTAGGCCCAAGCGGCCTGCCGCGCCGCGCAAAATCACCGATAGCGACCAGGACGGCGTGGACGACGAGCACGATGAGTGCCCCTCAAGCCAAGAAGATCACGATGGCTTCGAAGACGAAGACGGCTGCCCCGACGAAGACAACGATGGCGACGGGATTCTCGATCGCGATGACCACTGCCCCGAGCTGAGGGGCACATCGATTCACGGTTGCCCGCTGCCCGACGCCGACGGCGATACCATCCCCGACGAACGAGACCGCTGCCCAGATGACCCCGAAAACTTCAACGGCATCCGGGATGAGGATGGCTGCCCGGAGCGAGATCTCGATGGCGACGGCCTAGACGACGACCGCGACCGCTGCATTGATGTAAAGGGCCCCCCCGAGCACGATGGCTGTCCGGCGCACGCGCGCTTTGCGGGCGAGATCTTGGCACTGCTCACTCCCATCACCTTCGTGGACGCAGCCCTGGCCCCCGAGTCTGGCCCCGTACTCGACGACATCGCTGTATCGCTCACGGCGCGCCCGCTGCTGACAGCACAGATTGCCGTTTGGGCTCCGTTAGAACGCGAGGCGAGAGCGCGGGCCGAGGCCATCGTGACTGCGTTGGTCGAAAGGGGCGTAGAAGGCGCGAGGCTGCGTGCCAGCGCAGAGACAGGCCCCGCGCGTCTAGTCATCCGCCTCCGGGCACCAGCCGTAGACGCCGCAGACTCCCCACCGAGCCCTTGAGCCGCTGACACTTGCAGCCAACAGGGGCTCGTGGTACCTACTCTGCCCCTGGTTCGCCGGGGCATCGGGGTTGTAGCTCAGCTGGGAGAGCGCTGCGTTCGCAATGCAGAGGTCAGGGGTTCGATCCCCCTCAGCTCCACAAAAGATAACGAGTAGTTAGGGCCTCCAGTCGATTCGGCTGGGGGCCTTGCTGCTACTGATGCTGCTACTTTTTGGTCGGCTATGTCAGGGGTCGCAGGTGACATCGGGCCCCGCAAGCATGGAGCCGCTTCACCCCCTCCTTTGAGGAGGCGGGATGGAGCGA
>CAZEWA010000260.1:0-7528 GCA_964515685.1 uncultured Polyangiales bacterium | reverse complement strand
GCGAGAGCGTGATGAACCTCAAGCTGTGCTCGGTGATGTGCGCGCCGCTCATCGCACAGGGCGAGCTGCTGGGCCTCTTGTACGTGGGCAACGACAACGTCGTAAACCTGTTCGAGGAAAAGAGCCTCGACGTGCTCACGGTCTTCGCGGGCCAGGCTGCGCTCATCCTGCAGAACGCCCTGTTGCTCGACCAGCTCAAGAGCGACCGCGATCGCTTGCAGGAAAAGCTCGAGCACAAGCACTTCGGCGACATCGTCGGTAGTTGTCCCGGCGTAGTGGAAGTGTTCCGCAAGGTCGAGAAAGTCGCCTCCACCGACATCAGTGTGCTCATCACCGGCGAAACAGGTACCGGCAAGGAGCTCATCGCCCGCGAAGTCCACAACCGCAGCCCGCGCAAGAAGGGCCCCTTCGTGGTCGTAAACTGCGGCGCCATTCCTGAGAATCTGATGGAATCGGAGCTCTTCGGGCATGTGCGCGGCGCCTTCACGGGGGCGGTCGCGACGCGCCAGGGTAAGTTCCAGCAGGCGGATGGGGGCACGCTGTTCCTCGATGAAATCGGCGAAATGCCGGTCACGCTGCAGGTCAAGCTGCTGCGGGCCCTGCAGGAGCGCGTGGTCATCAAAGTAGGCGACTCCAAGGTCGAGCGCTGTGACATACGCGTGGTCGCTGCCACGCACCGCAACCTCGAAGAGCGCATCCAGAGCGGCGAATTCCGCGAGGACCTCTACTACCGCCTCAACGTCGTGAACCTGCACCTACCTCCACTGCGCGAGCGCGGCGACGACGTCATCGTGCTGGCGAAGTTCCTGCTGCAGAAGTACTCGGAAGAGTACGGCTCCAAAATCAAGGGCTTCACGCCGAACGCGCTGATCGCGGTGCGCAAGTACAGTTGGCCGGGCAACGTGAGGCAGCTCGAAAACCGCATCAAGAAGGCGCTCGTCTTGTGCGACCGCACGTTGATTGGCCCGGAAGACCTCGACCTGTTCCCGGAAGCCCTCGAGCCCATCATGTCCCTGACCCAGGCACGCGAGGACTTCCAGCGCCGCTACATCCTCGAAGTCCTCGAGCGCAACAACGGCAACCGCACCAAGACCGCGCGCGACTTGGGGGTCGACCCACGCACCATCTTCCGCTACCTCGAGCGTGAGCCAGGAGCCCCGGAGCCTGGGGCGCTCGACTGACAGCTTCGGCTTGAGCCGCATGGGGCCACTCACGGCACGGAGAGCTCGCGCACGATGTTAAATCCAGGGACTGCTCGACCATGAACCTCGCTTGTCGCCCGAAAGTGCCCAAGCACGCCGTGCGCGCGCAGGGGCAGGCTGCGGGCTGTCTGCTCCTGACTAGCGCGATCTCGGCGTGCCTGGTGACCGACAAGATCGAGCCCAACGAGCAGAATTTCCCGCCCTATGTCAGCGTAGAAGCACCGCAGGTTGTGTCGCAGGTCCCGGCGTTTCCCAACTGTCCTGGCGTATCCCCTCCGCCCATCGTCGATGGCGAGGAGCTTCCCTTCCGGGGGCCCTGGATGCGCTTTGTGGTCCACGTCTCGGACCCGAACATCGACGACGCGCTGACGGGTCGCGTAATCGTGAATCGCGCCAACGGCCCGAACCCCGCCTCTGCTCCGATTCCGGTCACGGGCACCCAAGATCGCCGTCCGATCGAGTTTTGTCTCGACGCGTCGTATCTCGGCCGCGCCTGCAATCACGTGGAGTTCCTCGTCAGCAACCGCTTCAGCGACGGCCAAGGCTTCCCCTACGCACCCGAGCAAGAAGGCGATGTTGGGCGCGTCGAGTGGATCGTGCGCGGGATAAGTCGCGACTCACCTGCATCATCCGAAGACGATTGTCTCGACCTGTTCGATGGAGGTGTGCCGTGAGAGGGAGGCGCCCTCTCGCTGTCGCGTTGGCTCTGCTGGCCTGTGCCTGTCCAGACGACGACAACCTGATCTTTCCAGCGAACCACTGCTCCCAAGACCGCGACTGCAGCGAGGGTGCGGCCTGCCTGTCGGAGCACAACTTGTGCGCCCTGCCCGAGGCCGAGACGCCTTACACCGTGGTGCTGCAAGCCTCCCCCGCGCGCTACGGCCAAGCAGGTCGCTACACGTTTGCAGGAGCTTCCGTAGGGGACGCGCTCGACACCAACATCCCCGCCTTCGTCGACGTTCAAGGCAGCATCCAGGTGGCAGGCAAGCCCATTTTCGCAGAGGTCACCTTTGTGCCCCGGCCCGAAAAGCGCGGCTATCCCGTGGCACCGATCACCGTTCGCAGCTCGGACAAGGGCCTGCCCAATCTGCGCGTGCAGCTGCCGCCCGAGACCGATTTCAGCGTGAACATCCAGCCGCTTTCGACCCACAGCGCAGAATACGCGCCGCTTCGCACAAGCTTTCGGACAGACTCCGGCGCGACCGCCTTCGAGCCCAGCTACGACACGGACACGCGCGTCTTCGCGCTTACGCTGTACGAAGCGCAGTCCCAGAAGGGCGATTCCGGCGCGCTCCCTGAAAAACCACGTCGCCTGCGCGTCGTCAACCGGCTCACAGGCCGTGTGCTGAGCCCCACGATAGAAGCTGTTCCAGGTGAGCCGTTCGTTATCTCGGTCATGGAAGAAGCCGCTGCGGAATACGCCTTCGAGTTCGACCTCGACCCCACGCTGCCCTGGGCCGACCGCCTGGAGCTGCCAGTGGAGAACCTCGAGGGCGGCGCGCTCTACCTACCTACCCTACCGGCCCGCGTGCGCTTCGTCGGCGGCGTGGAAGACACGAACGACCGGCGCCTACCACATGCAGAAATCACGCTCGTCTCGAGCTTCCCAGTCCCACAATTGCCAGGAGATCTCGGGAACCGCGACTGGTGTCGATTTGAGCCTCTGGCTGGTGTTGCGCCAAACAAGCCGCCCAAGGAACTGCGCTGTACTGCCAGGCGCACGCTGCAGGCAGACCAACGCGGTGAGTTCAAAGTCGAGCTCTTGCCGGGCAACTACGAGATCTTTATCTCGCCGGGCTCGCCAAACGGCTTTGACCCACGCGTGGCGACCACCAAGGTCGATCAGGGCATCGAGACCCAGCCCGGCGGCGCCGACCAGGGCCCCTGGTCCATCAAGCTCAAGTCCGCCACGGAGCTCACGGGCTCCATCGTGGACCGCACGCAGAGTCCGCTGCCCAGGGTCAGCGTGCGCGCTGTGCCGCTAGGCCTGGTGGGTACGTTGGGAAGCGTGTCGGCCCACAACCGCGAAGTCTCTGCATTGACGGACGCCGCCGGCGCTTTCGCGATGTCTGTCGACACGGGCTACTACGACGTCGTCGCCACGCCGCCTGCTGATAGCGGCTATCCGAACCTGTACTTCGCGAACCGTCAGTTCGATCCCGACAAGATGTCCTACTTAAACCGGCAAGGGCTGTCCCTGCCGCTGCCCGTCGTGATGTCAGGCACGCTGCAAAAGGCGGGAGAAATCCTCTCGAATGCGGAGGTGCGCGCCTATGGGATCGTGCGCGACCTGCGCGGCTTCGATAGAGCGGTGCTTCTCTACACCAGCGTGACCGATGACGAAGGCCGCTACCTCTTGCTGTTGCCGCCCATCCTCAATGATGGTCCGAGCCCTACCCAATTGGACTGAATCACGCAGATTTAGTGCGACGTGGGGTCTCGGTAGTCCACCGCGCGCACCTCGAAGGTGAATTCCCCCTTGGGCCGCATCACGGTGACCTCGTCACCCACACGCTTTCCCAGCAGCGCTCGCGCCACCGGGGACTCCATGCTGATGTAGCCGCGCTCTGCATCGCTCTCATCTGCACCCACGATGCGGTACCGATAGGTTTTGTCGTCGTCGTCTGCGAGCTCTACCCAGGCGCCAAAAAAGATCTTGGGTGTGCCCTGTGCCGGGTACTCCGTGACCACCGTGAGCACGTCTACGCGCTTGGCCAGAAACTGAATGCGCTTGTCGATCTCGCGCAGCTTCTTCTTGCCGTAGATGTACTCGGCGTTCTCGGACCTGTCGCCCTCGGCGGCCGCATCGGCCACGCCTTTCACGATCTTGGGCCGCTCCACGCGAAAGAGTTGATCGAGCTCCTCGCACAACCGGCGATAGCCCTCGTCCGTGATGTACTCTTTTCGGCTCACGAAAGTTCGCGCCTCCCCGTCGGACCAAAACGGCCAATTTACGAGTATACGAGAACCGAACGCGACCCGAGCGCGAAAGCGACCGCGCCGTGCCTATTCGGCAGCAGCAGGCGCCGGGGCCTGGCTGGGCTCTGTGCCCTCAGGTTCGCGCTTCACGAGCAGCTTGAGCAGCACAGGCAGCACCACGAGCGACAGCAACGTCGACGACAGAATGCCGCCGATCACGACGGTAGCGAGAGGACGCTGCACCTCCGCACCTGCGCGTGTAGACATGGCCATCGGGAAAAAGCCGATGGCCGCGACGAGTGCCGTGGTGATCACGGGGCGCAGCACGCTCAGGGCGCCTTCAAACAAGGCGTGGGTCGCGGTCGCCGCATCCTCGAGCCGCCTGCGGACCTCACTCGCCATCACGACGCCATTCAGCACCGCCACACCTGCCACCGCGATAAAGCCTATCGCCGCGGGGATGGAGAAAGGCAAGCCGCGCACGAGCAAGGCGAGGATACCGCCGATGAGCGCAAAGGGCGCCCCAGCGAACACCGCTATCGCGTAGCGGACGCTGCCGAACATCATGAACAGCATGCCGAAGATCACGCTCAACGCCACCGGCACCACGAGGCCCAAGCGCTCGCTCGCTCGCTCGAAGTTCTCGAACTGCCCGCCCCAGACCAACCTGACATCTTTAGGCAGCGTCATCGCGCCGACGGCTGCCTTGGCGTCGGCCACGTAGCTCACGAGATCTCGGCCACGCACGTTCACTTCCACCACCACGCGCCTCTGTAGCGATTCGCGGTTGATGACGGCGGGCCCTTCGGCCTCGCGGATGTCCGCGACGAGAGACAACGGGATGGGACTGCCCAGTGTGCCGCCGATGGGCAGTGCGCCGAGGCCCTCTATCGTGTCTTCACGCGGCGGCATGCGTAACTTGAGGTCGTAGCGCCGCTGCTCCTCGAAGATCACGCCTGCGTGCTTACCCACGCGCGAAGCCTCGACCACATCGAGCACCTCCTCAGCGGTCACACCGTAGCGAGCCAGACGGTCGCGGTCGGGCTTGACCTCGAGCAACGGCAAGCCGAGCACGCGCTGCACGCGCAGATCGCCTGTACCGGGAATACTCTTCATGCGGCGCCCGATCTTGTCGGCCACCTGCTTCAGCTGAGCCAAGTCCGAGCCGAAGACCTTGATCACGAGGTCGCCCTTGGAGCCTGCGAGCAGCTGATTGACGCGGTCTTCGATCGGCTGCGACACCGCCACGAAGGTCGCGGGCACGTTGGCCTCTACGCGCTGCTTGATGGCTTCACCCAGATCGTCGAGGTCGTGCGCCGTGGTCCATTCTTCCTTGGGCTTGAGCTTGACGCGCACGTCGGACTCATCGGGCCCCACGGGATCGGTCGGCACCTCGGGACGGCCGGTTCGGGAGACCACCGACAGGACCTCCGGGAAAGTCTTGAGGACCTGCTCCATCTCGACGTTCATGCGCTGGGCCGCAGCGATGGAAACGGACGGGATGCGGCGCGTGTCGATGGCGAGCTCGCCCTCTTCGAGACGCGGCACGAACTCGGCGCCCAAGGTGCTGCCGACCACAAACGACATCAACAGCGCAGCCACAGCACCGGCCAGGGTCGGTACCGGACGCACCAGCACGGTCTTGAGCACCCGCGCGTAAACGCGGCGCAAAAAGCCAAAAAAGCCCGCGTTGTCGTCGTGGGCATGCTTGGGAGACGTGAGCACGTAGGCGCTGAGCGCCGGGAAGGCCGTGAGCGTAAAAGCCAGCGCGCCAAACAGCGCGAGCGCCACCGTGATGGCCATGGGCCGGAACATGCGGCCCTCTACGCCCTCGAGCGCCATCAACGGCAAGTACACGAGCAAGATGATGGAGAGCGCAAAGGTCACAGGGCGCGCAGCCCGCCGCATGGCATCGCACACCACATCCGCCACTTCGGCGCGGGTTTTGCAGTGCTTCATGGCGAGACCCGCCAGCGCCGCCTCCAGCATGACGATAGCGCCGTCCACCAAAAGCCCGAAGTCGATAGCGCCCAGCGACATCAGGTTTCCGGTGACCTTGAGCCGCACCATGCCGATCACCGCGATGAACATCGCCAGGGGAATGGCGAGCGCAGCGATAAGCGAGCCGCGCAGGCTGCCAAGCGTCATGAACAGCACCACGACCACCAGCAGCGCGCCCTCGCCCAGGTTGATGGCCACGGTCTGCAGCATGCGCTCGATGAACTCTGCGCGGTCGTAGAAGGCCTGGATCTCTACGCCCTCGGGCAGCTCCTTCTTGATCTCCTCGAGCCGCTCTTTGACTGCGCTTACGACCTCGCGGGAGTTGGCGCCGATGAGCATCATCACGGTGCCCGTAACGATCTCGCCTTCATCGAGCTTGGTCACGGTGCCAAAGCGCAGTGCCGCCCCGAACTTCGCCTTGCCGAGATGCTTGAGCAGCACAGGGGAGCCGCGTTCATCGACGGAAATGACCGTCTTCTCGATGTCCGGCAGCCCCTTGAACTGGGCGTCGCCTCGAATCGTGAAGCTCTCTTCGCCCTTCTCGATGTAGCCGGCGCCGAGCGCGATGTTGTTGCGTTCCAAGGCTGTAAGCACTTGGCTCAAGCTCAGCTTGTGGGCCATCAAGCGCTTGGGGTCGAGCTCCACCTGATACTGCTTGGCCTCGCCACCCATGGCGTTCACTTCGATAACGCCCGGCACGGACCGCAGCTTGTAGGCCACGACCCAATCGAGCATCGTGCGCAGCTCCATCGGCGTGTGCGTATCGGAGCGCAGATAGAATTCGAAAATCTGACCGAGACCCGTGGACACGGGTGCGAGCTCGGGCCGCCCGTAGAAGGTCGGGATGTCGGCTTCGGCGAGCTTCAATCGCTCCGAGATCAGCTGCCGCGCAAACCAGACGTCCGTTTCGTCGTCGAACACCACCGTGACGACTGAGACGCCAGTTCGACTGATGGAGCGAATCTCCGTGACGCCGGGCACGCCGTTGACCGCAGCTTCCACCGGGTACGTGAGGAAGCGCTCGACTTCGACAGGGGACAGTCCCGCGCCCGACGTGAGGATTTGGACCTGGGTGTTCGTGACATCTGGGACCGCATCCACAGACAAACGCTTGAGCGCAAAGACGCCCATCACCGCAATCAGTCCCCATACAAGCAGTACCAAGCCGCGCTTGCGTACGGAGAATTCCACCAGATTTTCGAGCATGCAGCGGTTCCGAATAGTGCGGATCGACGAAGGAGGCCTTACCTGGAGATTAAGACTTCGTAATGAGAGACGAGTAAGCGGCCCTTGGCCTCCTGAAATGGCAGGTATACGCCCTAGGTCGCGCTATGTTCGAGGTGTCGTGAAACTTCTGGTCGCCGAAGACGACCGCAAGCTGGCTAGCTTCCTGCAGCGGGTGTTCA